>JBFHMM010000016.1:0-30038 GCA_041594355.1 Paracoccaceae bacterium | reverse complement strand
GCTCTCATGCTGTCCGGGATTGTCCAGAACCAGGCGAACGGCACGCTCGCGCACTTCGCGGGAATACTTGTTCGTCGTCTTGCTCATGATGCTCCATCCTACTCAAGAGTTGGAGCCTCCGGCAAACCCGGCGCGGTTCAGTTTCCTTCCATTCCAAAGAATGGATCGCACCATTAAACCGTGGGATCAAAAACCTAGACCACACCGCGCGCCAGGAACCTCCTTAAGTGATCGGCGGTTTCCCGCGGATGGGTCACCGGCAGCATGTGCCCCGCCCCCGGCACCACGACGTTTTCCGCATCCAGGAACCGTCGCGCAAACGCGTCGTTCACGGCGGCAACCGCCGGCGCCGTGCGCGCTCCCCGCAGCAACAGGACCGGCATTCGCACCCTTTCCAACACACCAGGCCGCAACAGCCCCGGCCGGTCATCGAAAACAGCCGGGCTGCAGGCCGGGACAATGCGCACGCCACGCGTCATGGCCGCCCTTGTGCTCTCGGGCATCTCGTCCCACCGCGCTCCGTCTCGGTCGCCCCAGCCACGGTTGAACAGCCGCGCCGCCAGTTCATAGTCTCCCGTCTCCACAGCAGCACGGAACGGCGCCGAGGATTTCTGTTGTTCATCCATCATCTGTGGTTCCTGCTCGCGCACTACTCCGAAATGAATGGATTCGATCAGCGTCAGACTGCGCACCAGGTCGGGCTGTTCCACCGCAAGACGCAGCGCCAGCGTTGCGCCGAACGAGTGTCCGACAACATCCATCCGCTCGGTCAAATGCTGCAGCACCGCTTTTGTCATTCGGTCATGAAAGTCGCCCTGCCCGTCCCAGTCTGGACTGCGCCCGTGGCACAGCATGTCCGGGCAATGGAACTCCGCCTCTTCCATCAGACCGGCAAGGCCCCGCCATGCGCCGGCGTGGGCTATGGTGCAATGCAGTGCCAGCACCTTGCGCGGACCGTGACCAAAACTGCGGCAATGGATCGGCTGCGGGATCGTCATGCGAGCATTCACGCGTCTATCTCTCCCAGATGCCGGTCCAGATCTTTCAGTCGGTCCTGCCCCCAGAATCTCTGGCCGTCATCGGAAATGTAAAACGGCGCACCGAACACCCCCTTGTCGGCGGCCTCTTCCAGATTGGCCGCATAGGTTTCCGCCCCCTGCAAAAGCCCGCTGTCCGCCAGCGACGGATCAAACCCGGCCTCGGTAAGACAATCACGGATCACTTCATCCTGCGAGATGTCCTTTTCATCCGCCCAGCACGAGCGGGTAAAGGCATGCACCAGAGCGCCCAGATCCCCGCCTCCGGCACTCTGTGCTGCGATAAACGCGTAAGACGACGGTGCCGGGTTCACCGGCCAGAACGCCGGCTGCAGGTTCAGAGGCATGCCAAGGTTGCGCGACTGTCGTACCAATTCCTGCGCCCTGTATTCCTGCCGCGCCGGGTGCCGGTCTTTCGGCGGCACACCTCCGGTACGTCCGAACAGCGCAATCAGGTCGACCGGCTTGTACGAGATGGTCGCGCCGTGTTTCGCTGCGATCGCCTCCAGCCGGGTTCCCGCGAGGTAGGTATAAGGCGACAATGTCGCAAAGAAGTAATCAACATGAGCCATATCCGTTTTTCTCCCGCCGAAATCTTTGCGCGACGGTAAGGCCATGTTAAGCGGTGTCAACATCACGATTCTGTCACATTCACTGCTGCCTGGGGATAACAGCACATGGCGACACTCAACGAACCCAAGCTTATCGCTGGGAACGCAAATCTTCCGCTTGCCGAGGCGATTGCCCGCCGTATGACCATGCACCGAGGGGTGACTGTCGATTTGGTCGACGCGCGCGTCGAGCGGTTCAACGACGGCGAAATCTTTGTCGAGGTTTTCGAAAACGTCCGGGGCGAGGACATGTTCATCGTCCAGTCGACATCGAACCCGGCCAACGACAACCTGATGGAACTGCTGATCATGTGCGATGCCCTGCGTCGCTCGTCGGCAGCGCGCATTACTGCGGTGCTCCCCTACTTCGGCTATGCCCGGCAGGACCGCCGCACCAAGGCGCGAACGCCGATCTCGGCGAAACTGGTGGCCAATATGCTTGTCGGCGCCGGGGTGGAGCGGGTGCTGACTATGGATCTGCACGCCGCCCAGATCCAGGGCTTCTTCGACATTCCCGTCGACAACCTATATGCCAGCCCGATCTTTGCGCTCGACATCAAGACCCACTTTAAGGGCCAGATGGGCGACCTGATGGTGGTGTCGCCCGATGTCGGCGGCGTTGCGCGCGCGCGCGAACTGGCCAAGCGGATCAACTCGCCCCTGTCGATTGTCGACAAACGGCGTGAGAAACCCGGAGAAGTGGCCGAGATGACCGTGATCGGGGATGTGCAGGACAAGATCTGCGTGATCGTGGACGATATCTGTGACACCGCCGGCACCCTTTGCAAAGCCGCCGAAGTGCTGCTCGCGAATGGCGCAAAGGAAGTCCACGCCTATATCAGCCACGGTGTGCTAAGTGGCCCGGCGGTGGAGCGGATCACCAAGTCGGTGATGAAGTCGCTGGTCATCACCGACTCGATCCAGCCCACCGACCCGGTTAAGTCCGCGCCGAACATCCGGATCGTGCCGACCGCACCGATCTTTGCGCAGGCGATCCTGAACATCTGGAACGGCACCAGCGTATCGTCGCTTTTCGAGGACAAAACCCTGACGCCGATCTACGAATCGCTCTACGCGATGGATTGATGCTACCGGGCTGGAAGCATCCCGGGCCCAAACGTCAAAGCCCCCTTTTCGGGGGCTTTTGGGTTGGCAAAAAACCTCAGTTTAGATAGGTGTCTTTCCAGTACTTCGTACCGTTGGCGTTGATCCGCCAGCCGGTCTTGCTGAACACAAAGAAACCGCGCCCAGCGGTGAACTGAACGCTATCACCCGAGCGCTCGCGCCCCTGCATCCTCCCGGCTTCGGCCGAGGCATCATTGCCGTTGTCGACGAAACGCTGAAAATCGACCGGCGTTTCGAACATGATCACGAACTGCGATCAAGGCCGCCGATGCCAAAGGCTGCGCCGACACCACCTGTGCCCATTTGCATATACGTACGGTCCCCCGTCAACGATATGGCAACGCCGCGTCCGTAACCGGCGGACAGCGGAAGTACCGAAACCCGGCGCATGTCGAACACCACAATTCCAGTGCTGAGCGCATAGGCGCGGCGCGCCTCGGTGTTTTCCGCCAGCAAACGTGCCAGAATGTTGTCCGCCATCTGATCCAGCTTGAACCGGGTTTGTTCCGAGGTGTCCTCGTCACGCATCAGCTCTTTGGTGGATTGGATCGAACGCTGGACTGAAACGGCCCCCTTGCCGACCGCGTCACCGACCTTATCCGTCCGTTTGCCGATGGCATCAGCGGCGTTCTCCGTTCCCTTTCTGACCTTATCCATCAAGGACTCGGCCTGCACCGGGACAGCAAGGCAAAGCAATACAGCAGATTTCAGAAACAGGGATTTCATTGTGGAACCTCCGGCGCGATTACAAGGGATGTAGTGAAGAGCCTCGCCAGTGTATTTTGCTCGAATGTCGCCCCGACGCACATCGCCAGTAACTGAAACCACTAGGACACGTCCCAATCATCCTCGTGATGCAGTTCACCAATCGCGGTCCACGCTACCCGCACCCGCGCGATGCGCGTATCCAGCCACGTTCGGAAGACCACGTCAAAGCCTGTTTTTGTGACCCGGTCGGCCAGAACCTCAGCACGCACAGCCGTATCTGTGTCCACATCCCACAACGAAATCGCAACCTGAACAGCAGGAGGGCTGCGGAAACTGTCCGAGAACTTGATCTTTTTGCGGCACTCGCGTGGACCAGTCCCAGTCCACATCTCACCGCCGTTCTGGAAATCTGAAAACAGCGCTTCGTCGCCCTGGTCAATTCCGATGCGGTGATTACTGA
Organism: Paracoccaceae bacterium; assembly: GCA_041594355.1. Taxonomy (GTDB): domain Bacteria; phylum Pseudomonadota; class Alphaproteobacteria; order Rhodobacterales; family Rhodobacteraceae; genus JAIUZI01. The sequence goes on along the minus strand of JBFHMM010000016.1, from coordinate 26,097 downwards.
ATTGTTTCATCTAGGTCTTGATCCGGGCTTCTTGGATCAGCATAACGCGTTTCCCGGCCGGAATTTAGGCAAAAATGAAAAAAACCGGCCCGGTATGGGCCGGTTCGTTGTGTCCAAAGCCGTTGGCCCAGGTCACAGGCTCATATGGGTGCCCATCGCTTCCATATCGGCAAGCAGTTTGGCGGCTTCGTCAACAAGGCTGGGGTGCTCTGAAGCTTCCTTGGCCGCATCATGGGCGGCGCGGGCTTCGGCCACCAGGGCCTCGTGCTGATCGCGGGTCATTTCGGCCACCGGAATGGCTTTCTCCGCCAGAACCGACATGCCGCCTCCGGTGATCTCGGCGAACCCGCCGGTCACGACGTACTCGGCCGCGCCTTCCGGTCCGTCAATCTTCAGAATGCCGGGCCGCAGGGTGGTGATGGTAGGTGCATGATCGGGCATCGCCGTCATGTCCCCGTCTGCTCCGGGAATCTGAACCGCGCTGACCTGCAGCGAGGCAAGGCTCCGCTCCGGGCTGACGAGGTCGAATTGCATGGTGTCTGCCATCGCTGGTCTCCTATCGGGTGCGGTGGGCATAACTGCCCACCCTACCGGTCATTGCGTCCGTAGCTTAGGGTGGGCCTTCCGCCCACCCTGACCGGATCAGGCTGCGTCAGCAGCCATTTTCTCGGCTTTGGCGATCACTTCGTCGATGCCGCCGACCATGTAGAACGCGCCTTCGGGCAGGTGGTCGTACTCACCAGCAACCACGGCCTTGAACGACGCGATGGTGTCTTCGAGCGGCACCTGAACACCATCCGAGCCGGTGAACACTTTGGCCACGTCGAACGGCTGCGACAAGAAACGTTCGATCTTGCGGGCGCGGGCAACAGCCAGCTTATCTTCTTCCGACAGTTCATCCATACCGAGAATGGCGATGATGTCCTGCAGCGACTTGTAGCGCTGAAGCACCTGCTGAACGTCGGTCGCGACCTTGTAGTGCTCTTCGCCGATGATCAGCGGATCGAGCAGCCGCGAGGTCGAACCCAGCGGGTCCACCGCCGGATAGATGCCCTTTTCCGAGATCGCACGATCCAGAACGGTAGTAGCATCAAGGTGTGCGAACGAGGTGGCCGGCGCGGGGTCGGTCAAGTCATCCGCAGGCACGTAGACGGCCTGCACGGAGGTAATCGAACCGTTCTTGGTCGACGAAATCCGTTCCTGCATGGCACCCATGTCGGTGGCCAGTGTCGGCTGATAGCCCACAGCCGAAGGAATACGGCCGAGCAGAGCCGAAACCTCGGAACCCGCCTGCGTGAAGCGGAAGATGTTGTCGACGAAGAACAGAACATCGGAGCCGGTGTCATCGCGGAATTGTTCCGCCAGGGTCAGACCGGAAAGGGCAACCCGCATACGAGCTCCCGGAGGCTCGTTCATCTGGCCATAGACCAGTGCGATTTTCGAGTCGGTCAGGTTGTCGGGAACGATAACGCCGGATTCGATCATCTCGTGGTACAGGTCGTTCCCTTCACGGGTCCGCTCTCCAACGCCTGCGAACACGGATACACCCGAATGCACTTTGGCGATGTTGTTGATCAGTTCCATGATCAGAACGGTCTTGCCCACGCCGGCACCGCCGAACAGACCGATTTTACCACCCTTGGTGTAGGGGGCCAGCAGGTCGATGACCTTGATGCCGGTGGTCAGGATTTCGGTCGCCGTGGACTGCTGTTCGAAGGCCGGCGCATCGCCGTGGATCGGGCGGGTCGCGGTGGCCTCGACGGGGCCTTTCTCGTCAACCGGCTCGCCGATCACATTCAGGATCCGGCCCAGGGTCGCGTTGCCGATCGGCACGGCGATCGGTTCGCCGGTGTCGGTCACGTCCTGACCGCGCACCAGACCTTCGGTGGCGTCCATTGCGATGGTCCGGACGGTATTTTCGCCCAGGTGCTGCGCCACTTCCAGGATCAGGTTCTTACCGTTGTTGTCAGTGGTCAGCGCGTTCAGGATCTCGGGAAGATCATCGTCGAACTGCACGTCCACAACGGCGCCGATCACCTGCGTGATTTTGCCTTTTGCGTTTGCCATGTTTCGTCTCCGGTTGTCTTTTACAGCGCTTCCGCGCCGGAAATAATTTCAATCAGCTCGTTGGTGATAACGGCCTGACGCGAACGGTTGAATTCGATGGTCAGCTTGTCGATCATCTCACCCGCGTTGCGTGTGGCGTTGTCCATCGCGCTCATCCGGGCCCCCTGTTCAGAGGCCCCGTTTTCAAGCAGGGCGCTAAAGATCGCGGTCGCTACGCCCTTGGGCAGCAGATCGGCCAGGATTTCTTCTTCGCCCGGCTCGTAGTCATAGAGCGTGCTCGCTTCGTTCCCTTCGACCCCTCCAAAGGCCGCCGGGATGATCTGCTGAGCCGTCGGGATCTGGCTGACCACGTTGACGAATCTCGCGTAGAAGATCGTCGCCACGTCGAACTCCGCCGCATCGAAACGGGCCAGGATGTCCTTGGCGATATCCTGGGCGTTGGCATAGCTCACGTTCTTGAACTCGCTGAGGTCAACGTGACCGACGAAATTGTCCGCGTAGTCCCGCTTGATCGCGTCACGGCCTTTCTTGCCGACGGTCAGGATTTTGACCGTCTTGCCCTGGGCCTTCAGCTGATCCGCATGAGTCCGCGCCAGTTTGGCGATATTCGAATTGAACCCGCCGCACAGACCACGTTCCGCCGTCATAACGACCAGCAAATGAATCTGGTCGCTGCCGGTACCACTCAGCAGCTTGGGGGCGCTGTCACTGTCCCCCACGGATGCGGCCAGCCCGGCCATCACGGCATTGAACCGTTCGGCATAGGGGCGCGATTCCTCGGCAGCCTCTTGGGCGCGGCGCAGTTTTGCTGCCGCGACCATCTGCATCGCCTTGGTGATCTTGCGGGTCGATTTGACCGACTCGATCCTGGTTTTAAGGTCTTTGAGACTTGGCATTGCCTTATCTCCCCTTAAGCGAAGTCAGCGGCGAACTCGTCGAGCGCAGCTTTGACACGATCAGCAGCGTCGCCTTTGATCTTGGGATCGTCCTTGGTGATCCAGTCGAGCAGATCTTTGTGCTTGGAGCGCAGATGCGCCAGCAGACCCGCTTCGAACCGACCCACATCGCTGACAGCGACTTTGTCGAGATAGCCATTGGTACCCGCAAAGATGATGCAGACGATTTCGGCGTTGGTCAGCGGCGAATACTGCGGCTGCTTCATCAGTTCTGTCAGACGCGCACCGCGGTTCAGCAACTGCTGGGTTGCGACGTCGAGATCCGATCCGAACTGGGCAAATGCCGCCATTTCGCGATACTGAGCCAGCGACAGTTTCACCGGACCGGCCACGCTCGACATCGCCGAGGTTTGGGCCGAGGAACCAACGCGCGACACCGACAAACCGGTGTTCACGGCCGGGCGGATGCCCTGGTAGAACAGTTCGGTTTCAAGGAATATCTGACCGTCAGTGATCGAGATCACGTTGGTCGGAATAAAGGCCGACACGTCGCCGCCCTGAGTTTCGATGATCGGCAGCGCGGTCAACGAGCCCGCGCCATAATCTTCGTTCAGCTTGGCCGAACGTTCCAGCAGGCGGGAGTGCAAGTAGAAAACGTCCCCCGGATAGGCTTCACGTCCCGGCGGACGACGCAGCAGCAGCGACATCTGACGATACGAAACGGCCTGTTTGGACAGGTCATCGTAGATGATCAGAGCGTGGCGGCCATTGTCGCGGAAGTATTCCGCCATCGCGGTCGCGGCGTAGGGGGCCAGGAACTGCATCGGCGCGGGTTCGGACGCGGTGGCGGCGACGACAATCGAGTATTCGATGGCGCCGGATTCTTCGAGCTTTTTCACCAGCTGCGCAACGGTCGACCGCTTCTGGCCGATAGCCACGTAGACGCAATAGAGCTTCTTGCTCTCGTCATCGCCGGCGGCTTCGTTGTAGGATTTCTGGTTCAGGATCGCGTCGAGCGCAACGGCAGTCTTACCGGTCTGACGGTCACCAATGATCAGTTCGCGCTGGCCGCGGCCGATCGGAATCATCGCGTCGACCGACTTCAGGCCGGTCGCCATCGGCTCGTGCACAGACTTACGCGGGATGATGCCCGGCGCCTTGACGTCGGCAATGCCGCGCTGCGTGGATTCGATGGGACCCTTGCCGTCGATCGGGTTGCCCAGACCGTCAACAACACGCCCCAGCAGGCCGTCGCCGATAGGAACGTCCACGATCGAGTTGGTGCGCTTGACGGTGTCGCCTTCCTTGATGTCCCGGTCCGAGCCGAAGATCACGACGCCGACGTTGTCGTTTTCCAGGTTCAGCGCCATGCCCATGATACCGCCGGGGAATTCGACCATCTCGCCGGCCTGAACATTGTCGAGGCCGTAAACGCGGGCGATGCCGTCGCCGACGCTCAGCACGCGGCCGATTTCTGCCACCTCGGCTTCTTGACCAAAGTTCTTGATCTGGTCTTTCAGGATCGCAGAAATTTCTGCTGCTTGGATACCCATTTATCCGACCTCTTTCATTGCATTCTGGAGGGAGTTGAGCTTCGAGCGGATCGAGGTGTCGATCATTTTCGAGCCCACTTTAACGACAAGACCGCCGATCAGATTCTCATCGACGGTCGCATTGATGGTCACGGTTTTGCCCACACGCTCGGTCAGCGTGGCGGCCAGTTTATCGGTCTGTGCCTTGGTCAGGGCCTTGGCTGAAGCGACGTCAGCGGTAACTTCACCGCGCTCGTCGGCCAGCAGATCCCGCAGGGCAGTGATCAGCTGCGGCAGAACGAACAGACGGCGCTTTTGTGCCATCAGCGCCAGCGCCTTGCGCAGCACCTGTACGAGCTCCATCTTTTCGGCAATGGCCGAGATGGCCGCCTCTTGTTCCGCCCGCGTCACCAATGGCGATGCAATCAGCGACCGCAACTCCGGGCTCTCACCCAAGGCAGTCGAAAGATCGCTCAGGCTGGTCTCAAGGTTAGCCAGGCGTTTGTTCTCTTTTGCGATCTCAAAAATCGCAGTGGCATAGCGCTCAGCAATGCCAACGGAAATCGAAGCTGGTTCGGACACGTCCACCCTTCCGATATTTGGCCCCGGTTTGATGGCGACGCAACGCGGCTCCGGGGGCGTGACAAAGCCCCGCCGACTGGCAGGGCATCGAAATCAGCGTGGATGTAGCAGAGCGTTCCCAACCTCGCAACATGGTATAGCGATAACGCAAAAAGGCGTTAGTTGTTTATTTACAATAACTTAGCCAAAGTGCGACCGTTTGCGCAGAAACATTACGTTCCAAAATGCACCGTTTCTGCAGGTTTTTGCGATTCCTGTGCCGCGGTTCGCGCCCGATTTCGCCCGGTTTGGCTGTGTTGAGCGGTCGTTTGCCGGGGCGAAAATCCTGATGGGCATCAGGGGAACAACGTCATCTTCGTTTGTGATCACAAAACACGTCATGCCGGCTTTGCGTAGCCTTCAAGAGCCTTTACCTGCCGTTTCGGCGCGTCCCTCGCAATTGTCCCGCTGGGTGGCTGAACCCGCTTGGATGCCTCCACCAGAAACACACCTCCCGCCAGCATGGTCGGCAGTCGCCGTCCGAATTTTTCGATCATGCCACCCGATTTCAACCAAAACCGCCGGGTCGAAGGCAACTGGTACAGCGCAGACGCGTGATGCTCTGGCATGAACTGGTGCTTTTTCAACTGGCTCTCCAACTGGCCCAGCGTATAAGGCCTTCCAAAACCAAATGGCGTTTTGTCGCTGCGCGACCAAAGCCCGGCGCGGTTGGGCACGATGAACAAGGCCCTTCCCCCCGGCCCCAGAACCCGCCAGCATTCCTCCAACAGCATAGATGGATGTTCCGAGGTCTCCAGCCCGTGCATCACAACCAGCCGGTCGATACGCCCCGTTTCGATCGGCCACATCGTTTCCTCAGCCAGAACTGCGACATTCGGCATCCCCGACGGCCAGGCCATCACGCCCTGCGGTCCCGGCATTAACGCGATTACCCGCTTGGCCTCGGACAAATAGGGGCGCAGCATCGGCACGGCAAAGCCGAACCCGGCCACAGTTTGACCCTGCGCCTCGGGCCACATTTTCAGCACCTGCGCGCGAACCGACGCCTGCACCGCCCGGCCCAGAGTGCTGCGATAGTAGAAGTTGCGTAGATCCTGCACATCAAGATGCATTGCGGGCGCCCGTTTGATCGGCCAAGCTGTAGGCAGTTTAGCAATGTGAGGGCGAATGACCATGCCTCTTGAGATTCTGACCATCCCATGCCTGTCAGACAATTATGCATTCCTAGCGCATGACGCCGAAACAGGCAGCACCGCGCTGATCGACGCGCCCGAGGCCGGGCCGATCCTATCGGCTTTGTCGAACAGGGGCTGGAAGCTCAGCCACGTGCTGCTGACCCACCACCACTGGGATCATGTCGACGCCTTGCCGGATATTCTTGCCGCCCACCCGTCGACGGTCATCGGGGCAGCCGCCGACGCGCATCGCCTGCCCCCGCTGGACCAGCAGGTCGCCGAGGGCGACAGCGTAACAATCGGCGGCGAAACCGGCCAGGTGATCGACGTATCTGGCCACACGGTCGGCCATGTCGCCTATCATTTCCCCGACAGCGCCGCGGTCTTCACCGCCGACAGCCTGATGGCGCTGGGGTGCGGAAGGCTATTCGAAGGAGCCGCGCCGCAGATGTGGGAATCTTTGTCGAAACTGGCCGCCCTGCCAGACGACACAATCGTCTACTCGGGCCACGAATACACCCAGGCCAACGGGCGGTTCGCCGAAACCATCGAACCGCAGAACGCCGACCTGCAGACGCGACTCCGCGATATCGCCGCCGCACGCGCCGAAAACCAACCCACGGTACCGTCATCCCTGGCCTTGGAACGCGCCACCAACCCGTTTTTAAGGGCAGCCGAACCTACGGTGCAGCGCAACGTCGGTATGGAAGGCGCAAAACCGCAGGATGTATTCGCCGAGGTCCGCGCCCGCAAAGACAGATTTTGACCGGGAAAACGCTCAGCACTTGAGCACAGTATCCGGAAATGTGACTGGAAAATGAAAGAAAAGCCTTGAAGCCGCGCTCCGATCAACCAAACTCTAAGACTATAAGGACATGGTTGGTCCGGGGGTTCGTCCCCACGTCGCACCCCTCCCGACCCAAATCAGAGGAGCACCCGCGTGCCTTCATTTTCGAGCACCCTTGAACAGGCCATCCACGCGGCGCTGGCACTTGCCAATGAGCGGCGGCACGAATTCGCGACGCTGGAGCATCTTCTGCTGGCGCTGCTGGATGAGCCTGACGCGACCCGCGTTATGAAAGCCTGCAGCGTCGATCTACTGGATCTGCGCAGTACGCTTGTTGAATTTGTCGACGAGGATCTGTCGAACCTCGTCACCGACATAGACGGTTCTGAAGCCGTCCCGACCGCCGCCTTTCAGCGCGTGATACAGCGCGCGGCGATCCATGTCCAAAGCTCCGGCCGAACCGAAGTGACCGGCGCCAATGTTCTGGTCGCGATCTTTGCCGAGCGTGAGTCGCACGCCGCCTACTTCCTCCAGCAGCAGGACATGACCCGCTACGATGCGGTGAATTTCATTGCCCATGGCGTCGCCAAGGATCCGGCCTTTGGCGAGGCTCGCCCGGTTCAAGGTGCCACAGAACAGGAAGAGGAAAGCCACGCCACCACCGAGCCGGACGGCAAGGAAAGCGCGCTGGCCAAGTACTGTGTCGATCTGAACGCCAAGTCGCGCGAGGGCGATATCGACCCGCTGATTGGCCGCAACGAAGAAGTCGAACGCTGCATTCAGGTTCTGTGCCGCCGGCGCAAGAACAATCCGCTGCTTGTGGGTGATCCCGGCGTCGGCAAAACCGCCATTGCCGAGGGGCTGGCGCGCAAGATCGTTGCCGGGGAAACACCCGAAGTGCTCAAGAATACCACCATCTTTTCGCTCGACATGGGCGCGCTGCTGGCTGGCACGCGCTATCGGGGCGATTTCGAGGAACGGCTGAAGGCGGTCATGAGCGAGTTGGAAGATCACCCTGACGCGGTGCTATTCATCGACGAGATCCACACCGTAATTGGTGCCGGCGCCACCTCGGGCGGGGCGATGGACGCCTCAAACCTGCTAAAGCCGGCCCTGCAGGGCGGCAAGCTTCGCTGCATGGGCTCCACGACGTACAAAGAGTTCCGCCAGCATTTCGAGAAGGACCGCGCTCTGAGCCGCCGGTTCCAGAAAATTGACGTGAACGAACCTTCGGTCGAGGATGCGGTCAAGATCCTGCGCGGGTTGAAGCCGTATTTTGAGGATCACCACGACATCAAGTACACAGCCGACGCGATCAAGACAGCCGTGGAACTCTCCGCGCGATATATCAATGATCGCAAACTGCCCGACAAGGCCATCGACGTCATCGACGAGGCCGGCGCGGCGCAGCATCTGGTGGCCGAATCCAAACGCCGCAAGACAATCGGTGTCAAAGAGATCGAGGCCGTGGTGGCCAAGATCGCCCGCATCCCTCCGAAAAACGTCACCAAGGACGACGCCGAGGTGCTGAAAGATCTCGAAGCCTCGCTCAAGCGGGTCGTTTTCGGACAGGACGCGGCCATCGAATCGCTGTCCAGCGCCATCAAACTGGCCCGCGCAGGGCTGCGCGAACCGGAAAAGCCCATCGGCAACTACCTGTTCGCGGGTCCGACCGGCGTCGGCAAGACCGAGGTCGCCAAGCAGCTGGCAGATACTCTGGGCGTTGAGCTGCTCCGCTTCGACATGTCGGAATACATGGAGAAACACGCGGTCAGCCGTCTTATCGGCGCGCCTCCGGGCTATGTGGGGTTCGATCAGGGCGGCATGCTGACCGACGGCGTCGACCAGCACCCGCATTGCGTCCTGCTGTTGGACGAGATCGAAAAGGCGCACCCGGATGTTTACAACATCCTGCTGCAGGTCATGGACCACGGCGAGTTGACCGACCACAACGGTCGCACAGTCAGCTTCCGCAACGTGGTGCTGATCATGACCTCGAACGCGGGTGCCGCGGAACAGGCGAAATCGGCAATCGGATTCGGCCGCGACCGTCGCGAGGGCGAAGACACGGCCGCCATCGAACGCACCTTTACGCCGGAATTCCGCAACCGTCTGGATGCAGTGATTTCCTTTGGCGCTCTGCCCAAGGACGTGATCCTGCAGGTTGTCGAGAAATTCGTTCTGCAGCTCGAAGCTCAGTTGATGGACCGCAACGTGTCGATCGAACTGACGGCGCCAGCGGCGGAATGGATCGCGGACAAGGGTTACGACGACAAAATGGGCGCCCGTCCATTGGGTCGGGTGATCCAGGAGCACATCAAGAAACCCCTGGCCGAAGAATTGCTGTTCGGCAAGCTGGCCAAGGGCGGCGTCGTGCGTGTCGGACTTAAGGACGGCGCGCTGGATCTGCAGATCGAGGGTCCGGACAAACCCCGGATTTCGGGCGACAAGCCGCCTCTCCTGACCGCAGACTGATGCGTGCGGCATTTGCCGCGACATTGCTATCGCTCGCAGCCATTCCGGCTGCGGGCGAAATTGTTCTTGGTCTGCCAATTGACTGCCGACCGGGCGACACCTGCCACATCCAGCACCTTGTCGACCGCGACCCCGGCGCTGGCGTTCAGGACTATGCCTGTGGCCGTCTGTCCTACGATGGCCACAAGGGCACCGACTTTGCCCTGCCCAGCCTCGCCGCGATGGACAGGGGTGTCGATGTTCTGGCCGCCGCACCCGGTGTGGTAACCGCGACGCGGGATGGCATGGCGGACGAGGCATACTCCGCCGCGAACGCCGCCCGTGTCGAAGGGCGCGATTGCGGGAACGGGGTCGTCATCCGGCACTCTGGCGGCTGGGAAACCCAATATTGCCATTTGAAACAAGGAACTATCAAGGTCGCAAAGGGCGCACGGGTCGAGGCAGGGTCTGTCCTCGGCCAGGTCGGGCTCAGCGGGCGAACCCAATTCCCGCACCTGCACCTGTCTGTGCGCCACGATGGCGCCGTGATCGATCCTTTTGACCCGACCGAGCCCGTTGCCTGCGCAAACGACACCGGAACCCTGTGGCATCAGCCACCCGAAGCACCGCCGGGTGGGCTGATACATGCCGGTTTCTCAGCGACCGTTCCGAGCTACCAATCCGTGAAAGAGGGCACCGCAACCCGCACAGTGTTGCCTTCTGACGCCTCCGGTCTGGTACTTTTCGCCTATGCCTATGGGGGCCTTTCCGGTGACGAGCTCCTTTTTCACATCACCGGCCCGCAGGGATCCATTCTGATACAACGCACTGTGCTGGAAAAGGATCAGGCGCAGTTTTTCCGCGCTTCAGGCAAACGTTTGAAGACCTCACACTGGCCGCCCGGAACCTACCACGGCACCGTGAGCTACCTGCGTGGCTCAACGAATCTGGGGCAGGTAACCGCTCAGGTTGACATTCATTGACTACTTGACCTGGGCGACGCTCAATCCAACAGGGTCGTGAAACCGATTATTTTTTCTTCTTGTGTTTCTTCGGTTTCTTTTGAACACCCACCTTGCCCCCCCTTGGGTCCGACACCAATCCGGACCGGGCTGCCCTTGGGCTTTTTCGAGGCGCTCGCACCACCCTTGCCCGCCTTGACCTTGGCGCCATTTGTCCCGATCGACGCCGAAACCGATCCGTCGCCGACCTTTTTCCTTTGATTTCATCTTGGCATTGACGCCGTTCTTGTTGACGCCGACAGCGCCGTTGCCCGTGCTGGTGTCGACTGATGCGGTGCCGTTCTGATCGACAGACACCGAAGTGTCCGCCACTGCGTCGGGAGCAGCCAACACAGCCACCAGAACCAGCCCTCGAACACCACACCATGCATTGTCTCACCTCCTGAACGAAAGAACAGTCCGACAGAAACGGGCAGGCATCGCCAAAGGCAAGCGTCAAACCGTGGATCAGTGGCCCGCCGCCGTCGCCATCACTTTTCGGTCAGCTTCAATTCGATCCGTCGGTTCTGGGCCCGCGCCTCTGGCGTATCCGCCGTGTTCACGGGCTGGAACTGACCAAATCCATTGGCAGACAACCGCGTCGGGGGGACACCCAGGAAGTTTACCATATAGCGCACCACCGACAGGGCGCGCCCCTGGCTCAGCTCCCAGTTGTCCGCGTATTTGCCAAACCCACCCAGCGGCGTGTTATCGGTATGACCGTCCACCCGGATCACCCAGTCGATACCGGACGGGATGTCATCGGCGATCCGACGCAGAATCTGCGCCACCTTGGCAATCTCGATTTCACCTTCCGGCGATAGATCCGCACTGCCGGGATCAAACAGCACCTCTGATGAGAACACGAACCGGTCGCCTTCGATCCGCACGCCCTCCTGGTCTCCCAGCACGTCGCGCAATCGGCCAAAAAACTCGGAGCGGTAGCGCTCCAGGTTCTTCGCCTCGGCTTTCAACCTCTCCGCCTCTTCCGCGCGGGCCACGGCTTCTGCCTCGAGCCGCTTGCGTTCCGCCTCTTCCAGCAGACGCCGCTTGCGTTCTTCCGAAGCCGCACGCGCAAGCGCCGCGTTCAGATCCTGCCCCAGCGTCTGCAATTGCACCTGCGCAGCCGAGTCGCGCGCCTTGTAGTCGTCGAGAAGCGCCTGAAGGCTGCCCAGTTGCCCGCGCAACGCGGCCACCTGCTGGTTCAGCAATTCGGTCTGCCGCTGCGCCTCGGCCGAGATCGCCTCCTGCTCCGATAGGGTCTCCCGTGCCTTGGCCAGCAGCACGGCGCGCTGTTCGGCTAGTGACAGCTGTTCCTCGGCCGTGGCCTTCGCCGCCTCTTGAGCCGCCAGCGCCACGATGAGACGCCGGCGTAACTCATCGGTGTCCGAGGCCGCGGCCTGCGCCTGTTCCAGCGTCTCTAGCGCCCGAAGCAACCGCGCCTCGACCGAAGCCCGGTCTTCTGCGGTGTTTTCCACCGTCGCGCGTGCCGCGGAAAGATCCGCCCGCGCCCGCGCCAGTTCTGTTTCCAGCGCGGCGATGCGTTCCGCCGAAGCCTGACGGGTTGCCGCCAGATCTTCGTTCAATTCGGCCAGGGCGGTATCGGCTGCCAGCGTCGCTTGGCTCAGACGGGTCTCCAGATCAGCCTGCACCGCCGCGGCCTCGGCACGTGAACGTGCCAATTCGTCGGACAGGGCCGCCTGCGTGGCGTCGGTTTCTTTCTTCAGCGCGGCCAGTTCCGCCTCGTAGTCGCGGCGCAGCGTTGCGGTTTCGGCCTGCAAGCGGGCCAGCTCGTCCTCGAACTGTGACTGCGTCTGCACATTCTGGTTCCGCTGCCGTGCCAACTCCGCCTCCAGCGCGGCTCTTGTCTCTGCGGCACTCGCCTCGGCTGCGGCCAACTCTCCCTGCAAACGTGCGCGGGTTTCCGCGGCCTGCTCCCGGGTGAGAGCAAGCTCCGCTTCCAACACCGTGCGCGTTTCGGCCTCGCGGGCCTGTGCCGCTGACAATTCCGCCCGCAGCGTGTCACGGGTCTGGCTGTTCTCCGTCCGGATGCGCGCCAGCTCGGCCTCCAGCGCACTGACCGTCTGCGCGTTCTCCGCCTGGGCCACCTCCATCTGCGCCAGCACGCGGGTCAACCGCTCGGCCAATTCATCGCGGGCCCGTGCCTGAGCGTTAGCGCTGTCCAGTTGCGCCAGTGCGTTCAACAGCTTGGCATCCAGATCTTCGCGGGCGGCCTCGGCGGCGGCCAGCAAGGTTAGCGTATCTTCGGCTTCCTGTCGTTGCCGCTCCAAAGCCAGGGTCATCGTGGTCAATTCCGCGTCGGCCTCTTCCAGCTTCTTGCGCAACGCGGCGGCAGCTGCGGCCTCGACCAGCCGCGCTTCCTCCTCGGCACTAAGCTGTTGCTCCAGCGAGTCAACTTCCGCACTCAACCGCGCGGCTTCGGCGGCGCTGCTTTCACGTTCTGCGTTCAGATCCGCTACCATGGCCTCCAGCGCCTCGCGCCGCGCCGCCGCCAACCGCGCCGCCTCGGCTTGCGCATCTATTTCAGACCGGCTCTGCGCCAGAGCGAGGTTCAGCGCCTCCTGTTCGGACAGCAGTTCGCTCTGCCGCGCCCGTAGCGCTTCACGTTGCTCTTCCAGCGCGGCAATATCAGCCAAGGCGCGGTTTTGATCCGCCAGCAACCCCGCCACCTGCGCCTCGAAGGCAGTAATCTGCCCCTGCGCCTCGGCCAGGGCTTCGTCCTGCTGGGCGCGTTCCGCTGTCAGCGCGCTGATGATCGACGCCTGATTGGCCAGCTCGCTTCGGGCCTGATCCAGATCCGCCTCGGTCTGGTTCAGCGTCGTGTTCAGCGCTCCCATGCGGGCCGTCAACTGGCTGGTCTTCCGCTCTTCCAGCCCCAGTGCACTGGCCAGCGCCTCGACCTCGGCGGTCAGCGTATCCAGTTTGCTGGCCTGGCCCGTGATGGTTTCACGCAGAACGAATTGGACCACCATGAAAATGGTCAGTACGAACATCAAAACCAGCAGGAGGCCGGTCATCGCATCCACGAAACCGGGCCAGATCGACCCCTGGAACCGCTGACCTGTCCGGCGGCTCAGCGCCATGGATCAACCCTCCTTGTCGCGGTCGGGATTGGCGGGCGGACGTTGCGGGCGGTCCTGGCCACCGCGACCGGCCCGTGGGCGCGCCAGCGCCTTGACCAGCATGTCAATATCTTTGCGCAATTCGCTCAGGCTTTCTTGTCGTCCGGCGGAAATCTCTTCGAGGATACGCAGCATCTGCACGTCGATAGAGCGCAACCGCATCCGGCTCTCGGCATCCATGCCCTCGCCCGGCCCATGGGCCCGCATGACCTCGATCAGCGTTTCCTGACCCACCGCGACCCGGTCCAGCGCCGTCGTGATGCCGTCTGACTGGTCGACCCGCTCGTTCATTGCCTTGATCGTATCGACCAGATCGCCCAGCTTCTGGTCCACCTCGGCGCGGCCCTGGTCGGACTGTTCAAACATCTGCTGCAGCGCTTGCATCTGTTCGGCCATGTGATCCATCACCCCGGATATGACCTCGGCCTGATGGCCGCCGCCCTCCTCGCCGCTGGCGAATCCCAGGCGGGTGATCGAGCTCAACCATTCCTCAAGCTCACGGTAGAACCGGTTCTGTCCGTGGCCCGCAAACAATTCCAGCAGGCCAACCAAAAGCGACCCCGCCAGCCCGAGCAGCGAAGACCCAAAGGCCACGCCCATGCCGCCCAACTGCGACTCCAGCCCGGTCATCAGCCGGTTAAAGATTGCCAGTCCTTCATCCCCTTCCTGCGGCGCAAGGCTGCGAATGGTGTCGACAACCGCCGGAACCGTGGTTGCCAGGCCAAAAAATGTGCCCAGTAGCCCGAGATAGATCAGCAGGTTGGTGATATAGCGCGTGATCTCGCGCTCTTCCTCAATGCGCTCGGCCACCGAATCCAGAATCGACCGCGTCGAGGTCGAACTGATCTGCATTCGCGCTCCCCGGCTGCGCAGCAGCGATGCCAGCGGCGCCAGCAATTGCGGCGGACGACCCTCCTCGCGCTCGATTCCGGCCGCGAAATCCTCGATCCAGCGAACCGAGCCCATTAACTGGAACACCTGCCAGAAACAGGCCAAAACGCCAAAACCAAAGACCAGAAGAATGAAGCCGTTCAGATAGGGGTTCGCCTCGAACACCGGCAGCACCCGAGGCAGCGCGACAAAGCCGCCAAACCCCGCCAGACCGGAGGCGATCAGCATCAGGGTGATCTGGCGGACCGGTTGGGAAAACTGTGGTCGTGCTTCGCGGTCTCGCTGCGCCATTTTGGCCCTTGATTTCCGAATTTCTCTGCCCTGCAGCGAGACTATAGAAAAATTACGTCCGCTGACAACGGTTTATGGCCTCAGAGCTTTGACACGGGCAGTCAGCCAGTCCAGGTCGGGATCCGCAAGTCCGATGTCGGCCAGATGTTGGGCAGTATTGAAAAGATATTCGTGGTTCGGCCCCCGTCCCCCCACTGCGCGGGCGATGATCTGGGCCTGTTCCTCTAACGGCAAACCTCCGCAATACTGGACATGGTCCGCGTCGATCACGTAGGTCACCGCCGTCACCGGCTGCCCGGTCTCCAACATCACCGTCAGGTTCTTTTCGTCATAGGCCGATGAAATCAGTTCGCGTTCGCGCAACTCGTCCAAAGTCCTGCTCTCGTGGCCCGCCTCTACCGCCAGCGCCAGCCCCTTGCAGGCTGTGCCGGGGGCCTCGTCCAGCGCCAGAACCAACCCCGGCTCGGCCTCGGATCCGCGATGGTGAATTGACCGCATGCAGAATGATCGGCGGTAATCCGGCAGCGTCGCAACAACGCTCCGCGCCACCGGAAACCCCGGGTTCCAAAGAAGCGAGCCGTATCCGAACACCCACATTGTCATCTGTCTGGTCCTTCCACCGTTGCGCCTGTAAACAACAAATCCAAGCGTTGCAAAAGGGGCCTGCGCATGATGCGTCTCGTAAAGATCGCCATTGTTCTGGGGCTGTTGTGGTCGGGCTACTGGTATGCCGCCGGTTACGGGTTGCGTAGCAGTATCTCGGGCTGGTTTGCCACTCAGCAGGCGCGTGGCTGGCAGGCCGATTACGCCGACATGTCGACCTCGGGCTTCCCGCTGCACCACGTGACCACGTTGACCAGCCCGGCGCTGGCCGATCCCCGTACCGGCGCCGCCTGGCAGGCCGACTGGCTGCATCTGCAGAGCCCGGCGATCTGGCCCGGTCGGCAGACCCTGATGTTCGCCGACACACCCCAGAGGCTGTCCTATTTCGACCAGACCGCCGTAGTCGAAGCGCAGAACATGGTCGCTGCCCTTCGCCTGCACCCCGGCGTTGCGCTGGAACTGGACTCCATGGCGCTGACCACGGGGCCCTGGACAATCACCGACGAAAACGGCGCGGTCGCGCAAGCCAACCGCCTGACAGCATCCATGGTGCAGACAGCCGCGCCCGAAACCTATGGTTTCTTGGTCGATGCCCAAGAGTTTTCGCCTGGTGCCTCGCTGCGGCACCTGCTGCGTGGGGCGCCCAGCCTGCCGGCGGCCTTCGAGACGCTGAAAATTGATATGTCGGTGACCTTTGACCAGACCTGGGACCGAAGCGCGCTTGAAGACCGCCGCCCACAACCACGTGCCATCACCCTGCGGCTGGCTGATCTGCACTGGGGCGCCCTGCGCCTGCTGGCGGCCGGACAGGTCACCGTCGACGAAACCGGAGTGCCGACCGGCGAGGTCACGCTCAAGGCCGACAACTGGCGCGAGATGCTGGCCATGGCACAGGCCGCCGGCGCCATCCCGCCACAAGCTGTCTCGCCTGCCGAACGAGTGTTGAGCATGCTGGCCGGTGTCGGGGGCAACCCAAACGCGCTGGATGTCACACTGGGCTTTCGCAATGGCTATGTGACGCTTGGTCCCCTCCCGCTCGGCCCCGCGCCCCGGCTGATCCTGAGGTAAGGTTGGCTAAAAACTTCAGATCGGATTAAGCGCTACTTACAATAGCGTCCGCTGCGATAGCGGGCGACATCCAGATGGAAATGGTCGCTGTGATAGCGATCCGAGCGCGGCCCCAGAACGGTGCCAAAGGGTCCGCAAGCCTGCTTCCAGACGTTTTCCAGCAAGGGTCGCGTTGTGCCGCCCTTCCAGCCGTTCAGGACCGTGATGACCTCGCCATCGGACATCTTGAACCCCGAAATGTCGATGGCCTTACCCCGGCCATGTTCGGAGATCCGCGCGCCCTTCTGGTTGTTGCGAGTACGGCAGGTGTAATGCGCCGCCACGCGCAGTTCGGTCACCGGACCACGACGCCGAAACGTCGGCTTGACGCTTTTGGCGACCCAGGTGTTCAACGCCTCCGCCGCTTCGCAGCTCAGAACCGCGCTCTGACTCAGCGCGACACCGGACACCGACTTGACCCGAACGGCGTTCTTGATGCCGCAGCCCCGGATCTTGCCTGGCACGTTGCCGACCTTTTCGCCCTGGATGTCGATGTTGCCACAGACCGACCCCTTGCGTTTCTTGCGCTTGCCGAACAGCGCTTTCTGCTCGACGCTCTTGGGCCGCGCCCAGGGATAGGGCGACGTATCGGGCCCAAGAAACGACAGGCTCTCGGGTCGGCTCGCCGCCGCCGTAATCTGCTCTGACGGCGGGCGTGAACGCGGATGGACGCGGGGCAAATCCGCTGTCAGTTCTTTGATGAACGCTTCTGCTGCCACACGGGGGCCAGGGCGGGCACGGGGCCGAACCGGTGCATCCGTCTTCATCTCGCCGCGTACCACCGGCCGCAAAGATCGTTCCACTGCCGAGGAAAACGCCGGCAAGGTGGCCAAGGCAAGCGCCAGCGCGGCGACGGCGGCCGCGTGGCGGTTCATTTGGCCACCTTTGCGCGGCCAAAGTTCGGCGCATCGGTATCTTGCCCGGCCTCGATGATGCCGCGCCGGATCGCGCGTGTGCGGGTGAAATAGTCAAACAACTGGTCGCCGCTTCCTGTGCGAATGGCCCGCTGCAGGGCGAACAGTTCCTCGGTGAACCGGCCCAGAATCTCCAGCGTCGCCTCCTTGTTGGTCAGGAACACGTCGCGCCACATGGTCGGGTCGCTGGCCGCGATCCGGGTGAAATCACGGAACCCTGCGGCCGAATACTTAATCACTTCGCTATCGGTCACCCGGCGCAGGTCATCGGCGACGCCCACCATCGTATAGGCGATCAGGTGTGGCGCATGGCTGGTCACAGCCAAGACGAGGTCATGGTGATCAGCATCCATTTCCTCGACAAAAGCCCCCATGCCCTCCCACAGCGCGCGCAGACGCGCGACCGGTTCGCGCGGTGTCCCTTCGACCGGTGCCAGCAACGTCCAGCGGTAGTCGAAGAGTTCTGCAAACCCCGACTCAGGCCCCGAATGTTCGGTTCCTGCCAGCGGGTGCGCCGGCACAAAGAACACACCGTCGGGGATATGGGGGCTCACCGCATCTATCACGTGCCGCTTGACCGATCCGACGTCCGAAACGGTCACCCCGGGCATCAGCGCCGGTGCGATCTCGGCCGCGACCGTGCCCATGACGCCCACCGGGACACAAAGCACCACCAGATCGGCCCCTTCCACCGCCTCAGTTGCGCTATCGCAAACCCGGTCGCACAGGCCGATACGGCGCGCGGTCTCACGGGTCTCGGCGCTGCGGGCATATCCTGTGACTTCGCCTGCCAGTCCGGACCGCTTCATGGCCCAGTACATCGATGATGCGATCAGGCCCAGACCGATCAAGGCCACCCGGTCATAAATCGGCTTGCTCATGCGGCCAGTCCCTTGAATTCCTTGACAGCTTGCGCCACCCGACGGCAGGCACTCTCGTCGCCAACGGTAATGCGCAGCGCATTCGGCAGGTTATAGCCCGCCACCCGCCGCACGATCAGCCCCTGCGACTGAAGGTACAGATCGCAGGCCTCGGCCTCGTCCTGCGATCCGAACCGCGCAAGGATGAAATTCGTGCAAGACGTGTCCGACGGAACGCCCAGTTCGGCCAGCGCCTCGGCCAGCCAGGCTCGCCATTTGGCGTTCTCCGCCCGGCAATACTCTACATATTCGGTATCGCGGATCGCCGCTTCGGCCGCCGCCAACGCCACGTTCGACAGGTTGAAAGGCCCCCGGACGCGGTTCAGCACATCAATGATTTCCCGCGGGCCATAGCCATAGCCGACCCGCAGCCCGCCCAGCCCGTAGAGTTTGGAAAAGGTCCGGGTCATTACCACGTTCTGCCGGGCATCAACCACCGACTGGCCTGCGTCGAACCCCTCTACATACTCGGCATAGGCCCCGTCCAGAACCAGAACGGCTTGTTCCGGCAAGCCATCGGCAAGGCGCGCGACCTCGGCTTCGCCGATCATTGTGCCGGTGGGGTTGTTGGGGTTGGCGATGAATACCAGCCGCGTGCGCTCGGTACAGCCCGCGAGCAGCGCGTCGACATCCGTGACACGCTCGCGTTCGCGCACCTCAACCGGTGTCGCGCCGGCGGCCAGCGCGCTGATCTTGTACATCCCAAACCCGTGTTCGGTATACAGAACCTCGTCCCCCGGTCCGGCGTAGGCCTGGCAGAGAAAGGTGATGATCTCGTCGCTGCCGACACCGCAAATGATGCGGTCGGGATCCAGACCGGTCATTTCGCCGATGGCGGAACGCAGGCGGGTATGATCCGTGGACGGGTAGCGATGCAACCCGTCGATGGTTGCGCGGGCCGCGTCCATCGCCTTGGGGCTTGGGCCAAAGGGGTTTTCGTTCGACGACAGTTTGACGACATCTTTGACCCCGGCCACGTGCGCGGCACCGCCCTGATACAAGGCGATGTCCATGATGCCGGGCTGCGGGGTAATTCGGTTCATGTCGGGGCTCCTTGGAATGTCCCCTCATACCCTTCCAGTCAGGCAAGGAAAAGCGGCAAAAGGTCAGCCCGCTATGCACCCCGGCAATGGTGGTACCTCGTAATGATGGAGGTGATCGCGCCATGTATGGCTGAGCGTGTTGACCGCGTCCACGATCTGCAGCACCTCGTCTTCGTCCATCATGTAATGCAGGTTCACCCGCACCCATCCGGGTTTCTCGGTGAGGCGTCCGGTGGCGATCCCGGCGCGCAGTGCGTCTGACTGCGGCTGTTCGATCCCGAGCAGCCGGTGCCCGTATGGCCCGGCGCAGGCCCACGGGCCTGGATGCCGTAGATGTCGCTCAGCATCCGGGTGAACAGCTGCGGGTTGACCTCTGTGCCGTCGGCGTCACGCACCACGAAGGAAAAGATCGGCAGGCGATGGCCCTTGTCGACGCCCACCAGTTCCAGGCGCGGGTTATCACGCTAGCCCTGCAAAGCGACCGTATTGTACCGGTCTTCGCAGGCGATCATACCGTTTTGTACAACCGCTTCCTTGACGACCACCACCAGCGCGGCGCGGATGTCGCCGACCACGTTGGGCGTGCCGGCCTCTTCGCGGTCCTCGATGCGTGCCGAATAATCGTGGTTCCAGGGCGACACGAACGACACCGTGCCGCCGCCCGGCCAGCGGGGCCGCCGGGCCCGCACGCCGGCGCGGTTGACGATCAGCACGCCGGACGCGCCCGGCCCGCCGGGGAACTTGTGCGGCGAGAACACGATGGCGTCCTTGCGGGCGTCGGAACCGGCCCCCATGTCAATCGGCAGGTAGGGCGCGCCGCCGGCATAGTCCCAGACGGCCCGCGCGCCATGTGCCTTGAGCACCCGCGTCACCGCGACGGTATCGGTCAGTACGCCGCTGACGTTCGAGGCGGCCGAAAAACTGCCGATCAGCAAATCGGAGCCCGCGTGCGCGCGCAGCGCCTCTTCGAGCGCGGTCATGTCTGGGCCGCCGCGCGGCCCCTTGGGGATCTCGACCACCCGCGCCTTGCTCTCGCGCCAGGGCAGGATGTTGGAATAATGTTCGTAAGGTCCGATCAGGACAACCGGCCGGTCAGCCTCCTCAACTCCCATAAGGCTGACCAGCCGATTGAGACCCGCCGTCGCGCCCGACCCGGCAAAAATGACCGCGTCGTCTTCCGTGGCGCCGACATGGCGGGCGATGGTGTCCCGTGCCGCCCGGCGCAGGCCGGTAACATGGGATCCGCACCAGGAGGCATCGGTGTGGCTGTTGGCATAAAACGGCAGCACCTCATGGGCGATGAAGCCCTCGACCTGTGCCATGGCCCGGTCGGAGGCGACGTAATCGGCGTAGAGCAGCGGCACATCGCCATGAAGCCCCGGGATCATCCGGTTGCGCCCGATCACCCCGTCCCGCAGCGTTCCGTCGTGAGTGGCGGCTGTGAGCATGCTGCAAAATGTTGAAAAAGGCATGGGCCGTCTCCTGTAGCAACATCAAAATGCCGCTTTTTTCCTGGGTGATGTCCACCATTTTTTGAGTGTAATTCAGGGCTTCCGTGTCATATGATCGCCAAATGCCTGGTATTACCGATCAAATTGACAAACGCATCCTGCACGAGCTGCAGCGCGACGCCAGCCTGTCGCAGCGGGAACTGGCCGACCGGGTCGGCCTGTCGCAAAACGCCTGCTGGCGGCGGCTAAAGGCGCTGACGGACTCGGGGCTGCTGCGGGGGTCGGTGGCGCGTCTGGACCGGCAGTTGCTGGGGCTGGATCTGGTGGTCTTTGTGCTCTTGCGCACCCGGCATCATTCGGCGGACTGGCTGAAGGCGTTCCGGCGCCACGTGCTGACCATTCCGGAGGTCGTCGATTTCCACCGCATCAGCGGCGACTATGATTACCAACTGAAGGTCGTGACCGAAGATATGTCCGGGTATGACCGGGTCTATCAGCGGCTGATCGCCGGGGTGGAGCTGGACAGTGTGACCTCGTATTTCGCGATGGAATCGATTGCCGAGGGGCGGCCGCTTCCGCTGTAGGTCGGGCAAGCGCGAATGGACCCGCTGACCGCAGGGTAAGGCAAGACAAGGGGCGCAGTTGGCGTCGAGGCAGGCACGCGCGCGGCTCCCGAGCGGCAGGCCGGTATTTCGGTAATCGGGCACGGCGGAGGTATCGGCGGGGGTATCGGCGGGGGCCGGTTCGATGACGCCATGGGCGGCGAGCCGCGCCAGTTGATCGCCGAGGTTAAGGTTGCGCAGTTTCGGGCCGATGGGCGGGCTGAATGCTCTTGTCCGCATCCACGTGGCGGGCCTTGCACAGGTTCACGTTGGGCACCCGGTAGGTGACCGGTCCGTGGGGCGTATCGAGGCGGTGAACTTGATGCCGTCGCCAGAGGTGTCCTCGACCGCGAAGTCCTGAAGGATGGCGCTGTTTCCCGTCACCAGCAGCCCCTCGGAGCCGCAGGTCCGACCTTTGAAGCTGAGGATGCTGGCATCCATTCCGGCGCCGCGCAGGGTGACGTCGTCGAGGGCCAGCGACAGCCGGTTGGCGATGGCGCAGTTGCCCGGCGCCAGCACGATCTCGTCGCCCGGTTCGGCGAGGATCAGCGCCTCCTGCAGCTGTTCTTCGGCCTCCGGACCGGGTGCGATAGCGATGGTCGCGGCGACCATCGGCGTGGCCAGCATCCCAAGAGGCGGTGCAAATGCGCGTATCATGCTGGGACCTCCCGACGCCTGGGTGCATTCATTTGTCCCAAGCCTAAAGCGCCCGGCCTGAAACCTGAGACACAAATGCCCTGCCGCGCCTTCGGCGTTCTCGGGATATTCGTGTCACGATATGAGGCAGGTAAAAGGCCGGACGCTGTAGGCGGCGGCCCACCGAAACAAGTGGGCCGCCCATTGACGTTGCGACACCCCCGCTCAGGTTGCCAGCACGTTGCGGAACAGCCAGGGGTCGCTTTCGTCGATGTCCTCGGGGAAATGTTCCCACCGGTCCTGCAGCGGGGTCCAGTCGGTGTAATGCGCCTCGACCGGGCCGAGGTAGGGGCGCTGGACCTCCAGGCACCGGGCGTGGTCCATCTCGTCGGTTTCGACGATGCCGGCCCGCGGGTTTTCCAGCGCCCAGACCATGCCGGCCAGCACGGCGCTGGTGACCTGCAGGCCGGTGGCGTTCTGATAGGGGGCCAAGTCGCGGGTTTCCTCGTTCGACAGGCGCGAGCCGAACCACAGCGCGTTTTTCTCGTGGCCATAGAGCAGCACGCCCAGTTCGTCGATGCCCTCGACGATCTCGTCGGCTTCGAGGATGTGGTGTTTGACCTGCTGGCGGCCTGAGCCGAACATCTCGTCCAGCGAGAGGATGGCGTCGTCAGAGGGGTGGTAGGCATAGTGGCAGGTCGGCCGGAATTCGGGCGCGGTCGCATCGCCGACGGTGTAGTAATCCGAGATCGAGACCGCCTCGTTGTGGGTCACCAGCAGCCCGAATTGCGGGCCCGGCGTCGGGCACCAGGTGTGCACGCGGGTGATCGCGCCGGGGCGGTCGAGCCAGATCGCCGACATGCAGCCCGCGCCCGGACGGTGACCGTTCTCGGGGAACCAAGTTTCATGGGTGCCCCAGCCCAGCTCGGCAGGCTGGAAGCCTTCGGCGATGAAGCCCTCGACCGACCATGTGTTGACAAAGACGCCTCTGGGGCGCGGCACCCGGCGGGCCTGGGTGTCGCGCTCGGCGATATGCACGCCCTTGACGCCCAGCGACTGCATCAAACCGGCCCAGCCGGCGCGGTCGGCGGGGGCGGTCGCATCGCGCCCCGTGTCGGCAGCCAATGTCAGCAGCGCCTCTTTGACGAACCAGCTGACCATGCCGGGATTGGCGCCGCAGCAGCTGACGGCGGTGGTACCGCCGGGGTTGGCGGCCTTCTCGTCTCGCACCTTTTGGCGCAGGGCGTAATTGGTCCGCTCGGCGTTGTTCTCGGTGTCGAAGTAAAAGCCCGCCCAGGGTTCAACCACGGTGTCGATATAGAGAACCCCCAGCTCGCGGCAGAACTTCATCATGTCAAGCGAAGACGTATCGACGCTGAGGTTGACGCAGAAGCCCTGCCCCTCGGCAAAGATCTCGCCCAGCACCTCGCGATAGTTTTCCGGCGTCAGCGCCACCTGCATATGGCGGATGTGATGCTGTGACAGGAACCGGTGGGTCGCGGGGTTGGGATCGACCACGACCAGCTTGTCGGCGTCATAGTCGAAATGCCGTTCGATCAGGGGCAGCGTGCCCTTGCCGATGGAGCCGAAACCGATGATGGCGATGGGGCCGTCGATGCGGCCGTAAACGGGATAGGTGGTCGACATGTCAGGACTCTCCGTATGGGACGTTGTGGCGCTTCATAGCGGGGGTTTACCACAGGGCAAGTATTTTTGCGCGCCCCCGGCCTCCGCATCCTCTCGCTTGCTAGCGGCCTAATTCTGCCGGATCTATAGAGAGCCTTTACCTTTGTTCAGGACAATCGCGTCAGCCTTATCGAGAATCTCTCTGACTCTTACTCAAGGACTTGCGACCAAACGAAATCAGGAATGGAGTACGGCCAGTCATCGTCAGCAAAATCACCTTCGCCTCGAACCAACACACCAAGAGATACTAAATGCCCTGCGGTTGCCGATTGCCTCGAAGTTCTGACGTTCGGAGAGTCGCTATGGATTGCTTCCTTTAGCAAGGAGCATTCCTCTCGTGTCAAATGGTCGAGACTGGCGATCACTTTAACTCGCCTGATCCTGCCATACACGTAGCGGACAATTAGCAACCCCACCGAAAAGAACAGGAACGCCCACGCAATCCCAATAGCCGGTTCAAATCCCTCTGGAACAGGAATGTATTCAAGGTGATTGGCCACCAAAAGGCCAACACAAGCCACCGGTATTGCCCATAAAGACCTGGAGGAAAGACTGATCAGTTGGGTAAAATCTATGAGTTTCATGGATCTTGAATAGAGGCAGACAGACAGTTTGCATTTAAAATGAGTTGGCGGTCAGCATGCGTCCCAAAGGCAAAAACGATGTTCAGTTCTATTGTGTCTTTTGCAGCTGTCACTCCTAAAATGCAGAAAACCCGCCCTCGAAGGGGCGGGTGTCCAATAATTTGCAGAGGTAAGAACGATCAGTTCTTGGCGTAAAATTCGACGACCAGGTTCGGTTCCATCATCACCGGGTACGGCACGTCGCCCAGGCCAGGGGTGCGCACGAAGGTGGCGGTCATCTTGGAGTGGTCGGCGTCGATGTAATCGGGCACGTCACGCTCGGGCAACTGGGTGGCCTCAAGCAGGACGGCCAGTTGCTTGGACTTGTCGCGGACCTCGATCACGTCGCCCTCTTTCACGCGGTAGGACGGGATGTTGACGCGCTGGCCGTTCACCTTGACGTGGCCGTGGTTCACGAACTGGCGGGCGGCAAAGACGGTCGGCACGAACTTGGCGCGGTAGACGACGGCATCCAGGCGGCGCTCCAGCAGGCCGATCAGATTTTCACCGGTGTCGCCCTTCACCCGTTCGGCTTCGGCATAGATGCGGCGGAACTGCTTTTCGGTCAGGTCGCCGTAGTAGCCTTTCAGCTTCTGCTTGGCGCGCAGCTGGATCCCGAAGTCGGACAGTTTGCCCTTGCGGCGCTGGCCGTGCTGGCCGGGGCCGTATTCGCGGCGGTTGACGGGCGATTTGGGGCGGCCCCAGATGTTTTCGCCCATGCGGCGGTCGATTTTGTACTTGGCAGACGTGCGTTTGGTCACGGCTGATCTCCTTCGTTTTGGTCGTCGCCCCGGCGGGGCCACTATGAAGGGCGTTGTCCTCTTGCCTTGCGACATGACAGGGATCCCTTTGCAGGGCCCACCAACACCAATGAAGTGGCGCCTATATCCGCGAAGGGGCAGAGTCAACCGTTCGCGGCGCGGAATTTCGGGTTTCCACGCCCCGCGCCATGCCGCGCCATGCCATGCCGCAGGCAACAAGACCCACCACAGCCGGCACCAAAACCCCGACAGGATCAGGCCACGCGCCCGGGGCCTGATCTTGTACGTCCCGATTCGGTCAGGCGGCCTCGTGCAGAAAGATCGCCGCCTCTGACCGGCTCAGGTTGCGGCGGGCATAACCACCGTACCGCAGCGGGTCTTCGGCCAGTTCCGGCATCTGTTGCAGCAGCCGCCGCCTGTCCATCGCGTCGAGCGTCGACAGGTCGGCGCTGGCGGGGTGGAAGCTTTCGGTTTCGACGCCATTCGCCCAGAGGATTTCGTGATTGGCCAGCAGCAGATGCACATAGGTCACCTCGCGCACCGCCAGATCGACGGTAATGGTCGAGCCGTTGACCAACTCGCGCGCGGCGACCAGGACCTCGTCTGTGTTGAACAGGCTGCGCGCCGCGTCGCCGCGCACCAGCATCCGGTGTGCTGGCGATACCAGCAGCTCCCGATCCGGCCGGTCGATGTCCAATGCGCCGGTCCGCAGGCGCACCGGCCGCAACTGGGGCATGACGAACAGGCGGGCCCCGGTCATCCGGCGACTGCCAATCCAGTTGATCTCCTGCGCGCCGTTGTCGCGGGTCTGGACCCGGTCGCCTTCGCGCAGTTCCTCGACCAGACGCGGGCCATCGGGGGTCGCGATGCGGGTACCGGGGGTGAAACAGATGACGCGGCCGGTTCGGCGCGTCTCGTCCGGGCCGGTCATC
>JBFHMM010000015.1:0-30079 GCA_041594355.1 Paracoccaceae bacterium | reverse complement strand
CTGCGGATCATGGTCCATGTAGCCAAAGCTGTAGAGATGAACCAGCGCCGAGACGGTGGTCACCACGATCAGCATAATCGCGGTCAGGCGGTCCAGGCGAAATGCCCACTCGGTGGCCAGGCTGCCGCTTTCGATAAAGCGCAGAACCGGGATCGACTGAGTAACCCCGTCAAAGGAGATAAAGACGATCCAGCTGAGCAAACAGGCCAAGAACAGCAGCCCGGTTGCAACCCACTGGGCTGCTGTTTCACCGATGAACTTCCAGCCAAAGCCGCAGATAATGGCCCCGACAAGCGGTGCTAAGAGGATGATGGTTTCCACCGGGTTAACCTTTCATCACGTTAATGTCTTCCACGGCGATGGTGCCGCGGTTGCGGAAGAAGCAAACCAGAATTGCCAGCCCGATCGCCGCCTCTGCGGCGGCCACGGTCAGCACGAAGAGGGTAAAGACCTGACCGACCAGATCGCCCAGGAAACTGGAAAAAGCCACGAGGTTGATGTTCACCGCCAAGAGCATCAGTTCGATGCTCATCAGCAGGATAATCACGTTCTTGCGGTTCAGAAAAAGCCCGAAGATGCCGATCACGAACAGCGTCGCTGCCACGGTTAGGTAATGTTCAAGTCCGATCATTCTTCTGTCCCATCATTCTCCGGTAGCCCGTTTTCTTTCAAAGAAAACGGCCCCGAATTTTTGAAAAATTCCGATCACAGCCCCTGCCCCGGTTTGACATCCTTCAGCTGCATTGCCTTGGCTGGGTCGCGGTACATCTGCGCGAGGATATCCTGACGCTTGATGTTCTGGCGGTGGCGCAGGGTCAGCACGATGGCGCCGATCATCGCGACCAGCAGGATCAGACCGGCCAGTTGGAACAGCAGGAAGTACTGGTCATAGATGATCGCCCCCAGCGCTTCGGTGTTGTGCTTGTCGGTCGGGACCACCTGCGCGCGCAGACTGTCGGCCGCATGGGCACTTTCCCACGAGCCATAAGCCATCACGAACTGCATTAGGATCACCAGCCCGATCAGTAGCGCCAGCGGCATGTAGCGAGCCATCTCCGCCTTCAACTCGGCAAAGTCGACGTCCAGCATCATCACCACGAAGAGGAAGAGCACCGCGACGGCGCCGACATAGACAATGATCAGCAGCATCGCCACGAACTCGGCGCCGAGCAGCACGAACAACCCCGCCGCCGAGATAAAAGTGAGGATCAGCCACAGCACCGAATGCACCGGCTGGCGGCTGATCACCGTGAACAGTCCTCCGGTGATGGCGCTCAGGGCAAAGAGGTAAAAGGCAAACACGCTCATGTTTCGTCATCCTCGGTGTCGGGCAATACGCTGCGCGCAATTTCCAGCGCGCGGGTCATGGCCGGAATCCCGGCAAAAACCGCCATTTGGCCGATTGTTTCTACGATCTCTTGTCTGCTTGCACCGGCCTCGACGGCGTGACGCACGGTCTGACGAACGGCCGCATCGGCCAGCGCGCCCTGCATGGTCAGCCCGGCCAGCGTCAGCAGCAGGCGGGTCTTGGCGTCCAGCCCTTCCTTGTTGACGGCATTGCCGAACATGAACTCCATCATTTCCTTGGGCATCGTCGGCCAAAGGGTTTCGAACCCCATGGGCGTAAAGCTTTCCAGCGCAGGATTCAGCGCCTTGGCCATATCGCGGGCTTGCGTCATCATCAACTCAAACGGATTGGTCGGCGTATCAGCCATTGTTTGCCTCCCGCTTATCTTCTTCCTCGAACACGTCCATCGCCGCGTTCAGCGCATTGATCATCGCCGGACAGCCGCCATGGAGCGTCATCTGAAAAATGATCTCCGCGATTTCCTCCCGGCTGGCATCGACGGCGCGGGCGCTGGAGACATTCACTTTCAGCTGCGGCCGAGTCTGGCCACCAAGTGCCGCAATCGCGGCAATCGTCGCCAACAGCCGGGTCTTTTCGTCGACCGCTAACGTGCCACGGGCATAGTACTTGCCATAGGCGGCATCCACCACCGTCTCGGACAGACCGGGAACCAGCGCGTCATAACGGGCGCGCAGGGCGTCCCCCATTCCGGGATTCACGGGCTTCGACAGGGCCGCCTTGCCCCGTGCGTAGCCGACGTTATGCGGCGCGTCCAGGCTCATCGGTAGGGCGCATCCAGTTCCAGGTTGCGCGCGATCTCGGCTTCCCAGCGCTCACCGTTGTCCAGCAGTTTCGCCTTGTCGTAAAACAGCTCTTCGCGGGTCTCTGTAGCGAATTCGAAATTCGGCCCCTCGACGATGGCATCCACCGGGCAGGCTTCCTGACAGAAGCCACAGTAGATGCATTTGGTCATGTCGATGTCGTACCGCGTGGTCCGGCGGCTGCCGTCCTCGCGCGGTTCGGCGTCGATGGTGATCGCCTGCGCCGGGCAGATTGCCTCGCACAGTTTGCAGGCGATGCAGCGTTCCTCGCCGTTGGGGTAGCGGCGCAGCGCGTGTTCGCCCCGGAACCGCGGGCTGAGCGGCCCCTTTTCATGCGGATAGTTCACGGTCGGGCGCGGTTTGAAGAAATACTTCATACCCAGTTTGAAGCCGACGATGAAGTCATACAGCAAAAAATACTTTGCGGCGCGGGTATAGTCGATCTGAGTCATGTCAGCCCCCCACGGTCCAGCGGGCGAAGATACCCCAGAACCAGTCGAATTTTGCGGCGAAGGATACGAAGACCACCCAAACAAGGCTGAAGGGCAGGAAGACTTTCCACCCCAGCCGCATCAGCTGGTCATAGCGGTAGCGCGGCGTGATCGCCTTGACCATCGCGAAGAGGAAGAAGAAGAACGCCATCTTGCCAACCATCCACAGCACGCCATCGGGCAGCCCCGGGATGGGCGACAGCCAGCCGCCAAAGAACAGCAGCGACGTCAGCGCGCACATCAGGAAGATGGCGATGTATTCGCCAGCCATGAACAGCAGGAACGGCGTCGCCGAATATTCCACCTGATAGCCCGCCACCAGTTCCGATTCCGCCTCCGGCAGGTCGAACGGCGGGCGGTTGGTCTCGGCCAGCGCCGAGATAAAGAACAGGAAGACCATCGGGAAATGCGGCAGCCAGTACCAGCCGAAGAAATGGGCGCTGGTATCCTGGGCGCCGACGATGTCTCCGAAATTCATCGAGCCGGTGGAAATGATCACGCCAATGATGATCAGGCCGATCGAAACCTCGTACGAGATCATCTGCGCCGCCGACCGCAGCGAGCCGAGGAACGGGTATTTCGAGTTCGACGCCCAACCGCCCATGATCACGCCGTAGACCTCAAGCGAGGACACCGCGAAGACATAGAGGATCGCTACATTGAGTTCGCTCAGGACCCAACCGTCGGCAAAAGGGATCACCGCCCAGGCGATCATCGCGAGGACAAAGGAGGTCAGCGGCGCCAGCAAGAACACCGCCCGATCCGCCCCGGCCGGAATGACCACCTCTTTGACGACATATTTCAGCGCGTCCGCCACCGATTGCAGCAGGCCAAAGACGCCCACCACGTTGGGGCCGCGACGGATCTGGACCGCGGCCCAAATCTTGCGGTCGCCGTACACGAGGAACAAGAGCGAGATCATCACAAAGGCAACGATCGCAAGCACTTGCGCCAGTATGATAATGGCGATGCCGCCCGGAGTGGAAAAGAAATCAGCCATAAGTCCTCACACCGTGGGTATTCCGTTTTCCGCGCAATTTGCCACCACGACCTCGGCGTCGATGGTCCGCAATCCGCGCGGCAGGGATGGCGAGATGGTGTAAACAGCATCTGCGGTCCACACGCCACCCTCTTCGTTGATATTTGTGCGCAAATGCCGCGCAAATCCAAAGCCACGGATCAACGCGTATTGCGCCGCCGCAC
This sequence comes from Paracoccaceae bacterium, assembly GCA_041594355.1. Taxonomy (GTDB): domain Bacteria; phylum Pseudomonadota; class Alphaproteobacteria; order Rhodobacterales; family Rhodobacteraceae; genus JAIUZI01. The sequence continues at coordinate 26,216 of JBFHMM010000015.1, read as the reverse complement.
ATTCGGCATAGGCATCCAGGTCCGTCTTGGCCCGCGCCCCGGTCATCGTCACGTCAAACTGCACCAGGTCGCCTTCCAGCAGGCTGGTTTCGACGCCGCGATAGTCGGGCCGGAACTGCGTCATCTGATCTGTCTGACCGGCATCGCAGGCGGCCAGCATCAGAGGCGATATGATCGCGGCACGGATCATTCTGCGGCCATTTTCTCCGATGCGCGCGCGGCGGCGTTCGCCGACAGCTGGGCCATCAGCTCGCTCGCGCGGGCGATGGGGTTGGTCAGGTAGAAATCCGACAGCATGTTGCGGAAACTGGCGTCGCCCAACGGCCCGGTTTCCAGCGGCTGCCATTCATTCTCCGGCACCTCGTCGATCTGCGCCAGATGCGGCACCTCGGACACCAGCGCCTGACGCAGCTGCGCCAGCGAGTCATAGGGCAGAGTCGCACCCAGGTCCGCCGACAGCGCCCGCAGGATCGCCCAGTTTTCCTTGGCCTCACCGGGGGCAAACCCGGCGCGCAGCGCCAGCTGAGGGCGGCCTTCGGTGTTGACGAACAGCCCCTGCTCCTCGGTATAGGCCGCGCCCGGCAGGATCACGTCGGCACGGTGCGCCCCCCGATCGCCGTGGCTGCCCTGATAGATCACGAAAGCCCCCGCATCGATCTCGATCTCGTCGGCACCAAGGTTGTAGATCACGTCCGCGCCGTCGATGGCCGCTTCCATACCGCCTTCGGTCACCGCGCCAACATCCATCGCGCCAACGCGACCGGCGGCGGTGTGCAGCACCAACAGCTTGCTGCCGGTGTCCTGCGCCAGCTTCTGAGCTGCCGCCAGAACCGCGGCACCGTCGGCCTCGCGCAGGGCACCCTGCCCCACGATCACCACAGAGGGAGCATCCAAGACCGCGCCGTAGTCCTTGTCGAGCAAACTTTGCAGCGCCGCGCGGTCGGCACCAACATGGGCATAATCGTAAGTCAGATCTACCGCCTCGCCCACGAGCCCGACCTGCGCGCCGTTCAGCCAGGCTTTGCGGATCCGAGCGTTCAGAACCGGGGCCTCTACAGCCGGGTTAGTGCCGATCATCTGGATAAACTTCGCCGTATCAATGTCTTCCACGGCGGCGGTGCCGACATAGCCAGAGCGGTTCCCCGCCGGAAGACGGGCATTGTCCGTGCGGCATTCCACAACACCGCCCTGCCCTTCGATCAACTGCTTGAGAGCAAATGTCGCCTCCACCGGAGCCAGATCCCCGATCAGACCCGCCACTTTTTCGGCGCCCTTGATCGCGGCCGCGGCGGCGCTCAGCGCCTCGCCCCAGCCGGCCGGTTTCAGCTTGCCATCGACGCGCACATACGGCCGGTCCAGACGCTGGCGGCGCAGACCGTCCCAGACAAACCGGGTCTTGTCGGAAATCCATTCCTCGTTCACGCCGTCGTGGTTGCGCGGCAGGATCCGCATGACTTCGCGACCCTTGGTATCGACCCGGATGTTCGAGCCAAGCGCATCCATCACGTCAATGCTTTCGGTCTTGGTCAGCTCCCACGGCCGCGCGGTGAAGGCATAGGGTTTCGACGTCAGCGCGCCCACCGGGCACAGGTCGATGATGTTGCCCTGCAGGTTCGAATCCAACGTCTGGTTCAAATAGCTGGTGATCTCGGCATCCTCGCCGCGACCAGTCTGGCCCATCTGGTGGATACCGGCGACTTCGGTGGTGAACCGCACGCAGCGGGTGCAGGAAATGCAGCGCGTCATCGCGGTGCCGACAAGCGGGCCGAGGTCCAGATCGTCCACCGCGCGCTTGGCCTCGGTGAACCGCGACCCGGACACGCCATAGGCCATCGCCTGATCCTGCAGGTCGCATTCGCCGCCCTGATCGCAGATCGGGCAATCCAGCGGGTGGTTGATCAGCAGGAATTCCATCACGCCTTCGCGAGCCTTCTTGACCATGGGCGAATTGGTCTTGACGACCGGTGCCTGACCTTCCGGCCCGGGGCGCAGATCCTTGACCTGCATCGCACAGGATGCCGCCGGTTTCGGCGGTCCGCCGACCACCTCGACCAGGCACATCCGACAGTTGCCGGCAATCGACAGCCGTTCGTGGTAGCAGAACCGCGGTACTTCCACGCCTGCAATCTCGCAGGCCTGAATCAGGGTCATCGCCCCGTCGACTTCGATCTCGGTACCGTCAATGATGATCTTGCGGAGGTCAGACATGGGATTACTTCGCCCTCAGAAGCACGCCTATCGCGCTGTTTCTTGCTATTTCCGCGCGCCCCAGCGCACAGAAGGTTTCCGGTTTGCCATAGGACACGCCATTGGTGGCCAGATAGGCCTCGCCCCGTTTGCGCATCCGGGCTTTCTCGCGGTCCGACTCGACAAAGGAGTGGATCTCGGCATCGCTGTAGCCCAACTCGTTCACGTGATCCTTCAGATCCCAAAGCAGGCGGATCGCTTTCATGCGCCGCCCCGCGATGCTGTCGCAGCGTGCGTCGATCTCGTTCGCGATGGCCATGTAAAGCAGCGTGTCATCCACCTTGGCCACGTCACCCAGCGGGGATTTCGCCGATACCGCACCTGCCGACAGGCCGATCATCAGGGCAATGCCCAGGCAAACGGGGCACAGGCAAACGGAACGGATTAAGGATTTGATGTTGATCATGATCGTACTCTCCTTGTGGAAGAGCCCATACCGCCTGCGCAGGCCGCCGCTATGCAATAACAACGCCCTCCCCATTCGCGGGGATATGCCAAAACACCCATCATGGCCGCTGACAGGTCCCATGCAGCACCAGATCGCCGTCGGTGAGCGTCAGTTGCTCTGCATCCGGTCCGACCGTCCAGTCGATCCCGGAATACCCGAACTTGTCGATGCAGTACTTGATGCCTTCATACCCGCCCGCCTTGCGCGCGGCGTCCAGGGACACACCGGCTTTCTTGACGGTCACGGTAAAGTCGGCCAGCGTGACCTTCTTGTCCACCGGCTGTGCCTTGGTCTTAAAGTAGATCCCGTCGAACAGGACACGCTTGTCCCTTTCCTCGCAGCCCGCGGCGAAGCTCAGCGCCAGCAGCGCAGCGCACAGCATCGCGCCGCGCCGGATCGAGGAATATGCCGCCCGACCCATCATTCGCCCACCCGCGAGTGAACCGGCTGATGCACCGGTTGCTTGTCGATCACAGCAATAGAATCGTGGATATGGAGCCCCGAGACATGCCCGCCATAGGCTTCGTGGCGCAGGCCCTTGTTGTGATACCACTGGTGCATATCGTCCACCAACTCACGCGCGAAGACAAAGAAGTTGTCCCGGCTGCGGTACCCGCCGCCAAACTTAGGGTAATAAGCGGTGTGCAGATCCTCAATCATGTAGACGCCCCCGGTTTTCAGACGCGGATACAGCACCTCGAACGAAGCCTTGACATGGGGCATCCGGTGGCTGCCATCGTCCAGAACCAGATCAATTCCGCCCATTTCATCGACCACGCCATTCAGAAACTCCGGATCGGCCTGGCTGCCAATGCGCACCTGCCCGGCCTGACCGTCGAATTGCGCGCATTCTGGGTTGATGTCGATGCCGTAAAGCGTCGCGGCCTCCCCGAAATAGCGGCGCCACATCTGCAAGCTGCCACCTTTGTTCACACCGATTTCCAGGAACCGTACCGGACGTTCCCGAAATTGTGCAAAGTAGCGTTCGTATATTGGGATGTAGTGGTGCCATTTGTGCACAACCACACCCTTGTTTCCGGCAAACAGGTCGAGCAGATCGCCATCGAACCCGTATTTGTTGCGGATATCCTCGGCCACGTCGGCGTTTTCATCAAAGCGGTATTTTTTCATCGCCCTACTCCGCTGCAACCGGCGCGCAGCCGTGGCTTTGCCACATCATCGCGTCTTTCAGGTGATCCCAGCCAAAGGCATGGTCGCTCGGCCCGTGGGTGCGCAGGTGGTCCAGCCGCTCCAGCGCCTCGTCCAGCGTCGGACGATGGCCGGGTTCGACCCACCACATGACAAAGTGCATCTCGCCCAGAACCTCGAACCATTCGGCGCGGCGTTCATAAAACTGCTTGTGCACGGTGCCCCAGACAAACTGTTCCAGGCTCGCCGCGTCTTCCCAGACCGTCAGGTTCGACACACGCTGCGGGTCGCCGCCGATGGCGTGTTCGGTGTTGCCGGTGCCCGGCTCGCCCGAGCCTTCCATCATCCAGACAAAACCCGGCATCCGCTTGCCCAGCCCGTTGATCCGGTCGAGGTTCTCCATGAACTCGGCCACGCGCGGGTCGTCGGTAGGGGCCAGCAGGCGTCCGACGTTCAGTTCGGCGAGATGCATCAACTCACCCTCCCTGGGAGGCCACGAACCAGTTTGCGCGCTTGCCAGAAATTGAACACAAAGACCAAGCTCAAAAGCAGTGGCCCCAATGCCGTCCAGTCGAGAAAGCGCCCCTTGAGGGTGACCGTCAGGAAATAGGCCAAGAAACCACCTACAATCGGACCACCTGCGAGGAGCCACGACATTGCGACGCCCATTCCGTTCGCGCGCGCCAAAAGGGCCGTCCCCATCGGCACAAGCGCGAAACACGCAACGGAAATATATGTCGCAAGAACACCCATTATTCCGCCGCCATGGCCCCCATGCGCCCGGTTCTCTTGGCCTTGATACGGTCCTCGATTTCCTCGCGGAAATGCCGGATCAGACCCTGGATCGGCCAGGCCGCCGCGTCGCCAAGCGCGCAGATGGTGTGGCCTTCGACCTGTTTGGTTACGTCCAGCAGCATGTCGATTTCCTCGACCTCGGCATCGCCGGTGACCAGGCGATCCATCACCCGCATCATCCAACCGGTGCCCTCGCGGCACGGTGTACACTGTCCGCAGCTTTCATGCTTGAAGAACTTTGACAGCCGCCAGACCGCTTTGACCACATCGGTGTTCTGATCCATCACGATCATACAGCCAGTTCCGAACGACGATTTATTCTCGCGCATCCAATCGAAATCCATGATCGCGCCGTCCAGCGCATCGCGCGGCAGCACCGGACAGGACGCCCCGCCGGGAATGATCGCCTTGAGGTTCTTCCAGCCGCCGCGAATGCCGCCGCCGTGCTTGTCGATCAGCTCGCGCACCGGCAGGCTCATCGCCTCTTCGAACACGCAAGGGGTGTTCACGTGCCCAGTCAGGGCAAACAGTTTGGTGCCGACGTTGTTGGGTCGGCCAAAAGAGCTGAACCACTCCGGCCCGCGGCGCAGGATGGTCGGCACAACGGCGATCGATTCGACGTTGTTCACCGTGGTCGGGCAACCATAAAGGCCAGCCCCCGCCGGGAAGGGCGGTTTCATGCGGGGCATGCCTTTGCGGCCCTCAAGGCTTTCCAGCAGCGCGGTTTCCTCGCCGCAAATATAGGCGCCCGCCCCGTGGTGCAGGTACAGATCGAAATCCCAGCCCGACTTACACGCGTTTTTTCCGATCAACCCGGCGTCGTAAGCCTCGTCAATGGCCGCCTGAAGCGCCTCTTTCTCGCGGATGTATTCACCGCGAATATAGATATAGGCCGCATGCGCCCCCATCGCGAAGGACGCGATCAGCGCCCCCTCGATCAGCGTATGCGGATCATGGCGCATGATCTCGCGGTCCTTGCAGGTCGCGGGTTCGGATTCGTCCGCGTTGATCACCAGATAGGCCGGGCGACCGTCGCTTTCTTTGGGCATGAAGGACCATTTCAGCCCGGTGGGAAAGCCGGCACCGCCGCGCCCGCGCAGGCCGCTGTCCTTCATCTGCTGGATGATCCAGTCGCGCCCCTGTTCGAGAATACCGGCGGTACCGTCCCAGTGGCCACGTGCCTGCGCGCCCTTCAGCGTGCGGTCATGCATCCCGTAAAGGTTGGTAAAGATGCGGTCCTGGTCTTTCAGCATGGGTTTACCTTCAGCTGTCCTGGCGCAGTCGCCAGAGTTGATAGATGTTGATCAGCGCATAAATCAGCGCCGCGAGAGCTGCGAAATCGAACAGAAAGGCAAAACGTCCCGGCAGAAAGGCTGGGCCGACCCAAAGGCTCAACATCATCCATAGAACCATTGTCGCAGCAATCACGATCGCAATGTGGCGACCCTTGCGGGCCACCTGCGCGTCATGCTCGCTTTCAGCGACAGATCTGTTTTCGTTCGCTTTCATCAACTCTCACTATTTGCCCCGGTCACGCCGACGCAGGATTTCCTTCGTACCGCCAGCTTCCCTTGCGAGCGGCCAGCTCAACCTCGCCCGGCAGTTGCGTGCCCAGCTTAACTATCGACACGGGCGACACGGGCACTTCGGTGGCATCACCCGCCACGTCGGCGACAACCGGTTCCGGGGCGGGTGCGGCTTCCGAACCAGGGTCGGTCGGCACTGCGGCAGGTTCTGCAACAGCTGCCGCTGCGATGTTCACCGGCGTATCCGACTGCGCCGATACATCGCTTTCAGTCGACGAACGACGGTTCAGGACAAACCCGGCAACAACCGCAAAGACGACGCCCATCAATACGCTCGAACCCAGACCCGCTCCCGTCAACAGGCTATAAACCACGGCAACGACGACCCCTGCGATGACGGCCCGAGTCCAGTTTCGGTTTCCATCACTCTTGTTATCGGTAGATTGCGACATGGTTCATTCTCCCTGTTGTTGGCGTTCGTTCAGTCATACATCCCGTCTTTTTTCACCCTTTTGGCGAATTCGGTTTCTTCTCCGGCGGCCAGCTTGGCCGCCTGTTCGATCCAGCCGTCCCGTTCGATCCGGCCTTTGAATTTCAGTCTGCTGTCGACCCAGGCGACTTCGGTCCCGGTCCAGGCGGCGATCTGGTCGAAATGGTAGAACCCCAACTCGTTCAGGGTCTGCTCCAGCTTGGGGCCAACGCCCTTGAGCAGTTTTAGATCGTCTGCCTGCCCATCGCGCGGCGCGTTCAGCGTCAGCGGTTGCTTTTCATCCGCCTCGGCGCCCACTTTGGCTGCCTGAGGTTCCTCGTCGGCGGCATCGCTGCCCTTGTAGGTCCATGTCCCCTTGCGCGAGGCCAGTTCCTGCTGGCCCGGCAGCACGGTGCTGGGCTTGACGAACGGGGCCGCCGGCGCCGGTTCCGCCGCTGGGGTGGGCGCGGGTTCTGCCGCCGTCTTAGGTGCCGGCGCATCGGTGGAAGGCTTGCGGTCCTTGCCAACCAGCCAAGGCGTCAGGATCGGCACCTCGGTGCCATCGATCCGCTTCAACGTGTCACCGATGTCGGTCGCCAACTGGACACTGGCGTTGTACTGCGTGCGGCCGCTTTCATATTCGGTCAACGTCGTCAGCCCGTTCAGCGGTTCAGACGCATAGCGGCCGTTTTGCGGCCCCGGCACCGGCACCTTGCCCGCAGCCAGATCGTCGAGCAGCGCGGCGAATTTCTCCGCCGTCAGATCCTCGTAATAGTCCTTGCCGATCTGAGCCATGGGCGCGTTGGCGCAAGAGCCGAGGCACTCCACCTCCTCCCAGGAGAACTTGCCATCCGCCGACAGTTGGTGCGGCTTAGGGGCGATTTTTTCGCGGCAGACCGAAATCAGGTCCTCGGCGCCGCAGATCATGCAGGACGTGGTGCCGCAGATCTGGATATTAGCAACCGAACCAACCGGTTGCAGTTGGAACATGAAGTAGAAAGAAGCCACTTCCAGAGCCCGGATATAGGCCATGCCCAACAGGTCGGCGACATATTCGATCGCCGGACGGGATAGCCAGCCTTCCTGCTCCTGTGCCCGCCATAGCAGCGGGATGATCGCGCTGGCCTGCCGGCCCTCGGGATATTTGGTGATCTGCGCCTGCGCCCATTCGAGGTTCGCCGGGCTATAGGCAAAGCATTCGGGCTGTTCGTGATAAAGACGGCGAAGCATTAGACTGCGTCTCCTGATGAAGTCAGGGCCAACAGCGAGAGGCACATGGCCCCCAGCGCAAGCAGGCCGGTGATCGTATGTTTGATATGCGGATACCCACGGCGCCGGTAAATCCAGCCGTCATAGAGGCCCAAAAAGGCACAAACGGCAAAGAAATAGGCCGCAACCGCGACGTTATTGAGCAGCAGAACACCCAGGGCGAGCAGAAAAATCACGACATACCGCCCGGTCAACACCAGCGGCAGCAGTTCCCGCCGGTGTGTTGCCTTGTCCAGCGCCATTTCGGGATCGCGCACAAAAATAAGTGCGAAGAACCCGGTGATCAGCACCGTTATCACAAGGGCGATATATGTGAGCGTTTCCAGCATCGGTTAGCGGTCGATCTCTCCGAACACCACGTCCATCGAACCGATGATCGCGGCAACATCCGCCAACTGGTGGCCGACCGCGATGTGATCCATCGCCTGCAGATGCGGGAAGCCGGGCGCGCGGATCTTGGATCGGTATGGACGGTTCGTGCCGTCGGCGACCAGATAGACACCGAATTCGCCCTTGGGCGCCTCAACCGCAACATAGACTTCGCCGGCGGGCACGTGGAACCCTTCGGTGTAGAGCTTGAAGTGGTGGATCAGGCTCTCCATCGAAGTCTTCATTTCGCCCCGCTTGGGCGGTGTCAGCTTGCCTCGGGCCAGGATGTCGCCCTGCCCGTCCGGCGCGCGCAACTTGTCGATTGCCTGCAGCATGATCGAGATCGACTGCCGCATCTCTTCCATCCGCATCAGGTAGCGGTCATAGCAGTCACCATTGGTGCCTACCGGGATCTGGAAGTCGAATTCGTTATAGCATTCATAGGGCTGGGCGCGGCGCAGGTCCCAGGCCATGCCGGTCGACCGGGCCATGATTCCCGAGAACCCATAGTCCAGAACCGTCTGCTCATCCACCACGCCAATATCGACGTTGCGCTGCTTGAAGATACGGTTCTCCGTCAACAGCCCATCGATGTCGTCCAGAAACTCGGGGAAGCCCTTGGCCCAGGTCTCGATATCGTCGATCAGTTCCGGCGGCAGATCCTGATGCACACCGCCGGGCCGGAAATAGGCCGCGTGCAGGCGCGCACCACAGGCCCGCTCGTAAAAGATCATCAGCTTTTCGCGCTCTTCAAAACCCCAGACCGGCGGCGTCAGCGCGCCGACGTCCAGCGCCTGCGTGGTCACGTTCAGCAGGTGGTTCAGGATACGACCGATCTCGCAATACAGCACCCGGATCAGCGAGGCCCGGCGCGGCACCTCGACCCCGGTCATCTTTTCGATGGCCAGGCACCAGGCATGTTCCTGGTTCATCGTGCCGACATAATCCAACCGGTCAAAATACGGCAGGCTTTGCAGGTATGTCCGGCTCTCCATCAGCTTTTCGGTGCCACGGTGCAGCAGGCCAATATGCGGATCGCAGCGTTCCACGATCTCGCCGTCCAGCTCCAGCACCAGCCGCAACACCCCATGCGCCGCAGGGTGCTGGGGACCGAAGTTGATGTTGAAGTTTCGGATCTTTTGTTCGCCGGTCAGGGCGTCGTCAAATTTGGAGCCGTCCATCACCGTTTCTCCATCTCTTGCAGCCTCATCGCCATCACCCAGATCAGCACCAGCGTGATCACCGGCATGATACAGCCCACGGCCCAGAATTTATTGATCCCGAAATGCGGCAGCAGCTTCAGCATCGGCACGATCGTCGCCGCCGCGAAGAATAGCCAGACGATGAATTCCATCACTTGGCCTCCGGCTTGTCGGCGGTGCCTTTTTCGTCACCGGGCAGAATGTACTGCGCCCCTTCCCAGGGGCTCATGAAATCGAACTGGCGGTATTCCTGCACCAGGTTGACGGGTTCGTAGACGACCCGCTTTTCCACTTCGTCATACCGCACCTCGGTATAGCCGGTGGTCGGAAAATCCTTGCGCAGCGGATGACCGCGGAACCCGTAGTCCGTCAGCAAGCGGCGCAGGTCGGGGTGGCCCGTGAACAGGATGCCGAACATGTCGAAAACTTCCCGCTCGAACCAGTTGGCCGAGGGGTGGATGTCGGTCAGCGACGGCACCGTCTCATCCTCGCGGATCGCCGCCCGCAGACGGATCCGGTGGTTCTGCTGCATCGACAGGAAATGATACACGACATCGAACCGTTTCGGCCGGTCGGGATAATCGACTGCCGTTACGTCAACCAGCGTCGTGAACCGGCATGTCGCGTCGGTCTTCAGGAACTCGACAAACCCGACGATGGCGGACGGCACCACGTCCAGCGTCAACTCGTCATAGGCCACATCCCAGCCCAACACGCAGTCGGGGCGCTTGAGCTCGATATGGGTGGCCAGTTCTCTCAGTGCTTCGGTCATCAGGTCGTCTCCATCCCCGCTCGGGTTTGTCCGGGCCCCCGGCCCGGATCAGGCGCGCGGCTCTTACCGTACGATGGTGCCAGTGCGGCGGATCTTGCGCTGCAGCTGCAGCAGCCCATAGAGCAGCGCTTCGGCGGTCGGCGGGCATCCGGGAACATAGACGTCCACCGGCACGATGCGGTCGCAGCCGCGCACCACCGAATAGCTGTAGTGATAATAGCCGCCACCGTTCGCGCAGGACCCCATCGAGATCACGTAGCGCGGTTCGGGCATCTGGTCGTAGACCTTGCGCAGCGCCGGAGCCATCTTGTTGGTCAGCGTGCCGGCCACGATCATCAGGTCCGACTGGCGCGGCGAGGCGCGCGGCGCGATGCCGAACCGTTCGGCATCATAGCGCGGCATTGAGGTGTGCATCATCTCGACCGCACAACAGGCAAGACCGAAAGTCATCCAGTGCAGCGAACCGGTCCGCGCCCAGTTGATGATGTCCTCGGTCGAGGTCAGCAGGAAACCCTTGTCCTGCAATTCGGCGTTCAGCGCCTGGGTTGCGACCTCGCGGTCGGCACCGGCGGAATTCGCCCCGGTCGTCACTCCCATTCCAGCGCCCCTTTCTTCCACTCATAGGCAAAGCCGATGGTCAGAACGCCAAGGAAAACCATCATCGACCAGAACGCCACATCGCTGAGATCCTTGAAGCCCACGGCCCAGGGAAACAGCATCGCGATTTCCAGATCGAAGATGATGAACAGGATCGACACCAGGTAGAACCGGACATCGAATTTCATGCGCGCATCGTCAAAGGCATTGAACCCGCATTCATAGGCGCTGACCTTTTCGGGATCCGGGTTGCGGACCGCCAGCAGAACAGCAGCGAGAATGAGAACAATGCCAAGGCCGACTGCAACGACCAGAAACACCAGAATCGGGAGGTATTCCCGCAACAGCTCTTCCACGAGTGGCTCCTTTCCTGTGCGCGGCGTCGCGCGCACCGTCAATTGGCGTGTTGACCTGTCGCTTTCTCTACCCCTGCCGCCTCAGAGCGTCAACCAAGCCTGACGCCCAAAGGGGGCGGTTGAATCGCCGCAGGAAGAAATTTCCATCATATTTATTTTTTTGAATTTGTCTCTTTGGACAACGGTTTATCCCGACTGCGCCAACTCGGCGCGCGCCGGTCGAAAAACGCCCCGATCCCCTCGACCGACTCCTGGTCTTCTCAGTCGGCCACCAGGGCCCGGATCGTGTGATCTATGGGTTCCTCGTCGACCCGGGGACCCAGATCGCGCGTCAGCTTCTTGGCCGCCGCAACCGCGCCGGGGGCACAGGACAAATAAGGCACAACTTCGGCCTCGATCGCGGCCTCCAGATCCGCCAGCGGCACCGCGCGCGAGCAGTCCCAGCTTCACCGCCTCGGCTGCGCCAAACAGACGCGCCGACATGGACACCCGTCACGCCCGCGCCTCGCCCATCCGTGCGATGACATAGGGACCGATGGTGGCGGGGATCAAACCCAGCCGGGTCTCGATCAGGCCCATCTTGAGGTGATCGGCCCCAATCGCCACGTCACAGACGCTGGCCAGCCCGACACCGCCGCCAAAGGTATTGCCCTGAACAGCGCCGATCAGCGGCTTGGGCAAGGTGTTCAGTTTTTGCAGCGCCGGCGCCAATTTGCGCGTCTAGGTGAACCGGGTTTCGGCATCCGCCGCCATCTGCTGCTGCATCCAGGCCAGATCGCCGCCCGCGCAGATGGATTTCCCCTCGCCGGTCAACACGAACACGCGCACGTCGTCCCGTGCCGCCAGTTGTTCGGCCGCCAGCGCCAGTTCCGCGATCATCTGTGCCGACATGGCGTTATGCTTAGCAGCGCGATCCAGGATCAGCCGGGCCACACCCCGCGCATCGGTTTCTATCCTGACAGTCTCGAACATTCGTCGACCTTCCGTCTTAGAATGTAAGTCCAAAATTGCCGGACTCAGCCAGCCCGCATCGCCTGTGCCATGCGCGCGGCCTCGGCCAGAACGTCCGGGTCCAACCCGGTCGCGTAGCCCAGTCGCTCAAGATGGGCCCGCACGGCCTCGGTCGCCACGTTGCCGCTGGCCCCCGGCGCATAGGGACATCCCCCCAGACCGCCGACCGCCGCATCGAACACCCGCACACCAAGGCTCAGCGAGGCGTCGATATTGGCCAGCGCATGGCCGGCAGTATCGTGGAAATGCCCCGCCAGCCGTGTCACCGGCACCCGCTCGCGCACTGCCAGCAGCATCTGCGCCACGCTTTCGGGCCGCCCTTGCCCAATGGTGTCACCCAGCGAGATTTCGTAGCATCCCATCGCGAACAGACGATCCGCCACCTCGGCAACCGCTTCCGGCGGGGTCGGCCCGTCAAAGGGGCAATCGGTCACGCAGGAGATATACCCCCGCACCGGCAGATCGATGTGGCGCGCCGCGGCCAGTACCGGCTCAAACCGTTCGATCGACTCAGCCACCGTCGCGTTGATGTTTGCCTTGGAAAACCCCTCGCTGGCCGATGCAAAGACCGCGATTTCATCCGCCCCGGCGGCCACCGCGTCCTCATACCCCCGCATGTTGGGCGTCAGGGCCGCATATCGCACGCCCTCCGCCCGCGTGATACCGGCCAGAACCTCGGCGGAGCCCGCCATCTGCGGCACCCATTTTGGGCTCACGAAGCTGGCGCATTCGATCCGCGAGAAACCGGCCCGGCTCAGGCAATCCACCAAGGCAATCTTCTCGGCCACCGGTATTTCACGCGCTTCGTTCTGCAGCCCGTCACGCGGACCCACCTCGAATATCTCGACCCGTTCCCTGCTCATGCGACTCTCCCCTGCTTCTTTCTGATCTCAAAACCCCAAACCCGACGGTTCTATCCGCGCAGACTCAGCCCTCCTGCGCCTCCAGCCGGACTAGCGCGGCCCCGGCCTCCACTTGCGCGCCGGCCTCCGTCAGCACTTCGGCGACAATGCCATCGCGCGCCGCCAAAAGCGAATGTTCCATCTTCATCGCCTCCAGAATGGCCAGCCGGTCGCCCTCTTTGACGGCCTGACCGGCTTCGGCAAACACCGCTTTGACCAGACCCGGCATCGGCGCCTCGATCAGGTTGCCGTCGCCCGACGTGCTCGCAGCGCGATCCAGCGGATCGATCAACTCAAAGACCAGCCCGTAGCCATCGAAAACCGTGATGACCGCATCCGCCTTCGCAACGTCCGCCATGTCTTGCCCACCGACGATCCAACGCCCGCCCCTGTGTTCGGCGACCACCTGATCCTCTCCGATCTGCCAGATCTGGCGTGTCGGGCTTTCGACCTGGACATCGGCGAGGAATTCCTCGTCCCCGGTGCTCAGCGTCACCGACCGGTGCAGCGGCGCCCACAGGGAAAAACCGGTGTCCGGTGTCGTCTCGGTGAGCCCGAGAGCCACCATGGCGGCGGCCACCCGGTGCCGGGGCTGCACGGCCGGAGCGGCAACCAGACTGTCGAGATCGCGCGCGATCAGACCCGTGTCCACCTCGCCCACGCCAAATCCTTCGTGCCCGGCCAATGCCCCGAGAAAGGCCAGGTTGGTGACGGTCCCGCCAACCTGGGTCTGCTCCAGCGCGCGGCTGAGCCGGGACAGCGCCACAGCACGGGTCGGTCCGTGCACGATCACCTTCGAGATCATCGGGTCGTACCACGGGCTGATAGTGTCGCCGGCCCGCACACCGCTGTCGGCGCGACAGCCGGTGGGAAACTCCAGATGGGTCAGCGTGCCGGTGGCCGGCAGGAAGCCCTTGGGCACATCCTCGGCATAAAGCCGCGCCTCGAAGGCGTGGCCGGAAATCGCCAGATCCTCCTGCCGGGCCGGAAGGTTCTCGCCCGCAGCCACCCGCAGCTGCCATTCCACCAGGTCAACGCCGGTGATCAGCTCGGTCACCGGGTGTTCCACCTGCAACCGTGTGTTCATCTCCATGAACCAGAACCGGTCGGGGCGCAGCCCGTCCGAGCCATCAACGATGAATTCGACCGTGCCCGCACCCTTGTAACCGATCGCCTCGGCGGCACGCACACCCGCCTGCCCCATCGCGGAGCGCATTTCCTCGGTCATGCCCGGCGCGGGCGCCTCCTCGATCACCTTTTGGTGGCGACGCTGCAGCGAACAGTCGCGCTCAAAGAGATGCACCGCATGGGTGCCGTCGCCAAAGACTTGCACCTCGATGTGGCGGGGCTTGGTCACGAACTTTTCGATCAGCACATCGGGGTTGCCAAAGGCGGTGGTCGCCTCGCCCTGCGCGCTTTTGAGCGCCTCGGCAAAATCCTCGGGCCGTTCCACCAGCCGCATCCCCTTGCCGCCGCCGCCCGCGACCGCCTTGATCAGCACCGGATAGCCGATGGTATCGGCGGCGCCCGACAGATGCTCGGGGTCCTGGTTGGCGCCGTGATAGCCCGGCACCACCGGCACACCGGCCTTTTCCATCAGCGCCTTGGCGGCGTCCTTCAGTCCCATCGCCCGGATCGCCTTGGCCGAAGGCCCGATAAAGGTCAGCCCGGCTGCCTCGACCGCCTCGACGAAATCGGGGTTCTCTGACAGGAACCCGTAACCTGGGTGGATGCCCTGCGCCCCGGTTTCCAGCGCAGCGGCGATAATCGCGTCTCCGCGCAGATAGCTGTCCTTGGGCGCCGGCCCGCCAATATGTACGGCCACATCCGCCATCTGCACATGTTTCGCGCCCGCATCCGCGTCGGAGTAAACCGAAACACAGCGCACCCCCATGGCCTGCGCGGTTTCTATTACCCGGCAGGCGATCTCGCCCCGGTTGGCAATCAATATCGTGTCAAACATCGGTCAGCTCCCTGCTGCAGGCTGCGGGACAGGGGTCAGCCCCCGTACCCCCGGAGTATTTGGAAAGAGATGAAACATGGACCCGCCTCTACATCCGGAAGATGCCGAACCGCGTGTCCTCGATCGGCGCGTTGAGCGCCGCCGAGAGCGACAGGGCCAGCACGTCGCGGGATTTGCGCGGGTCGATCACACCGTCGTCCCAGAGCCGGGCGGAGGCATAGAGCGGGTGGCTCTGGCGCTCGAACATCTCAAGCGTCGGGCGCTTGAACTCGGCCTCTTCCTCGACCGACCAGCTGCCGCCCGCGCGTTCGATGCTATCGCGTTTCACCGTGGCCAGCACCCCGGCAGCCTGTTCGCCGCCCATCACCGAGATGCGGGAATTGGGCCAGGTCCAAAGGAATCGGGGCTGATAGGCGCGGCCGGACATGCCGTAGTTGCCCGCGCCAAAGGAACCGCCGACCAGCATCGTGACCTTAGGCACCTTGGTGGTGGCGACCGCCGTCACCATCTTGGCCCCATGGCGCGCGATGCCTTCGTTTTCGTATTTGCGGCCCACCATGAAGCCAGTGATATTCTGCAGAAACACCAACGGGATGTGGCGCTGGCTGCAGAGTTCCACGAAATGCGCGGCCTTCTGGGCGCTTTCGGAGAACAACACGCCGTTGTTGGCGATGATCCCCACCGGGCAGCCTTTGACATGGGCAAAGCCGCAGATGATGGTCTCGCCAAACCGGGGCTTGAATTCGTCAAAGCGCGATCCATCGACCAGCCGCGCGATCACCTCACGGATGTCATAAGGCGTGCGAAGATCGCCCGGCACCACGCCAAGGATCTCCTCTGGGTCATAGGCGGGTTCTTCGGGGCTTTGCCATTCCACGGTCTTCGGCTTACCCCGGTTCAGCTGCTGCACTGCCCGGCGCGCCAGCGCCAGCGCGTGGGCATCGTCCTCGGCCAAGTAATCGGCGACCCCTGACAACCGCGTGTGCACATCCCCGCCGCCCAGATCCTCGGCGCTGACCACCTCGCCGGTGGCGGCCTTGACCAGCGGCGGACCGGCCAGAAAGATCGTGCCCTGTTCCTTGACGATGATTGTCACGTCCGACATCGCCGGCACATAGGCCCCGCCAGCGGTGCAGGACCCCATCACCACGGCGATCTGCGGGATGCCGCGCGCCGACATGTTGGCCTGATTGTAGAAGATTCGGCCGAAGTGGTCGCGGTCGGGAAAGACCTCGTCCTGGCTGGGCAGGTTGGCGCCACCCGAGTCCACCAGGTAGATGCAGGGCAGTTCGCACTCCGCCGCGATCTCCTGCGCGCGCAGGTGTTTCTTGACCGTGATCGGGTAATAGGTGCCGCCTTTTACAGTGGCGTCGTTGCAGACAACCATGACCTCTTGCCCGTGCACCCGGCCGATGCCCGCGATCACCCCGGCGCAGGGGGCGGCGTCGCCATACATGTCATGGGCCGCCGTCGCGCCGATTTCCAGAAACGGCGAACCGGGGTCGAGCAGGTTAGCAACACGGCGGCGCGGCAGCATCTTGCCCCGACTTTCGTGGCGGGCGCGCGATTTCTCGCCGCCGCCGAGGCGCGCGGCCTCGGCGGCCACGCGGATGGTCTCCAGCGCCTCAAGATGCGCGGCACGGTTGGCCTTGAAGGCTTCCGAGGAAGGCATGGCCTTGGATTGCAGTTTCACTGTGACATCTCCTCTTCCGCCGCCGCGCGGCGTTTTAGCTCTTTGCGGATCACCTTGCCCGTTACGGTCATGGGCAAGGCATCGAGAAAGGTGATTTCCCTTGGATATAAATAGTTTGCCAGGCGCGCCTTCACCCACTCCTGCAGGGTTTCGGCGGAAGCCTCCGCGCCGGGTTTCAGCACCACGTAAACCTTGACGATCTCGGTGCGCAGTTGGTCGGGTGTGCCGACGACCCCCACGGTGGCCACCGCCGGGTGGGTCAGCAGGCAACCCTCGATCTCGGCCGGACCCATACCGCAGCCGACAGAGGTGATCACGTCATCCTCGCGTCCGACAAAGCGCAGGTACGTGCCCTGCCACTGCCCCCGGTCGCCGACGATCAGCCAGTCACCGTGAAACTTCTCCGCCGTCGCCTGCGGGTTGTGCCAGCCCTCAAGCCGCGTCGGGGCAGAGCCGCGCCGGACAACTTCCTTAGCCGCCTGAGCGGAAACCTTTTGCGTACGGGCCACAACGGCCGCGGCATGCACCGTCAAACCGGGCATCAGCACATCGAACAGCCCGCCGATCCAGGCCCGGTCGGCCAGTGTCCACAGGCAATCGCCGGATTGTCCAAGCAGATCGTGGCTCGGCGCGACCCCCGGCAAATGACCAGTCAGCACCCGGTGACCGTGTAGAGCGCCCTTGGGCGAACTGGTGGTGCCCAAAGTGTAAATCAAAAGTGCCGGATCCTCAGGACCGGTATCGGCGAAGTCAACCGGCGGGGAGTCTTCGCCGACCTCATCCACCATCAGCGCTGTCGCCAGATCGCCAAGCAACCAAGCGCCTTCGGGGTCCGTCAACACCAGCTGCAAATCGGCATCCCCGATCCGGGAGCGCAGGGCATCATGCTTGAAGAGTTCGGAAAAAGGCACTGAAATCGCACCGATTTTCCAAATCGCAAGATAGGCCGCCGCGCACCAGGGCGACTGGTTAAGCAACACACCAACCCGGTCGCCCGGATTCACCTGCCGCAGCAGGCGCCGGGCCAGCCCGTCGCTCATCCGGGCCAGTTCCGCACGCGAAACATCCCGCAGCGCATCCCTGGTCAGATTAATGATCGTGGTGGACCCGTCGGGACCCTCCAGGCACTGCGCGGCCATGTTCAGCCGCGCAGGCATGTCCCAACGCCCCGCCCGATCCAGCCCGGGCAGATCCGGTGTCATTTCATCGACACCATCAGTTCGCGACCCACCAGCATCCGGCGAATCTCGGATGTGCCGGCACCGATTTCCATCAGCTTGGCATCGCGGAAGATCCGGCCAACGGCATTGTCCGACAGGTACCCCGCCCCGCCCATTGCCTGCACCGCCTGATGCGCCTGTTTCATCGCTTCTTCAGAGGCGTAAAGGCAGCACGCCGCCGCGTCCTGCCGGGTCACAGTGCCATTATCGCAGGCCTTGGCGACCTCGTAGACATAGGCGCGGGCCGAGTTCATCGCCGTGTACATGTCGGCGATCTTGCCCTGCATCAGCTGGAAATTCCCGATCGGCTGGCCAAACTGCTTGCGCTCGGCCAGATACGGCATGATTTCATCGAGGCACGCCGCCATGATGCCGGTGCCGATGCCCGCCAGCACCACGCGTTCGTAATCGAGCCCGGACATTAGAACGGCAACGCCCCGGCCCTCTTCGCCCAGCACGTTTTCAAACGGCACCTCGACGTCCTCGAAAATCAGCTCGGCGGTGTTCGAGCCGCGCATCCCGAGTTTGTCGAAATGCAGGCTGGTCGAGAACCCCTTGAATGATTTCTCGATCAGAAAGGCGGTGATGCCCTTGGACCCGGCCTCGGGGTCGGTCTTGGCATAGACCACCAGCGTGTCGGCGTCCGGCCCGTTGGTGATCCAGTACTTGTTGCCGTTCAGCCGGTAGTGGTCATTGCGCTTTTCCGCGCGCAGCTTCATCGATACCACGTCCGAGCCCGCGCCCGCCTCGGACATGGCCAGCGCGCCGACATGTTCCCCCGAGATCAGGCCCGGCAAATACTTGCGCTTTTGCTCATCCGTGCCGTTCAGCTTGATCTGGTTGACGCAAAGGTTGGAATGCGCGCCGTAGGACAGCGACACACTGGCGCTGGCCCGCGCGATCTCTTCCACCGCGATCACATGCGCCAGATAGGACATGCCGGCGCCGCCAAACTCCTCGTCAACAGTCACGCCCAGCAGCCCCAGGTCGCCCATCTCGCGCCAAAGCTCGTTCGGGAAGGCATTCGTGCTGTCGATCTCGGCCGCCATCGGCTTGACCCGATCCTGCGCCCAGCGGTGCACCATCTCGCGCAGCGCGTTCACATCCTCACCCAGATCGAATTTCATCGTCGCATTGAACATGAGCCGGCTCCTCCCCCTCATGAATTGAACACTTGTTCATTTACTAGCGCAGGTTCCGAGTCGATGCAAACAAAATAACATCCGCCGCCTCGACCGCGTTAAGGGGGAAGAACGCGATCGCATTACCGCTGACACGAAACCCGCCTCCGGCTAGTTTTTCGCTAAGGTCCCGATTCAGCGAGAAGCACCCCCGGTCGCGCCGGGGCCGAAGTATTGAAAACAAAGGCATGACCAAAGGAAAATTGCATGGCTGTTACATTCGTCACCGGTAACTCTGTCGGGACCGGCGTCCGCTACGATCTGGGCACCACGAGCTAAGAAGGGATCTTTGTCAGCGACGGTGCCACCGTCGCCAGCACCGATGATTCCGCCGTGAAAGGCATTGGCAACTATCAAACCGTACAGGTCCGCAGCGAATTGCTCACCGCCGGGTCAAGCGTGACCTTTCTCAAAGGCGACTACTGCACCGTTTCGGTATTTGAAGGCGGGTTGGTATCCAGCGTCGCCTCCAGTTACGCCGGGGCGGCGGTGTATTTCACCGGGGACAATGCAAGCGTTTGTAATTCTAGAGAAATTTCCGGAAACAAAGGGATATTCTTTACCAGCGGCGGCGCCACTGTTTTCAACAGCGGCCTGATCCGCGCCGTCGGTTCCCCGTCCTACTACCAGTGGGGCGCGGCGATCCAGCTCGGAACGAACGTGGAAGACGACCCCAACGAAAACCTGATCGTCAACACGGGCATCATCGAAAGCGAAAATTACGCGATATAAGGCGACTCGAACTACGACTACCACGTCTATGAGACCATCGACATGGTGCAGAACTGGGGCCTGATCATCGGCGATGTGAACCTGGCCTCGCGCGATGATACAGTCGTCAACGGCGGCACCAACATCGGCGACGTGACCCTGGGCGACGACAACGACACTTATGTAGGCCGTGACGACTCCATCGTCGATGGCACAATCGACGGCGGCGACGGCAACGATACGCTCAAGGGCGGGTCGAATGCCGACACGCTGGTCGGCGGCAGCGGCGACGACACAATCGCCGATGGCGACAGCAACGACGTGATCAATGGCGGGACCGGCAATGACTCGATGACCGGCGGCGCCGGAGCCGACGATTTCGTCTTTGGCCTGGATGCCGGCAATGACGTGATCACCGATTTCGGGACCTGCGGCGATCAGTTGGACCTGAGCGCCCACAACCTCACCGCATTTGCCGACGTCGGCGCGGTGGCGACCGACGGACCGACGGGCATGACGATCGACCTGACCGCCCTCGGCGGCTCAGGAACACTGTTGCTGGAAGGCTTTTCCACCGCCAGTTTTGACGCGGCCGATGTGATCCTGTAACCGGATAACGGGGCGCGATTGCCAGCCGCTCGCGCCTCGAAATCCTAACAAGTCCCTAATATTTATCGAAAATATTTCGACATTGTTTCGTGCGCGAAACAATACGGCAGCTATTGTGACCCAACCGCAGCGAACGGACCAAACGCTGTCACCCGCCCTGGAACACCGCGCTTACCTCGGCCCGAATGATCCGGGCGATCAGGGCGCAATCCTCGGTCGAAAAGGTCAGCGGCACCCGCATGTCGATGAGACCGGCTAGAATCCGGTCGGTGGCGGGCATCGCAGGCGCATCGGCATAGCGCCAGCTGTCATAGCGCGACGTAAAACCCGCCGGTTCCGCCGCGCCAAACCACTTCAACTCCACGCCGCGCGCCTGACAGCGGTCCAGGACCGACCTGACTGCCGGCTCCGCCCAGTCGGCCAGCAGGAACTGGAACGACGATCCGACAAACTGTTCTTCCTCCGGCCGCTCGATCACGGTCAGCCCCGGCGTGTCGCGGAGCCCATTGTGCAGGACATCATATCGGGCGTTCCACCGCGCCACCTGTTCCGGCAGCATGGCCAGTTGCGGGCGCAGGATCGCCGCGCGCAGGTTGTCCATGCGCCCCGAGATATTGGGCGTCTCGTATTTGACCCGCTCGAACACCTCAGGACCCGGCGCGGCCAGATGCCGTTCGAAGAGCATGTAGGACCCCGACAACATCACCGCGCGCGCCGCCAGGTCCGCGTCATCAGTAATCAGCAAGCCGCCCTCACCCGAATTCATATGCTTGTAGGTCTGGGTGGAATAGCAGCCGATGGCCCCATGGCGGCCCGATGGCACACCGCGCCACGCCGCGCCCATCGTATGGGCACAATCCTCGATCACCGTCACGCCGGCGGCATCGCAGATCGCCATCAGGCGGTCCATGTCGCATATGTGCCCGCGCATATGGCTGAGCAGCAGCACATCCGCCTGCGCCGCCTTTGCGGCCAGATCGTCGAGATCGATGGTCAGCGCCTCGGTCACACCGACATAGACCGGCCGCGCCCCCAGAGAGGCAATCGCCCCCGGCACCGGCGCCAGGGTGAATGCATTGGTCAGAACCGCAGCGCCCGGCGTGACCCCCATCGCCCGCAACGCGGTGGCCATGGCATAGCCGCCCGAGGCCACCGCCAGGCAGTATTTCCCACCGGTCAGCGCCGCGAACTCCTGTTCGAGCAGGGCGGTCTCGCCAAACTCTCCGGGGGTCAGGTTGTAGCGGTGCAGGCGCCCGTGACGCAGGACCTGCATCGCGGCCTCGATCGCGTCTTCAGGGATCGGTTCCTGCTGAGTGAAACTGCCTGTGAAACGTTCTGTCATGGGGGTGTTGTGCCGCCTGCGCACCGGGCGGTCAAGCCAGCCGCGCGGCTGCCCCGAGGGCCTGTCTCCAATACCGATTACCCGATGAGCGCACGCACCACCGAAGGCAGGTCATCGAACCGGTGCAGCAGCGCCTCAGGCTCCAGCGCGGCCATATCCGCCCCCGACGGGCCAAAGGTCACCAGAACGGATGGCACCCCGGCATTGCGCGCCGTGTTCCGATCGGTATCGGAATCGCCGATCAGCACGCAATGCGCCGGATCGCCACCGGCCCGGCGTGCGGCCTCGCGCAGCGGCGCGGGGTCCGGCTTGCGCACCGGCAGCGTATCCGCCCCCACCATCGAGGCGAAGGCATCGCGCACCCCGAGCCGGGCCAGCAATAATTCGGCCAGGGCCTCGGGCTTGTTAGTGCAAATACCCACACCATAACCATCCGACTTGAGCGCCTCGACCGCGGCCATGGCGCCGGGATAGAGCGCCGTATGCGCGTCGATGGCCCCGGCGTAAGCCTCAAGCAGCACCGGATAGTACCGTTCGACGGTGGCGGCATCGAACCGGTCCACCCGTTGCAATCCGCGTGTCAGCATCATCTTGCCCCCGCGCAACGCGATGCCCTGATCGCTGGCCGGATCCAGCACGTCGCCCAACCCCATCGCCTGAAAACAGGCATTTGCCGCCGCGATCAGATCGCCAGAGGTATCAGCCAATGTACCGTCCAGATCAAAGATAACAGTCCGCATGTTCCGTCCCTTTCGGCATGTTTCCGCTAACGCGTGTTGCAGCCCGCAACCTTCTTTGATCGGTCTTCCGCTTGCGCCACCGCCCGCAGCGGATAAAACGGGGCAACCAAAAACACAAAGAGAAATCAGTATGAGCACCGCCCTCGTCATCCTGGCCGCAGGCAAAGGCACCCGGATGAACTCCGATCTTCCCAAGGTGCTGCAACCGATTGCACATGCACCGATGCTGGCCCATGCCATGCGAGCCGGTGCCGTCCTGTCCCCCGAGCGCACCGTGATCGTGGCCGGCCACGGCGCAGAGCTGGTCGAAGCGGCCGCGCGCGAGGTGGATGAGACCGCGCAGGTGGTGATGCAGAGCGAACAACTGGGCACCGCCCATGCGGTCGACCAGGCACGGGATGCCCTGCGGGGATTCAAGGGCGATGTGATCGTGCTCTACGGCGACACGCCCTTTGTTCAGCCCGATACGCTGGACCGGATGATCGCGGCGCGCACTGAAAACGACCTGGTGATCCTGGGCTTTGAGGCCGCCGATCCGGCCCGTTACGGCCGGCTGGTGATGAGCGGCGACCAGTTGCAGGAGATCGTTGAATACAAGGACGCAACCGAGGCGCAGCGGGCGATCACCTTTTGCAACAGCGGGCTGCTGGCCTGCGACGCCGACAGGTTGTTCGACCTGATCGCGCAGGTCGGCAACGACAATGCCTCCGGCGAATACTATCTGACCGATGTTGTCGCGCTGGCGCGAACCGCCGGCCTGCGCGTGACCGCCGTTGCCTGTACCGAGGACCAGACGCTGGGGGTCAATTCGCGTGCCGACCTGGCCGCCGCCGAGGCCGTGTTCCAGGCTCGCGCGCGCGCCGAACTTTTGGATCTCGGCGTGACGATGACCGCGCCCGAAACCGTGTTTCTGGCCTGGGACACAATGATTGGGCGCGATGCGATGATCGAACCCAACGTGGTGTTTGGCCCCGGTGTAACGGTCGAAACCGGCGCAACGATCCGCGCGTTTTCGCACCTGGAGGGAGCGCATGTCAGCCGCGACGCGGTTGTCGGCCCCTACGCCCGCCTGCGCCCCGGCGCGGAGTTGGCCGAGGCCGCGCGGGTCGGAAACTTTGTCGAGATCAAGAACGCCGTGCTCGCCGAGGGGGCCAAGGTCAACCACCTGAGCTATATCGGGGACGCGAGTGTCGGCCCGCATAGCAACATTGGCGCGGGCACCATTACCTGCAACTATGACGGGGTTATGAAGCATCAGACCGAGATCGGGGCCAATGCCTTTGTCGGGTCGAACACCATGCTGGTGGCCCCTGTCCGAGTCGGCAACCGGGCGATGACCGCAACCGGCTCGGTGATCACCCGCGATGTCGAGGACGAGGCGCTGGCGGTGGCCAGAAGCCGGCAGGAAAACAAACCTGGGCGCGCGGTCAAATTGTTCGAATTTTTAAAGGCGCGCAAAGCGAAACGCCAAAAAGGTACTGAATAATGTGTGGTATTGTAGGGGTGCTGGGCAATCACGAAGCCGCGCCCATTCTCGTTGAAGCGCTGAAACGTCTGGAGTATCGCGGGTATGACAGCGCCGGTATCGCCACGATCAACAACGGGCAGCTGGACCGCCGCCGCGCGGTGGGCAAGCTGGTCAACCTGTCCGATCTGCTGGTACATGATCCGCTGCCCGGCAAGTCCGGCATCGGCCATACCCGCTGGGCCACGCATGGTGCGCCCTCGGTGCGCAATGCCCACCCGCATCGGGCGGGGCGCGTGGCGGTGGTTCACAACGGCATCATCGAGAACTACCGAGACCTGCGCGCCGAACTGGCGAACCTGGGCGCACAGTTCCAGACCGATACCGACACCGAAACCGTCGCGCTGCTAACCGAACACTACATGGCCCAGGGCGCTGGGCCGGTCGATGCGGCCTTCCAGGCGCTAGACCGGCTGGACGGCGCCTTTGCTCTGGCCTTCCTCTTTGATGGCGAGGAGGACCTGATCGTGGCCGCGCGCAAGGGGTCGCCGCTGGCGATCGGGCACGGCACCGGTGAGATGTTCGTCGGGTCGGACGCCATTGCGCTGGCGCCGCTGACCGACCGGATCACTTATCTGGAGGAAGGCGACCGTGCGGTGGTGACCCGCACCAGCCTGGAAATACGCGATGCCAGCGGCGAACTTGCCAATCGCGCGGTCAAGACCGTCCAGATCGACGCCACCCGCGTCGACAAGAGTGGGCACAGGCATTTCATGGCCAAGGAAATCGCGGAACAACCCAATGTGATCGCCGAGGCCGTGCGCGCCTATCTGCCCGCAGGTGACGACGCGGTGTCGCTGCCCGGAAATGGGCTGGATTTTGCCAAGGTGGAGCGGCTGACAATGGTGGCCTGTGGCACCGCCTATTATGCCTGCCTGACGGCTAAATACTGGTTCGAACAGCTGGCGCGCATCCCGGTCGAAGTCGATATCGCCTCGGAATTCCGCTATCGCACACCGCCCGTCACCACCGGCACCGTGGCGCTGTTTGTCAGCCAGTCGGGTGAAACCGCCGATACGCTCGCCGCGCTGCGGTACTGTGAAGGCAAGGCAGACACAATCGTGTCGGTGGTCAATGTCCCGGAAAGCTCCATCGCGCGGGAAAGCGGCCTGGCGCTGCCGATCCATGCGGGCGTCGAGGTCGGCGTGGCCTCGACCAAGGCATTCACCTGCCAGCTGACCGTGCTCTTGATGCTGGCGCTCAAGGCCGCAGCGGATCGCGGCACGCTGACACCCGAGGAGCTGGGCGATCACTTTTCCGCCCTGCGTGGCTTGCCCTCGGTACTGAATGCCGCGCTGGATCAAAACGATGCGATCCGGCGTGCGGCTCAAAGCCTGAGCGAGGCGCGGGACGTGCTGTTCCTGGGTCGTGGCCTGATGTATCCCCTGGCCCTGGAGGGCGCATTAAAGCTGAAAGAAATCAGCTACATACACGCCGAAGCTTATGCTTCCGGCGAGTTGAAACATGGCCCCATCGCCCTGATCGACAAGACGATGCCAGTGGTGGTCCTGGCCCCGCGCGACGGGCTGTTCGACAAGACCGTTTCCAACATGCAGGAGGTGATGGCTCGCAAGGGCAAGGTGCTGCTGATTTCGGATGACGAGGGGATTGCCGAGGCCAACGACGGGGTCTGGATGACGATCCGGATGCCGCATGTGCCGCCGCTGTTGACCCCGATCCTCTATGCGATCCCGGCGCAGTTGCTGGCCTATCACACGGCGGTGGCCAAGGGCACGGATGTCGATCAACCACGCAACCTCGCGAAATCGGTGACGGTGGAGTAACAACGGTGGAATAGCCGGAATGGCCAAGCAATTCGATCACATCCACAAGGCGCACGCCAAGATCATCGAGGCGCAGCATCTCTTCTTCTGCGGATCGGCGGCCCCTGACGGGCGTGTGAACGTGTCACCCAAGGGCATGGATTCGCTGAGAATCCTGGGACCGAACCGGATCGCCTGGCTGAACATCACCGGCAGCGGCAACGAGACCGCCGGTCACCTGCTGGAACACCCGCGGATGACGCTGATGTGGTGTTCGTTCACCGAACAGCCGATGATCCTGCGCTGCTATGGGACGGCGCGGGCGGTGCATGAAGGCGATGCGGACTGGGCGGGCAT
>JBFHMM010000014.1:0-30655 GCA_041594355.1 Paracoccaceae bacterium | reverse complement strand
CACGCGCAGGAAGCCGACCGTTGGGGAAACCTGCGCCATCTCAGCACGATGGTCTACGCCGATCAGCTGATGGCACGCGCGTCTGACATGGTCATTGCCAGCGTGGACCGGATCGTGCCGGACGAGGTCGTTCTGGACGATCCCTCGCGGGTTACCGTGCCGTCTCACTATGTCGATGCCGTGGTCGAGGTGCCCTATGGCGCGCACCCAACGGCAAGCTTTCCCAACTATGCGATGGACGAGGAACATATCGATGCCTATGCCGATCTGGGTGATGCCGCCCGGACCGGCGACAGCACGGGGCTGGACGCCTATATCACCCGCCACTTGACCGAGCCGAAAAACCAGAGCGACTACATCGAAGCGGTCGGGGGAACGGGGTATTTCGCCTTGCTCGAAGCCGAGGCACGGAACGAATGAGTACAGCGGTTTCCCCATTTGAACAGATGGTCGTCGTGTTGGCCCGCGATCTGGCCGACGGAGAACTGGGTGCGGCCGGGGCAGCCGCGTTGGTTCCGATGGCGGCCATTGCGCTAGCCCGCGAGCTGCATGCACCGAACCTGACGGTCGGCGGCGAGATGTTCTTCAACCCCGAGCCGGGGCGTTTGTATCCGTCGATGCTGGACGATCGTGCGCTTGGCCGTTGCGAGGCCGCCGAGACCTTTATCGAGTTGTTCGGCCACAGCCATCATGGGCTGGATTTTTTCTTTCACAGTGGCTTGCAGCACGATGTGTACGGCAACATCAACCTGCACCACGTCGGGGGCACGCTGCACGCACCTAAGATGCGCGGGCCGGGGGCAGCAAACCTGTCATACTGCCACACCTCGTCGCGGTATTACATTTGCCCCACCGTGCACACGGCACGAAACTTTGTGGAAACGGTCGATTTCATCACAATACCCGGACATCTGTCCGGGCCTGCCGCAAAACGCGACGCCGGGCTGGTCAATGAAGGACCGCGCCTGGTGGTGACGCCGCGAGCGGTTATGGTCTTCGACAAGACGACGCTGCGAATGCAACTGAAATCGGTGCATGGGGGCAATACGCCCGAAGAGGTCCAGCGTCATACGGGGTTCGATCTGGCGATCAGAGGCGAGGTGCCGCAAACGCGGCCACCAACGGAGGAAGAATTGCGCGTTTTGAGAGAGCGGATCGACACATCGGGGGCCTTGCGTGCCTAAGCGGCCGGGCTGACGATTTTTTAAAGTCAAAAACGGGAGGATAAAATGTTCCAACGCAAGTTGACCGGGTTCCGGGCGGCGATGGGTGTTATTGCGGCCATGGGTGCGATGGCCCTTGGCGGCGCTGCATCTGCCAAGGATCTCACGATGGGCACGACCAGCCCGACGTCGAGCCATTTCACCATTTCGGTTGCGATGAGCAAGGCGATCGAGACCGGCATGGAAGGCACCAATGTCAGCGTGATCGAAACCGGGGCCAGCGTGGACAATGTGCTGCGGCTGGCGCGCGACGAAATCGACCTTGGGCTTGCCACCACCGACATTCTGATCTCCGCCAGAAACGGGACCGGCAAGTTCGAAGGTAACGCAATCCCAGATACGGTTGCGCTTTATCCTTACAGCGCCTCGATCCTGCTGATCGCAGTCACCGAAGAGTCTGGTGTGACGACGCTGGACGAACTGGACGGGAAGAAGTTCAATCCCGGCATCCGCGGATCGGCGGCCGAGACGTTGACGACCGGTGTCCTGTCGATGTTCGATATCAACGCGGACCTGGTGCATGGTGCCGTTGGCGACGCGGTGGAAGGCATCAAGAACCGCCAAATCGTCGGTTACAGCAAATATGGGGCCGCAGATTCCGTCGATGCAAGTCTACAGGAATTGATGACCAGCACCAAGATGCGCTTGATCGGCTTTACCGAAGAGCAGGAGAAAGCGGCGACAGGTGGTATGGAGGGCGTCGGTTTCACGACCCTTCCGGCAGAACTCATTCCCGGCTCCGAAGCAATGCGGGTTCCGAAGCTCAACGTTTTCTTTCTGACCCGCACCGGTGTCATGGATGACCAAACAGCCTATGACATCGCCCGCAGTATCCACCAGAACATGAGCCTGCTGGCCGAAGCCTGGCCACAACTGGCGGACTATGACATTGCCGCCGATGCCGTCGCCACGATGGAGGCTGGAATTACCTATCATCCAGGTGCGGAACGTTACTGGAGAGAGGCGGCCGGAAGCTGACCGGAATCGCGGGCCGTCACGACGGTGGCCATAGGTTGATCCAGACGGGGTGCTGCGGGCACCCCGCCGTTACCGCTCTCGGAGAGAACATGACGCAGACATCGACCGCAAGACCCAATTGGGAACGGCGCGGAGAGCAGGCGCTTGGCGTATTGTTCGCCGCATTCGTCGCGCTGCATTTCTATAATGCCCTGTTCGGACAGTTCGAACCGCTGGTTCAGCGGCCGATTTTTGTCGGTTTTGGAATCGGCTGCGCGTTTTTTCTGTATGCGGCGCGGGCCTCGCGCACCGGCGCGCGAAGCGGGCTGGAACGGGCCGTGGACATCACACTTGGCCTGCTGGCTTTCGCGGTTTGTCTCTATGTAATCGTGAACCGGGATCGCTTTTCGGATATCATGGTGCGCTACGGGCCGCTCGACAAGGCGGCCGGTCTGTTGGCTGTCCTGCTGACTCTTGAGGCGGCGCGCCGGGTGATCGGCTGGTTCCTGCCGCTGCTGGCGCTTTGCACCGTAATCTATTTTTATTTCGGCCATGATTTAATCGAAGGCGCCTGGCGCCCACCGCGCGTGTCGGCCCGTACGGCGGTCGAGACTTTCTACAGCTCGACTACTGGCCTCTTTGGCTACCTCGCGGATATCGGGGCTCGGGTCATCGTGATCTATGTGCTTCTGGGGGCGCTGCTGTTGTCCACCGGGTCGACAGATTCCTTTATGAAAATGGCGACCTGGATCGCCGGGCGCTCTTATGGCGGTCCGGCAAAGGTCTGTGCCCTGTCATCGGCGATGTTCGGGACGGTGACCGGCTCGGCGGTGGCCAATGTCATGGCGACCGGGTCGATCACAATCCCCACGATGAAGCGATTGCGCTATCCGCCGGCCTTTGCCGGGGCGGTTGAGGCAGTCGCCTCCTCCGCCGGCCAGCTTACGCCGCCGGTGATGGGGGCGGCGGCTTTTATCATGGCCGAGTTCCTGAACATTCCCTACACCGATATCGTCATCGCGGCGATCGGTCCGGCGTTTCTCTATTACCTTGCGGTATGGTTCGGCGTGGATCTCTATGCCCGTCGAACAGGGCTTCAGCCGACACCAAGGAGCGAAATGCCCGAACCGGCGGAATTCCTTGCGCCGGACAAGTCGATCCCGCTGTTTCTTCCCATCGCGGCGATGGTCTATTTCCTGTTCAACGGTTACACGCCAAGCTATGCAGGGGCGGGTGCAATCATCGTGCTGATCGTGGCCTGTGGTCTGGTGCGTCCCTTCGCACGCGGCGGACAAAAGCAGGGTGTGCTGGCCTGTTGGGCCAAGCTGGGTCGCGACATCTATGAGGGGATGGTCGAAGCAGGGCGGGCGCTGGTGATGATCGCGGCGCTGCTTGCCTGCGCCGCCATCGTCGTCAAGGTTCTGACGGCGACGGGTGCCGGGGTCAAAGTCTCGAACCTGTTGTTCTCTGTGTCCGGTCAGGGGTTGATCGTTGCCTTGTTGCTGGGGGCGGTGCTGGCGATCTTGCTGGGTATGGACGTGCCCACGACGGCCTCCTATGTGCTGGCGGCGGCGATCGCCGCGCCGAGTCTCGTACGGCTTGGCCTGCCCGAACTGACGGCTCATCTTTTCGTCTTCTACTATGCGATCCTGTCGGCCATCACGCCACCGGTCTGCGCCAGTGTCTATGCCGCCGCCGCCTTGGCAGGGGCCAATTTCTGGCGGGTGGCGGGTCGCGCGCTGATGTTGGCCGGAGCGATCTATGTGGTGCCATTTCTGTTTGTGTTCCGGCCGGGGATACTGGCCCAGGGCGGCACGGGGCAAATCCTAATGGATATGGGCGTGGCCTCCGCCGCAGTTTTTGCCGTTAGCGTCGGCACAAGCGGCTGGTTTCGTGGAAAGGTGCCGGTCATCGGCCGGTTACTTTTCCTGTCGGCTGCCGCCTTGCTGTTTTACGCCGCGCCTGCGGCCGACATCATTGGCGGGCTGGCGCTGGCCGGGCTTTTGGCGTGGCGGTTTATGCAAAAAGCGTCGCCACCCGGCGGCCCCGAATGACGACGCGCAACGCTGTCCTTCTTTCATGGGCGCGAACCTTGCGATGAAGACCCCCAGAAAAGCGTCGAGCCGCCGCAGATAGTCTGCGACGGCCCGACGGCATTCGCCCCCCAAAGGGGCGTTGCCTCTGCTCTCAGGTCATTGTGAAATATGGAAAGGTAACCTCGTCGGATGCCTTGACGAAAGTCACTTCCACCTTGGCCCCGATACGAACCTTCTCGGGATCGCCGGTCTGGATCCGGCTCATCATCCGGGGGCCTTCCTCCAACTCGATCAATGCCACGACATATGGCACGTCATCCGCGAAAGCGGGCCCCGCCGGACGACGCGCGATGGTGAAGGTATGCACCTTGCCGCGTCCGCTCACGGTGTTGAAGCGCAGATTGCCGGAATGGCAATACGGGCAAATAGAGCGGGGATAAAAATGATGTTTACCGCAATCGCCGCAAAGCGGGATGTCGAGGCGGCCCTCGCGCGCGGCCTCCCAATAGGGGGCGCTGTCATGGTCGATCACCGGAAGCGGTTTTTCAATGCTCATCGTCTTAGCCCCTCTGCAAAATCACGGTCGCACCAGAGGACAGTGTACCCCCGGTACCATGCACCAGAGCGGTCTCGGCGCCCTTGACCTGGCGCTCGCCGCCCTCGCCGCGAAGCTGCCGGACCGCCTCAATCAGCAAGAACATTCCGAACATTCCCGGATGCAGCGCCGAAAGGCCGCCGCCACTGGTGTTCATTGGGAAAGCCCCGCCCGGTGCAGTGCGCTGGCCCGACACGAAATCGCCGCCTTCGCCGATCTTGCAGAAGCCCAGAGCCTCGAGCGAGAGCAGCACGGTGATGGTAAAGCTGTCATAGATCTCGACCACATCGATATCCGAATGGCTCACCCCGGCCATTTTCATTGCGCGTTCCCCGGCCTTTTGCGCGGGAAGCAGGCGGGCGAGGTCCGGCATTTCGCCGATGGCCCAGTGGGTATGCGCCTCGCTATAGCCCTTGACCGCGACGGGCCGGGTGTTGAGGTCCTTGGCCCGCTCGGCGGTGGTCATGACGATGGCACCGGCCCCGTCGGTGACGAGACAGCAATCGAGCAGATGCAGCGGCTCCGAGATCATCGTGCTGGACAGCACGTCGTCAATGGCCAGCGGATCGCGACGCGTCGCCTCGGGGTTCAACTGTGCCCATTTCCGCGTCGAGACGGCGATTTCGGCCAGATTCTCGGACGTGGTGCCAAATTCATGCATATGGCGCTGTGCGGCCATCGCATAGCCGCCCACAGGCGTGGGCATTCCGTAAGGCGTTTCATGCTGCATGGACAGGACCGAAGGCCGGCCCCCCAGGTTGCGGCTGCGCAGGGATTTCTGGTCCGAGCTGTAGACGATCAGCGCAACCTCGCAATAGCCTTCGCGAAGAGCCATGGCGGCATGTGCGACATGGGCCTCGAATGCCGAACCGCCAATATTCGTGCCATCGACGAATGTCGGCATGATGCCCAGATATTCGCCCAGCGTCACCGTGGCCAGTTGGCCGGGGCCGGGGACCCCCCACATGCCGGCGGTCAGAAGGCCGTCGACATCGCTCAGTTTCAGTCCGGCTTCTTCGACGGCGGCTTTTGCCACCAACGCGGCATGGCCAAGGACCGAAGCCTTGGTGATGAACTTGCCGTCCTTCAGCGGCGCGTCGGCAATGCCGACGACCACCGGTTCTCGTCCGTTCTTCATATGCTCTTTCTCCTTCTTGCCGGGCTGTCCCGGTGTGCCCCGAACCGTCAGCCCGGGCGCATGGTCTTGGCGATGAGGGTACGCTGAATCTGCGAGGTTCCGCCGCCGATGGTGCTTTGCATCCCTTCGCGGAAATACCGCTCCATATCTGCATCGGGCAGCATCGAGTGGCCGCCCAGGATCTGCATTCCGTTGCGCGTCACCGTCTGCAGCGTCTCGGAGGCATAGAGCTTTGCCATCGAGACCTCTCGCGTGCAGGGCGCCTTGGCTGCGGCCAGGCTGGCGGCGCGATAAACCAACAGCCGGGCGGCATCGACCTGGGTCTGCATGTCAGCCAGCATGTGGCGGATCACCTGAAAGTCGAAGATCGGCTTGTTGAACTGAATCCGTTCGTGGGCGTAGCGCAGAGCATCGTCTACCGCTGTCTGGGCATTTCCCACATAGGCGGCGGCCACGGCCACGCGTTCCAGTTCCAGATGGTCGGTGATGATCTTCCAGCCATCGTTTTCCGTGCCCAGCAGCGCATCGGCCGGCAGTTTCACGTCGTCCACGAAAATCTCGGTGGTGCCGGTTGCGCGGCGCGCCATTGTCGGCAGCTTTCGGATGTCCAGACCTTCGGTGTCGTTGGGGATCAGGAAAACCGACAGCCCCTTGTGTTTGGGCGCGTCGGGGTCGGTCCGGGTCAGCATTGCAAGGATTGCGTTGTCGGCCGCAGCGCCCGAGCACCACAGTTTCTGCCCGTTGACGACCCAGCCGTTGCCATCGCGCCGTGCGCGTGTCTTTGTCGATGCCGCATCCGACCCCGCGCCCGGTTCGGAAATCGAGATCGAAAAGCGGATGTCGCCATCGAGGAAGGGCTGGATGTACCGCTCTTTTTGCTCGGGTGTGCCGAATTTCTCGACATTCATCGCGGTGAACGTCGCCACCATCAACCCGGTCGAGAAGTCAAAGCCGTATTTGGCCAACCCTTCGCACATCAGGGCATAATCCATGATGTCACCGCCAAGACCGCCGCTCTCTTCTGAAAACAGGATGCCGAGCCAGCCCTGCTTGGCCACTTTTTCATAGGCTTCGTAGGGGTATTCGCGCTCGCGGTCGCAATTGCGGATATAATCGCGACCGATCTCTTCGTCGACAAAACGCTCGACGGTCGCGCGCCACATCTCTTGCTCGGGTGTCAGGAAGTTCATGCGCTCTCTCCTTGTGTTTTGTCGTGCGACGCGCGGATTTTGGCCGGCTCTCCGGGGCGATCCAGACGTGACTTGCGGATCAATAGGCTGAACTCGCAGCGCAGGACCGTCTCGTCCCGCTGATTGATGCCTTCCAGTTTGCTGGTCACGACACCGTGCTTTTTGTCATGGTCCTTCAGGTCGATGATTTTGGTGTGGGCCCAAAGGGTGTCGTTGATAAAAGTGGGCCGCAAAAAGCGCAGTTTGTCACAGCCATAGAAAGCGGCCAGCACAGAACTGTCGAAGGGGATCATTGCATTGACGATCGAGAACACGAGGCTGCCCTGCACGAGGCGCTGGCCATACAGAGACGATTTGGCGTGCTCGACGTTGGAGTGAAGTTCCAGCCAGTTTCCGGTCAACATGCAGAAATTGACGACATCGGTTTCGGTCATCGTCCGACCACTCGAAATGCCGGTCTGGCCAAGTGACAACTCTCCAAAAGGGTGACGTATCACGTTAATTTCTCCTGTTCGTCCGCCTTGGATGACAAAACGATCAAGGCATCGGCGGCGACCAATCCCTTCCCGTCGGCCCGAACCATCACAGGGTTGATTTCAATTTCCGAGATCAGATCCGCGTTCTCGGCAAAGAAAACAGATATGCGTGAAATCAGGTCTGCCAGGGCACCTTTGTCGGCCGGTTCCGCGCCGCGTAGTCCTGTCAGCAACCGCGCCCCCGGACCCGATCGCACCATGGCCTCGGCAGTTTGCGGCGTGGCGGGCGCAAGCCTGATTTCGGCGGCATCAATCAGTTCCACAAGGATGCCGCCAGGACCGGCCAGAACGATCGGACCAAAGGTGTCGTCGCGTTTGCAGCCGATGATCCATTCTGCCACAGACCCTTCTTCCATTTCCTCGATCAGCGCCGTGCCGCCCGCAAAACGTTCCGCCATTTCCGCAGCGGCCTGTTTCGCCTCGTCAGGGGAAAGACCCAAACGGACGAGCCCGTGATCGGACTTATGCGGATAGTCATCGTGACACAGCTTGGCGACACAGCGCCCGTGGTCGGGGTCACGTTGGGGCACCGGGATTCCAATCCGTTGCAGCAGATCCTTCGCATCGGCCTCGTGGATCACCGTGCGCCCGGAACTCTGCCAGTTTTCCAGTGTTTCTCTTTGGGTCATGCCACTTCTCCTGTCGCGACCGCGAGTGCGGCGAGGCCCGATGCCGCCCGAGCGGGCGAATCATAGACAGGAACGGCTCGTTCGCGCAGCGCCTCGCCCGAGGCGTTGCTGCGCGCCGAACCGGTCCAGACGATCAAGATCGGCTTGTCTGTGCTATCGAACGCCTCGGCCAAGGCCTCGATGAACTGCTGATCTGGCACAAATGTGATAATTGCGATGGCAATATCCACGCCCGGATCGGCGGCAACGGCCTCCAGACAGCGTCCGACATATGTGGGATTCGCCAAAACCACACCCGTCAGATCGACCGGGTTTGTCACTGACCCATAAAAGGGCACATAGCGCGACAGCGCCGTCTGCGTCGTTTCATCCAGTACCGGAACTTCGAAGCCCGCGCTTTCGGCCAGGTCGGTCATTTCGACCCCAAGCCCGCCGGTGACAGAAATGATCCCGACCCTGTGTCCGGCCGGTCGCCGACCCGCGGCGAGCGCCGTTACGGCATCGACGGCGGCGACGGATTCACGGGCGCGGATGACACCGGTTTCGCGAAAGACCGCGCTGATCACCCGGTCGTCCCCGGCCATGGCGCCGGTATGAGACTGGACCGCGCGTGAACCGGCCCGGCTGCGCCCGCCCTTGACCGCGACAACATGCTTCCCCGCCCGGGTCAACCGCTGGGCCGCTTCCGCGAAACGGCGCCCATCGCGCAGTTCCTCGACGTAGCAAAGAACCACCCGCGTCTGGGGGTCGTTGCCCAAATAATCCAGCAGGTCCGCTGCGGTCAGGTCGGTTTCGTTGCCGCTGGAAACGATGGCGTTTATGCCAACGCCACGTTCACCCAGACGCAACGCCATAAGGCCCGCAAGCGCGCCGGACTGGGAAATCATGGCCACGGGACCAGGCCGAAGATCGTTGAACATCGGGCTGAAGGTCAGTTGCAGGTCCGCCGCGGGGCGCACCACGCCTTCGCAGTTCGGTCCGACCAGTCTGAAGGGCGCGTCTTGCATGATCCGGCGCAAGCGCTCTTCGTTCTCATGCCCATCTTCGCCGGCTTCGGAAAAGCCCGAGGTGACCCCGACCACGACCTTTACATCGAGCTTGGTGCAGGTCTCCAGAGCGTCCAGCGCGACCCCGACCGGCGTTGCCAGCACAACCACGTCGATCGCGCTGTCAATCTCGTCCAGACTGCGCACAGCCGGAAGGCCTTCGATCTCACCGCCCGAAGGATTCACGGGAATAATCGTGCCTCTGTAACCGTTGCTCTTCAGCAGGGCCATGACGGCCTGCCCCAACTTGCCCTTGGTGCGGGACGCGCCGACCACAGCGATGGTGCGAGGGTCGAACAACCCGTCCAGTGCGTCGGCTACCGTGGGCCGGCATGCCGTCATTCGATTCGTGTTTGGCTCTGCCATACTTTCCTCCGTCAAGTGAAAAAACATCGGCTCGTTTCGGCGATCTAACGGTTGTTCGATTGTTCTCGCAATCGATTCTAGTTCCGAGCAGACTGAGGCTTTCAGAGCCGCAAACTAGGGCTTGACGTCGGAAAATTCACAGAACGAGGCAGACACGTGAAAATGGATAACGGACCACTGAGCGATGTCAGGGTGATTGAACTGGGGCATGTGATCGCGGCACCGATGTGCGGCGCATTGCTGTCCGATTTTGGCGCCGACGTGGTCAAGATCGAGCGTCCGGGGCAGGGTGACATGCTGCGGGTGCTGAGCGCGCGGACCAGCGATGGCGTGGGCGCTTGGTGGAAGACCCTGGCACGAAACAAGCGTCTGATGGCGCTGGACTGGAAGCGTGAAGACGGCCGCGCCATTCTGCGTCGCCTGGTCGAAAACGCCCATGTGCTTATCGAAAACTTTCGACCCGGTGTTCTGGAACGGGCAGGGTTGGCCCCAGAGGTCCTGCATGAGTGGAACCCCGATCTGGTGATCGTGCGGATATCGGGTTATGGCCAGACCGGACCGCGCGCCTCGTGGCCCGGTTTCGGCCGCGCGGGTGAAGCCATGAGCGGGCTGGCCCACATAACAGGCTTTGCCGACAATGCACCGATGCACCCCGGGTTCCCCGCGGCGGATTCGACCACAGGCCTCATGGCGGCCTACGGCACGATGATGGCGCTGCACGCGGTACGAAACGGCAGTGCTCGGGGGCAAGTAGTGGACCTGGCCATTTTCGAGCCGCTCTTGCGCTTGATCGACTACCATGTGCCCACGCGCACCGGCGCGGGGCTTTCCGTTGACCGAAATGGGCTTCAGGCCCCCAATTCCTACGCCCCGGCGGGGGTGTTCCGCGCACGGGACGGTAAATGGATCACCGTCAGCGCGGGCAGTGCTGCAACCGGGCGGCGCCTCCTGGAGGCGGCAGGCGGCAAAAAATGGGCGGAGCAGCCGCAGTTCCAGAGCCTCGACGGTTTTGCGAAGCATATGGACGAAATCGTTGACCGGCTCGGGGCATTCGTTGCGCAGCATGACGCGCAGGAGGCTATCGACATTTTTAGCGCCCACGATGCCGTGGCTGCGATGGTCTATGACGTCGATGACATCCTGGCCGATCCTCAGATCGCCGCGCGGGGGGACATTGTCGGGGTGGAGGACGACGACACCAAAGTCGTCGGGCCGGTACCGAAGCTGGACAAGACGCCGGGGCGGCTGCGCTGGCTTGGGCGCAGCGAACTGGGTGCCGACACCCGCGCGATTTTACAAGAGCTCGCGTACGACACCGGGCAAATCGACACCCTAATCGAAAAAGGCACTGTGGCCGAACCGGGCCGCTGAGCCGGGTCTGCATGACGTGAGGAGAAAATCATGACCTATCAGATGACATCCGAACAGCAGGGAATCCGCGAGGCGATCCTGCGGATCTGCGAAGAATTCGACGACGAGTTCTGGCTGACACGCGATCGCGTAGGCGGTTTCCCGCGAGAGCTGCATCAAAAGCTGGCCCGCGATGGCTGGCTGGGGATTGCAATCCCCGAAGAGTACGGAGGCGCCGGTCTTGGCATCGTCGATGCCGCGATCATGATGCAGGCCATTGCGGAATCCGGCGGCGGTAACAGCGCCGCCTCGGCGATTCACATGAATATCTTTGGTCTGAATCCGGTCGTGAAATTTGGCACCGATGACCAGAAAAAGAGATACCTTCCGCCTTTGGTGGCAGGCAATGAACGTGCGTGTTTCGGGGTGACCGAGCCGACAACCGGTCTGGACACCACCAAACTGAAAACACGCGCCGTACGACAGGGTGACCGGTATGTGGTGCACGGCCAGAAAGTCTGGATTTCAACCGCTCAGGAGGCCGACAAGATCCTGTTGCTGGCGCGCACGACACCGCTTGAGGACGTCAAGAAACCGACAGAGGGATTAAGCCTTTTTTACACCGACCTGGACCGATCTTTCGTCACCGTGCGCGAAATCGAAAAGATGGGCCGCAAGTGTGTCGACTCGAACGAACTGTTCATTGACGGGCTACCGATCCCGGCCGGGGATCTGATCGGCGAAGAAGGTCAGGGCTTTCGTCAGATCCTGCACGGGCTGAACCCCGAACGGGTTCTGATTGCCGCTGAAGCAGTGGGAATCGGGCGTAATGCGCTTCGACGCGCCGCGGATTACGCCAACGAGCGCGTCGTTTTTGGCAGACCAATTGGTCAGAATCAGGGTGTACAGCACCCCCTTGCCGCCAGCTGGGCGGAACTGGAGGCGGCCAACCTGATGGCCATGCACGCAGGCGCACTCTATGACGCTGGCAAGGCCTGCGGTAATGAAGCCAACGCTGGTAAATACCTAGCGGGCGAAGCGGCGGTGAAGGCGACTCAGACCGCGCAGCTGACCTTCGGCGGATTTGGATATGCCAAGGAATACCATGTCGAACGCCTGGTTCGGGAAGCCATCCTGTTCCGCATCGCGCCGGTCACCCCGCAACTGGTGCTTTCGTTTATCGCGGAACATGCCCTCGGCCTGCCAAAGTCCTACTAGTTACGAACATCAAAGGAAGTCCCATGCGAATTCACGGAATGGATGCCATTTTCAAACCTCGCTCAGTAGCTGTGATCGGCGCATCAAGCGATCCCAAGCGCATCGGTGGAAGGCCGGTGGATTTTCTCAAACGGCACGGTTTCGACGGCCCGATCCTGCCGATCAACCCGAAATCGCCCGAGGTGCAGGGCCTGACGGCGTATCCGTCGATCTCGGAGGCTCCCACGACACCGGACCTGGCTGTGATCGCGCTGCCCGCGCCGCTGGCCGTTCAGGCGGTCGAACAGTGCGCGACCCAAGGTGTGCGGGGGGCGGTGATCTTCAGCTCGGGTTTTTCGGAGGTCGATGCCGACGGGGCCGCCCTTCAGGCGCGCATGGTCGACATCGCGCGCGAGGGCGGTATGCGGCTTGTGGGGCCGAACTGCCTTGGTATCGCGAATGTGCGCCACAACCTGTATGCAACATTCACGCCCGGGGTCGAAAAACACCTGCCAAAACCCGGCGGCGTGTCGATCGTCAGCCAGAGCGGCGCGTTCGGCTCTTATTGCATGACGCTCGTTCGAATGCGCGGACTAGGGGTCAATATCTGGGCGACGACGGGCAATTCCTGCGATGTCGATTTTGCTGATGCCGTGGCCTATTGCGCACAAGATGACGATACCCGCGTGATTATGGGATATCTCGAAGGGGCGACCGATCGCGACAGGCTGGTCGAGGCACTGGAACTGGCGCGTGCCTGCGAAAAACCGGTGGTTATGATGAAGGTCGGGCGCAGTGCGGTCGGGGCAGAGGCGGCGCAATCGCATACCGCCTCATTGGCTGGGGCAGACGCGGTCTATGACGCGGCTTTCCGGCAGTACGGCGTTTACCGGGCGCAATCTGTCGATGAAATGTTCGATGTGACTTATGCCTGCGCCGAATCCGCGGCGATGATGCAGGGCGACCGGCTGGGCCTTGTGACAGTCTCGGGCGGGGTTGGGGTGCTGATGGCCGACGAAGCCGAAAAGCTGAAACTGGACGTGCCTGCGCTTCCCGATCATGCACAGAAAAAGCTGAAAGAGGTGCTGCCATTTGCCGGTGTCCGAAACCCGGTCGATGTGACGGCGCAGCTGGTCAATCAGATCGACCTTCTGGAAACCAACATGGATGTGTTGTTCGGCGATGGCGACATCGACGGAGCAATCATCTTCATGTCGACGGTCGGTCTGGTAGCCGACCTGAACGATGCCATTCGAAGCGGTCTGGAGCGCATCCGCGCGAAATATCCCGGTCGGCCAATGCTGTTCTGTTCGCTGACAGAGCCAGAGGGTCGCGCCGCATATGAGAAGTCGGGGTTCATCGTGTTCGAGGAACCGACCCGCGCGGTCCGGGCGATGGCTGCGTTGCGCTTTTTTGCCCATTCCTTCGCACGGGCAGGCGAAAAGGACCCAATACCCGAACTGTCCAACCTGTCGCCGTTGCCGGACGGAATGGTGAACGAGATCGAGGCCAAGGCCCTGCTTGCAGAGGCCGGAATCGGGATTGTGCGCGAAACTCTGGCCACCACCCCCGAAGCGGCGGCCCAGGCAGCGCAAGAAATGGGATTCCCGGTCGTGCTGAAGATTGCCTCGCCCGACATACTGCACAAATCCGACATCGGGGGCGTTGCGCTTAATCTGCGTTCGGCCGAAGATGTCCGCTCTGCCGGGGCAAGAATTTTGGAATTGGCGTCCGAGAAGATGCCCGGTGCGCGGATCGACGGACTGGTCGTCGCCGAACAGGCTGCGCCAGGGCTGGAGGCTATACTCGGCGTGACCCAGGATCCGGCTTTCGGCCCGATAATCATGTTCGGTCTGGGCGGGGTGTTTGTCGAGGCCCTCGAAGACGTGTCTTTCCGCATCGCGCCGTTTGGACCTGCCGAAGCGCGCCGGATGATTGACGAAATCCGCAGCCGCAAACTGCTGGACGCATTCCGAGGTGCGCCCGAGCGCGACATCGACGCTCTCGCCGACGCCCTTGCCCGACTGTCTGCTTTTGCCGCTTATCACGGGGCCGCGCTTGAGACCGTTGATGTCAATCCATTGATCGTCGGGGCAAGCGGGCAGGGCGCCGTCGCCGCTGACGGTGTGATCATAGCCGCCAAGCAAGGAGGCCACTGACAACCG
Source organism: Paracoccaceae bacterium (assembly GCA_041594355.1). Taxonomy (GTDB): domain Bacteria; phylum Pseudomonadota; class Alphaproteobacteria; order Rhodobacterales; family Rhodobacteraceae; genus JAIUZI01. The sequence continues at coordinate 16,227 of JBFHMM010000014.1, read as the reverse complement.
GACCCGAAATCTTTCCTGATCCCCAAGTCGCTTGCGGCGTGCTTCCGGCGTTTTCTAACAGTTGACAGAATTCACAACCGCGGCCATCCTTTCGCATGGAACGCTGTGCATATAACTGCACGCGGAGGGAGGAGATCATGGAAACCACGCATCAGACTTCAGCAAAAACAGGCGGCGATCACATTGTGAAATCGGTGGCGCGCACCTGTCAGACTTTGGTGTATTTCGATGAAGTTCGGCGACCGCTGTCGGTCGTGGAAGTATCCAAGGAACTGGGGTACCCTCAGTCAAGTACCTCGGCGCTGCTCAAAAGCTTGGTTAAGCTTGGATTTCTGACTCACGATGCCCGAAAGAAGAGCTATTTCCCCACCGAGCGTGTTCCGCTTTTAGGGTCGTGGATGAATCCAGATCTGTTCGGCGAAGGCACAATCCACCGGCTGCTCAGGACAATCTCGGAACGCACGCAGCATGTGGTGGTTCTGGCAACCAAGAACGGGGACGAAGCTGAGTACGTGCAAGTTATCCGTCCGAAAGATTCGCCGATCCACCACATATCGCTCGGGACACGTCGTCCGCTGGGTAACTCAGGTGTCGGGCGCGTTCTGATGAGTCGTTTCAGTGACGACGAAGTGCGCAGTCTGTTCCGCAGGATCAACGCCTATCGCGCGCCCGATAAACCGGCAGTGGACGTGAAAGCTTTCGTGGCCTCGTTGGCAGAAACCCGTGCCAAGGGCTATTACCTCTCAACCGATCAGGTGGTTCAAGGGAGCGGCTTGATTTCCATGCCGTTTCCTAACCACCTGAGTTCGCGGCTTTTTGCTGTCGGGGTTGGCGCTCCAACTGATGTAATCTTGCGATCCGAAGCAGAGATCGTAGGGATTATGCGCGAAGAAATCGTCCGAAATTTGAAGAAGATGGATCAACAGTCCCTGACTTCCTGATCGTCTGCATCAGCCAGCGCCGTAAAGAAATGGCCCGGCTTCGTGAAAACGGGACTTGGGTGTCGCGGACGAAACGCGCCACTTGTCAATGTTATGGTCCATTTTCAGGTAGCCGAAATAGCCTCGTCGCGTCAGGCTCAAGGTTGAGCCTACCCGGCGGAGCGTCGTTAGCGCCGGCATCCTCGAAGGCCGAGCAGTGTAGGATGCGCTGCCCAGAGCAGTGCGCCCACGGTTTCGGCCCGCCCCCAAAATACCGGCTTGAAGAGAGATTCCGCGAAAGAGGCCGATCATCATCGTGTTGATCGGCAGGGCACTGATCCTTTCTTTCAGCCGTGAAATCATTGACGATTTCCACCCACGATTGGCCTTCGATTTTCTCCGTTGCGTTGTCGCGGGTTCAGTTCGTGTATTCGCATATATGTGTGATCTCGCGACAGTTGCGCCCCCGGTCATCCATAAACATTGACCGTTTCACCGCGCCATGGTGCGTTGATTGACTAGACCACAGGGAGGAAGACTGTCATGATAATAAACACAACACTTGATCGTTTTGCCGCAGGGGCGGCGCTGGTGATCGCGGTTGGAATGATGCCGCAAATTGCGGCGGCCGAGGTGACGCTCAAGGTCGCAGATACCTTTCCGCCCGGCCACTACATCGTCGAGACCGGCACCACCTATTGGATGGACCGCGTAACCGAGCTGACCGATGGCGAGATCAAGTTTCAGTATTTCGGTGCCGGTCAGTTGGGTTCGCTGCGCGATATGTTCTCGATGGTGCAGACGGGCGTGGTGGACATTGGCTATGTTCCGCCGGCCTATAACGGGGGCACGATGCCGCTGGCAGGCGTGCACACGCTTCCCGGCCTTTTCTCACAGAGCACTGTCGGGACGCCCGCTTTTTTTGAAACGGTGACGTCGGATCCGATCTTGGAGAACGACTTCCTGGCCAATGGGATGCGCCCGGTCTGGGGCGTAATGACCTCGACCTACAACCTGTTCACCCGCGACCAGGATGTTAACGGCATTGATGACATCAAAGGGCTGAAACTGAAAACCATTGCCGGGAACATGGCGGAATCGGTCAAGGCCCTGGGGGGCGCGCCGGTTGATATTCCCAGCCCGGAAACCTATCAGGCCATCCGCACCGGCACCGTCGACGGCACGATCTTCCCCACCACCAGCATCTATTCCTACAAACTGGACGAGATAATCGATACCGCCGTTCTAGGTCTGGATGTTTTTGTGTATTGGGCACCTTACGTGATCCGAGAGGAGGTTTGGCAGGAGCTATCGCCAGAACATCAACAGGCCATACAAAAGGCGTCACAGGAGGCGATGCAGCGCGTTGCCGAAGAAACCGACCGATCGGCCGCCGAGCTTGAGGACAAGATGCGGGACAGCGGTATCGAGGTTATCGTTCTAGATGAAGCGCAACGCGAAATGGTCAAATCGGCCACAGCGCCGGTTTTCGATGCCTGGGTCTCTGGTCTGCAAGAGCGCGGACTGCCCGCGGGCGAAGTGCTGGAGATGTTTCGCGCGAACATCGAAAAGCACCAGACGCAGTAAGGGGCGCAACCGTGTTCCGTCACGACCTTGATCCCCAAGAGTACGCCGCGCCGTCGCCGAGAGTTGGATTGCACGGCCCTCTGGGCCGAGCGATGGACCGGGTGGATACCGGGATGAACTGGCTGTCGCGCGCGGCGATGATGGTTATGCTGGTGCTGATCATCATTCAAGTCTTTACGCGCTATATCCTGAATGACCCGATCGAAGGGGTCATTGGCGCTACGGAACTATACCTGATGCCCATCATCGTGTTCGGAAGCCTCAGCTATTTGGAAATGTATGATGGCCATGTGCGAGTGGGGATAGTGTTTGATGCTCTGCCCGAAGGGTTGCGGGCCGGTTTCAATGTCGTCTTGCGATTGGTAGCGGCCGTGTTTTTTGCGCTGATCTGTTACGGCGCCTCGCGCGAGGCGCTTAAGGCATGGGACTTCGGATACCGCACATCCGGCGACATCGACGCACCTCTCGTCACCACCCTTGTGATTGCGCCAATTGGCTGCGTGCTGATCGTTCTGCGGCTTCTGATGAATGCAGCGGGTGACGTTCAGTTCCTTCGCGGCGCTTCGGATCGGACAGGCTGAGCATGGAATTTCTCGCACCTGTGTCGCTATTGCTGGCGGGGCTTCTCGTCGTCGGGATGCCGATAGGCTTTGCCATGGGAATCGCGGGCACCGTGGGCCTTTACCTGATCGGCGGTCTCAATCTGGCGCTTGGTATCCTGTCGGTCGCCCCGTATCGCAACACTGCCTCCTGGCTGCTGACCGCGATCCCCTTGTTCATCCTGATGGCTGAGATCCTGTCAGCCAGCAGAATCTCTTCGGACATGTTCCGCGCTGCCAATAAATGGGTGGGCCATCTGCCCGGAGGTCTGGCGGTAGCCACAGTGTTCACCAGCGCAGGTTTCGGGGCGGTTTCGGGCTCGTCCACTGCGGCCACGGCCACGATGGCGCGCACTGTCGCGCCTGAAGCCGAAAGATACGGATATGACCGTGGTATGATCGTGGGCACCGTGGCGGCGGCCGGAACGTTGTCGATCATGATCCCGCCCTCGGTTGTGCTGATGGTTTACGGCATCATCACCGAAACCTCGATCGGCGGGCTGTTCATTGCCGGAATTCTGCCCGGTCTTGTTACTGCGCTCAGCTTTGCCGGAATCACGATGGTTTGGGCGACGCTGAACCGCGATCTGGCGCCACCGGTGCACAGCCATGGCTGGCGCGAACGGTTTGCGTCGCTGCGCGACATCTGGCCAGTGGTTCTGCTGTTCGTCTTTGTCGTGGCCGGGATTTATTCTGGCGCGGTCACTGTGACCGAAGCAGCCGCGGTGGGCTGCTTTGGCGCGATCATGATTGCCGCCGTGTTGCTCAGACGCATGGGCTGGCGCGAATTCCTGGGGGCGCTCGAACGTACAACGCGCCCGACTGCAATGATCTTCACCATTATTATCGGGGCGCACATTTTCGGCTATTTTGTCACCCTGACCATGGCACCGCAGGCGCTGGTTTCATACGTGCAAGGGCTTGAGATCGGGCCGGGCGTGGTGATTTTGATCCTGATCCTGATCTACATCCTGCTGGGCTGCGTGATGGATCAGCTGGCGATCCTGATCCTGACCATGCCGATCGTCTTTCCAATGGTCATGGAGCTTGGCTATTCGCCGATCTGGTTCGGCATCCTGGTCACGAAAACGGTCGAGATCGGGCTAATCACACCCCCCATCGGAATGAACGTCTTCGTCGCAAGCTCTATCACCGGCGTCCCGCTCAAGCGGGTCTTTGCCGGGGTCCTGCCATTCGTTCTGGCCGAGTTCGCGGTCTTGGCCCTGATCGCATTCTTTCCCGAGATCGTAACCGTGTTCTCGGGCGAATACTGACAACCTGAAGGAGCGTAATTTGGAACTGGGACTGAAGGACAAGGTGGCTATTGTCACCGGATCGGGTCGCGGGATCGGCGCGGTGACCGCGCGCGCGCTGGCCGAAGAGGGGGCCAAGGTGGTGATCACCGATATCGACCCCGAAACCACAGAGGCCACCCGCGCCGCTCTTGAGACTGACGGATATAACGCGATCGGCGTGGTCTGCGATGTCACGAACAAGGCACAGGTCGAAGCCCTCGTCGCGCGAACGATTGAGGCATTTGGTGCCGTCCACATATTGGTCAACAATGCCGGATTTCCACGCGACAACTACATCACCAAGATGCCCGAACAGGACTGGGACACTGTTGTGGGCGTGATCCTGAAGGGCGCTTATACCTGCTCGCGCGCCGTGGTGCCGTACTTCATGGAACAGAAGTGGGGCCGGGTGATCAACATCTCCTCGCGCGCCTATCTCGGCAATCCGGGGCAGACCAATTATGCCGCCGCCAAGGCCGGAATCATCGGCTTCACCCGGGCGTTGGGGATGGAACAGGGGCGTTTTAATGTCACCGTAAATGCTATCGCGCCGGGGTTCATCGCCACCAAAATGATCGAGTCGCTTCCCAACTACGACCGGATAAAGTCGCGCGCTCTGGCAATGAATACAGTGCAGCGCCTTGGTAACGAACGCGACATTGCCAACGGCGTGGTGTTCCTCGCCTCGGATGCGGCGGAATACATCTCGGGCGAGACGCTTCACATCACCGGGGGGCGATATGGCTGAACATGTCCCGACCTCCGCCTGTGTCGAGGATCAAGAGACGCGGATGCTGCGAGACAGCATCCGGGGCTTCATGGCGCGCGAGCTGACCGAAGCGCGCATCTCGCAATGCGAGGCGGCGGGCGATCTGTCCTGGGCGATAATGGGCGAGTTACGCCAGTTCGGCTATCTTGGCGGGCTTCTGCCGGAAGAGGCCGATGGTTACGGCCTCAGCTATCGCACCTGGGCGATGATGATGGAGGAAGCAGGATACCGCTGGCTTTCACTCCGGGTACTGCTCAACACCGTAAACATCGTGATTGCATTGCTCCACCACCTGGGCGATGCGCGCCAGAAGGAAAAGTGGCTGAAACCCGTCATGGCTGGCCAGATGCCGGTCTGGGTGGGGATCACCGAACCCGACCACGGCTCTGATGTTGCCTCGGTGCAGACCCGCGCCGAGGACAAGGGCGACCACTGGCTGATCAATGGCGGCAAGCTGTGGACGACGAACGGCGTCAACGGCCGCGTCGGGATCCTCGTGGCGCGGACCTTCACCAAGGGATGCGAGGGCGATCTGAGTCTGTTCATCGTCGATCCCACAGAAACCCGGTTCGAGGCCGCGCGCGTCGGCACGATGTTCATCAAGGCCACCGCAACCTCGCAGCTTGCGTTCAGCGATGCGAGGGTGCCCAAGGAGAATTTGCTTGGCCCCGTCGGCAAGGGGCTGAAGGCGATCTTGACGGGGCTCAATTATGGGCGACTCAACGTAGCGGCGGGCGCGACAGGCGCGGCGCAACGGGCGCTGGATCTGTCTACCGACTACGTCAAGACGCGCCGACAATTCGGCAACGTGATCGGAAGCTATCAGTTGGTACAGAAACTGATCGTGGACATGACAGTGCGCACCGATGCGGCCCGCGCGCTGACGGAGCGGGCCGCGCAGGCGCTGGATGCGGGACAGCCCGGACGCAAGGAATGCTCGATTGCCAAGCTCTATGCCAGCGAGGCGGCACATGAGGTCGCATCGATGGCGCTGCAAGCGCACGGCGGGTTGGGCTATTCGACTGATTACCCGGTCGAGCGGTTGTTTCGCGATACGCGCGGCGGGCTGATCCCCGAGGGCACGTCGGAAATCCAGACATTGATCATCGGGCGCGAGATTCTCGGAATCTCGGCCTTTACCTGAGCGAGGAGGGGCCGATGCCGATGACCTTTCTCCATGCCCTGAAGTTGAACGCACGGCGGTTCCCCATGAAACCCGCGGTGGTGTTCGAAGGCCGCAGACAAAGCTATACCGAGCTTCTTGACCGGGTAGAGCGCCTGATGACGCTGCTGACGCGGCGCGGCAACGGTCCGGGCGACAAGGTGGCGGTGATTTCGGAAAATCACCCCGATTTCCTTGCTGCCTATGTGGCAGTCACCGGGATAGGCGCGATCCCGGCACCGATCAATTATCGTATAGCTCCAGGGATCATGGCCGATGTGGTCGCGCGTTCGGACAGCAGGACCCTGTTGCTGGGCGAGACCGCACTGGATCATGCTGGACTGCTTGGCACAGTGGTCAGCGACATCATCGCCCTGGGTGATGTTGCGGATGGCGCGCAGGGTGTGCCGCGCTTGTCGGACTTGCTGGCCGAAACCCCGCCCGATCCACCGCAAGGGCGGGACGGCACGACGATTATGCTGCACACCTCGGGGACCACCGGACAACCCAAGGGCGCGCTGCGCAGCCTCTTCGGCATGGAAGAACGTGCCATCGAGCAACGTTTCCGGACCGACGACCGCGCGCTTTCGGCGTTGCCGATCTGCCTGTCGGCGGGATGCACCTATACGCTGCTGCCGCTTTATCTCGGGGCAAGCGTTTATATGATGCGCCGTTTTGACGGGACCGAGGCGTTGCGGCTGATCGAAAAGGAGCGACTGACCGCCACGATGCTGCTCCCTGCCATGCTTCAGCGTATGGTCGAGGCCAAGGGTTTCGCCAGCGCCGACCTGTCGTCGCTGCGGACGCTGCAATCAGGCGGCGGCGAGATGTATCCTGACCTCAAACGTGCCGCGCTAGAAAAATTCGGCGATGCGTTGATGATCTATGCCGCCTCCAGCGAGGCGGGTCCCTACGCCAACCTCACCGCCGAGGAATTGCGCCGCAACATGTCGGGCAACTGCGTCGGCCGACCCTTCTTCGGGGTCGATCTGAAGATTCTAGACGATGATGGAAACGAGGTTCCGCAGGGGGACGTGGGCGAGATCTGCACCCGTAGCAATAGCCGTTACGACTGCTATTACAAGGACGAGGCGCTGACCGCCGAGACCCGGCGCGGCGACTATCTGACCGTGGGTGATCTGGGCCGGATCGACGCCGAGGGTCTTCTGTGGTTCACCGGCCGCAAACGCGACATCATCAAGAGCGGTGGCATCAATATATATGCTCCTGAGATCGAGGAAGCCCTGGCCAGCCACCCCGATATAGCCGAGGCGCATTGTGTGGGCCTGCCCGATCCGCGCTGGACCGAGGCGATTTGCGCGGTAATCGTCCCCGCACCCGGCGCCCGACTGACCCAAGCCGATGTAGTTGCCTATGCTGATACCCGGCTTGACCGATACAAGCGTCCCCGGCGCGTGGTGTTCATGGCCACGGTGCCGCGAAACCTGACCGGCCGCGTACTCAAAGCCGAACTTAAAGAGGCATTGCTGGCGTTGCCAGAGGAGGAAATCCAATGACCAGCCCCGATCTTTCGGCTCTGAAGGGCCAGCAGCTTTATTGGGAAGACTTCAAACTAGGCGACCAGTTCGACAGCCCCACACGCACCATAACCGAGGCGGACGTGGCGAATTTTGCCTGTCTGTCTGGTGATTTCAACCGGCTGCATGTCGATGCCGAATATGCCGCCGTGTCGGCCTACGGGCAACGCATCGCGCACGGGCTGTTGGTGGTGTCGGTGATGTCGGGGTTGACGACGCGGATGCTGATGAACACGTTCCTGGAATCCTCGCTTCTGGGTTTGCTCGACATGCAATGCCGCTTTCCCAAACCCACCTTCATCGGAGACACGATCGGTGTACGCGTCACCGTGGCCAAGAAGCGCGAAACCTCAAAACCCGAACGCGGCATCGTGTCGTTCCGGCGCGAGGTCATCAACCAGCGCGGCGAGACGGTGATGGAAGGAGTCTGGAAACTGCTGGTACGGCGCGCGCCGAAAAGCGCCTGAGCCGATGGGCGGGGGCGATTTTCCCAAACTTTCGCGACTCTTGTCGCCACGCAGCGTGGCGATCCTGGGAGCCAGTGAAAGGCCGCATAGCGTGGGCAGCGATACTTTGTTGAACCTTGCCGAGCATTCAGACTTCGATGGGCGGATCTTTCCGGTCAATCCCGGACGTGAAAGCGTGCATGGTCTTCGTGCCTATCCCGCAATGTCGACCTTGCCTGGCACCGTCGATGTGGCGGTGCTGTGCCTTCCGGCCGACGCGGTGATCCCGGCCTTGCGTGAGTGTGCGGCAGCGGGAACGGGATTTGCGGTGGTTTTCACCTCGGGCTTCGGCGAGACCGGGGCCAAGGGTCGCGCCATTGAGACCGAAATGACCACCATCGCGCGGGCAAGCGGGATGCGAATCTATGGCCCGAACTCGCCAGGGTTTAGCAACATCAACCGCCGCCTTGGATTGACCTTCTCTCCGGTGTTCAAGGACGATCGGCTAGGCGGGGGCATAGGGCTTGTCACACAGGGTGGCGGGCTTGGTCGCGCCTTCATTCAGGCCAGCGAGCGCGGCATCGGCACCGGCCTGTGGTGTTCCACCGGCAACGAAGCAGATCTGACCATGGCCGATTTCGTGCGCCACATGGTGGGCGATCCTGATATCCGGGTTATTGCGCTTCTGGCCGAGGGGGTCCGCGACGGGCCACGTTTCTTGCGCGCTGCTCGCGCCGCTGCCCGCGCGGGAAAGCCCATGGTCGCGATGAAAGTTGGCAAATCCGACTATGGCATCGCCGCTACCCGTTCGCATACCGCCGCGCTGGCAGGGTCGGCGGCGGTTACCTCGGCACTTTTCCGCCAGCACGGCATCGTCGAGGTGGACGATCTGGACGAGTTGATCGAAACTGCAGCGCTGTTCGAACGGGCGGGCATCGCGCGACGTAAAGGAGTCTGCGTCTATTCCTTTTCGGGTGGCACTGCGGCGCTGGCCGCCGACATGGTGGGCAGCGCAGGGCTGACCCTGTCCGAATTGGCCCCCGATACCCGCGCCGGTCTGCGCGCACTGGCTCCGTCTTACGCAGCGTTAGAAAACCCGGTTGACCTGACCACCCAGGTCTTTACCCAAGATACGCTCAATCGTGACTGTCTGACGCTCGTGGCGCGAGACCCGGTCACCGATGTGGTGCTATTGCCGATCCCGGCCGATTACGGTTCGATCACCGACCGATCCGCCGACGACATGATTGCGCTGGGAGCCGAGGACGGAGCACTTCTCGTGCCTGTCTGGATGAGCGGGCATCGTGCCGCTGGTTATACCGCGCTGAACACCGCGGGGCTGGCGCCCTTTCACAGTCTTGGCAAGGCGGTGAACGCGCTGAGGCGACTAATCTGGCGCGGCGACTGGAGCCTTTCACTTGCGCAACCCCCGTCTAATTCTGAGCTTCCTTCCGGCGAACTGGACGAGGCGGCGGCCAAGGCCGCGCTGGCCGGCCTTGGCCTGAAAGTGCCTGAAGGCCGAGTTGTCACCACTGCCGGAAAGGCTGAGGAGGCGGCGCGCGAGATCGGATTTCCGGTCGTGCTCAAGGCGCTTGTGCCAGGTCTTCTACACAAAACAGAAGCCGGGGCTGTGGCCGTCGGGTTGACGGATGGTGACGCGCTCGCCGTGGCCTGGGACAAAATGGCCGCGTCGCTTGCCGCGCGGGGCCAACAGTTGGACCGCGCCCTGGTCGAGCAGATGGAACAGGGACAGGGGATCGAAGTGATGATCGGACTTCATCGCGATCCTGTGTTTGGCCCGGTGGTGAGCTTCGGCCTGGGCGGCGTGATGGTCGAGGCACTTGCCGACGTGACGCACCGTGCGGCGCCCTTTGGTCACTCCGAAGCAATGGCAATGATTGACGAGATCCGTGGCCGCGCCCTGCTGGACCCCATACGGGGGCGCCCCGGTGCCGATCTGTGCGCGCTGGCAGATCTTCTCGTGACCATTTCTACCTTGGGATCGCACAGTGACATCGAGGAAGTCGATCTCAACCCGGTACACGCCGGTTCCAAGGGCGCTACAGTACTCGACGCAGTGATCCTGCGCGCGCGAAGCAATATATAAGGAAAGGCAAATCAATGACGGTAAAGACGGACATCGGTTTCACCACCCGCGACCGTATCTTTGTGCGCGGGCGCGATCTTGCCGATGACATCCTCGGAAAAATGGATTTCGTCGACATGATTTATTTCACCGCCACCGGAAAAGAACCCGATCCAAGAACCCGTGCGATGACCAACGCGATCATCGTTACGGCGACCGATCACGGCCTTACCCCAAGTGCCATTGCCGCGCGAATGACCATCCTCGGCGCGCCTGAGTCGCTGCAGGGCGCCGTGGCCGCGGGTCTTCTGGGGGCAGGGAATCACTTCCTTGGCACCATGCAGAATGCCGCCGCGTTCACCCGCGAAGAAATTGGCGGCCTGACTGACGATGATGGCGACGCGGCCTATGACGCCCGTGCCCGCGAGGTGGTGGGCGCCTTTCGCGCCGCGCGCCGCATCGTCCCGGGCATTGGCCATCCGATTCATACTCAAGGCGATCCACGTACCCCTGTGCTGCGCCGGATCGCCGGCGAGAACGGGTTCGATGGGCGGCACTGGCGCTTCATGACGGCCGTCGAAGCCGCCGCGCGTGAGGAATATGGCCGCCTCCTGCCGATCAACGCGGCCGGCGCGGTAGGGGCCACCGTGACTGACATGGGACTGGCCCCGATCTGGGCGAGGGCGTTCGCGCTGATCGGCCGGTCCGCCGGGCTTTTGGCGCATCTGATGGAGGAGTGCGAGAACCCACAAGGACAGAAGATCTGGGATATGATTTTGGAACAGGACGACTCTGCAGAGCTCGCCGGGATCGCCGACCGGGCACACGCGGAGGAACGGGGAAAGAAAAAATGAAAGCGATGACACCGCTGGCAGGGCTGCGGATTCTTGATCTGACCGAGCTGTTGCCCGGCCCTTACGCCACACAACAACTGGCCGAGATGGGGGCCGAGGTCATCAAGGTAGAACGCCCGGCGGGCGATGCTGCGCGGGCGATGTTCCCCGACCTCTTTGCGGTGGTGAACCGCGGCAAGAAGAGCATTTCGCTGAACCTAAAGGATGACACCGACCGCGCTGTTTTCCTCCGTCTGGCAAAACGGGCCGATGTGGTAATCGAGGGTTACCGACCTGGGGTCACTACGCGACTGAGTATAGACTATGAGACGCTTTCGGCGCTCAATCCCGGCATCGTTTATTGTTCGGTTAGCGGCTATGGCCAGACCGGCCCGGCGCGGAACTGGCCGGGCCATGATCTGAACTACGCGGCGATGGCAGGCGCGGCGGCCATTTCGGGTGCGCCTGACGGGCCGCCCGAATACACTACTGGCGTGCCGATCGGAGATCTGTCGGCGGCCATGTATGCGATAATCACCATCCTGGCCGCATTGCGCGCACGCGATGCCACGGGCCGTGGACAATATCTGGATGTGTCGATCACCGATGCGCTGGCCAGCTGGGTCGCGCCCCGCTACGGAGTGTGGGACGCGGCCCGCCGCGCCGGGCGTGAAGTCACAAAGGCCGACATATTGCGCCGGGCTGCTTATGGCATCTTCCAGGCATCAGACGGTAAGTTCATCACCATAGGGGCGATTGAAACTCATTTCTTCCGCCGGCTGATCCGAGCCACGGGCCTGACCGGTTTCGATGATCCTGAACTTGACGATTACGCGGCGCGAACGGCCCGCACCGATGACATCCAGGCTGCGCTTGCGCCGCTGATCGGGGCGAAACCTTACGGCCATTGGGCAAAGGTATTCGAAACCGAGGACGTCCCTTTTGCCCCGGTCAACGCCTTGAAGGATCTGGCGAGTGATCCGCATCTGAAAGCGCGCAGTATGGTGTGCGCGGCGGGCGAGGCACAGGTGTTGGCCTTTCCGGTGCCGATGGAGGGAATGGGCGCGCCGGTCGGGCAGGTCCCGGAGGTGGGCGAACATCATGCAGAAATACTGGCGCAAATTGAAGACCTGGAGTGAATACCGATGCAATTCGAGTTGGACGATTGGCAGGAAACTGCCCGGCGCAGTTTCCGCAAGTATCTCGACGCCAAGGTGGCGCCGCTGGTCGAAGACCATGAAGACGCCCACAAAATGCCACCCTGCGAGGTCTTGCAGAAGATGGGTGAGTTCGGCCTGCTGGGCGGTCTTTTGCCAGAGGCGCACGGCGGCGCCGGGCTTGATTACCTGACATATTGCGCGTTGCTGTGCGAGCTGTCTCAAGTATGGCCGTCCCTGCGCAGCATCGTCAGCACGTCGAACCTTGTCCTGATGATCGTCGCGCAGCATGGAACGCCGGAGCAACAGGCAAGGTGGCTGAGCGACCTGGTTTCGGGTCGCAAGACAGCCTTTTTTGCGCTGACCGAGCCGAACGTCGGTTCGGACGCCAGTAACGTGGAAACGCGTGCCAGGCGCGACGGTGATGGTTGGCGGCTGAACGGACGCAAGCTGTATATCTCCAACGGGACCGGGGCCGATCTGGGTGTGGTTTTCGCACGGTCGGGCTACGGCGAACGCGCGGGGGTATCGGCCTTCGTGATCGAGGCGGGAACAGCCGGATTTTCAACCCGAGAGATCCGCAGCATGGGCATGAATTCATGCCCGCTAGGCGAGTTGCTGTTCGAGGACGTGTTGCTGCCCGCAGATCACCTGATCGGGGCCGAGGGCGAGGCGTTCGCCATCGCCAAACACTATCTGAACGTGGGGCGCTGTTTCGTTTCCTTCACCTGTCTGGGCCTGTCGATTGCAGCCTATGATGCGGCGCTGCGATACGCGGGCGTGCGAGAACAGTTCGGACGCAAGATCGGCGGGTTTCAGCTGGTCCAGGAGATGATCGCAGACATGATGACTGGCGTGGAAACCTCGCGGTTGCTGGCGTGCCGGGCCGCTGACGCACTGGATCGCGGGGCGCCGGATCGCAGCCGGGCTTGTTCCATGGCCAAGCGTCACAACTCCGATACGGCTCTGCGGGTTTGCGAGACTTCCCTGCAAGTGCACGGCGGGGCCGGATACACCCGTGATTTCCCCGTCGAGCGCTATTATCGCGATGTGCGACATCTCACAATTGCTGAAGGCACCAACCAGCTTCAGGCGCTGCTTCTGGCACAAGGGGCCTTGGGCATCTCAGCCCTGCGGGGCTGACTGCCTTGCACCCTGGCCCAAGGCAACGCGTGGATCGGATAGCGTTGCGCCGTTGGACGGGAACGAGCATGAAATGACTGCACCGTCTGTGCCGTTACGACCCGTGCGCGCTTCAGAACGCATTCAGGCCCGTCAGGTTGCGTCCAATCACCAGTTTCTGGATCTCGGTCGTTCCGTCCGGGATCGGCATCACCTTGGCATTGCGGAAGTGCCGTTCAACGGGGAACTCCTTGGTGATGCCGTTGCCGCCGTGGATCTGCACGGCCTTTCCGGCGATTTCGACAGCCATTTCCGTCGCATACCATTTTGCCATCGAGGTCTGGGTGTCACAGCGCACGCCCAGGTCCAGAAGTTGCAGCCCGCGCTGGCACAACAGGCGCGCGGCATCCAGGTGCGTGGCCATGTCGGCGAGGTAGCCCTGGATCAACTGGTGCCCACCGATCGGCTTGCCATGCTGTTCGCGATCCTGCGCATATTTGACGGCACATTCCAATGCCGCCTGGGCAATGCCAATACTCGTCAGTCCGACGAACACGCGGGCACTTTCGAACAGTTTCAACGTCTGGAACAGGCCACCGCCTGCACTACCCAGAACATGCTCGGCAGTGGTTTCCGCCCGGTCGAAAAACAATTCGCAGGTCGACGCACCGACAAGCCCCAGCTTACGCAATTCGCGGCTCTCGTATTTGCCTGTGTCGCGATCGACGATGACCATGGAAATACCGTCGTCCAGATTGCAGACAACGATGGCGAAATCCGACTGGGCCCCATTGGAAATCCAGAGCTTTTGGCCAGTGACGAAAATCTTGTCACCCTCGCGGTCCGCGCGTGTCTTGACCTCGCGCACGTTCGAGCCGACCTCCGGTTCGGAAATACAGGTGGCACAGATCCGTTCACTGCGCAGAAGCGGTTTCAGATAGGCCTCTTTCTGCGCCGCATTTCCCAAGAGGTTGACCGCGAACACGGCATGACCCTGAATCAGCACCGCAATTGCCAGATCGGCCCATATCCGGGCCAATTCCTCGTAAAGGATACCATAGGTCATCCGGTCGATTCCGGCTCCGCCGTCTTCCTCGGGGATCAGGCCGCTGATCAGCCCGAATTCTTCGACCTTGGCAAACAGAGACTTCAGCGTTTCCGCATCGGGCGGGTGGCCGAGGTTCTCGTATTTCTCAGCCAGCGGCCCGAACTCTGCCTCGGCCATCTTGCGGAAGTTTTCCAGCAACATGTGTTGTTCATCTGTATAGATTGCCTGAGCGGCGGCGATCACGTTTTCCATTTTTCTATTCCTCGTTTCAGCGACCCAGAATGGTGACGCAGGCGGCAGCTTCTTCTACCCCGTGCAAACCCCCGCCGTTTTCGGCGATGGCATTCTTTGCTCCTTCGACCTGACGCGTGCCGGCTTCGCCGCGCAGCTGGGTGACCAGCTCGAAAACCTGCCCGATCCCGGTGGCCCCGACCGGGTGGCCCTTGGATTCCAATCCGCCCGAAGGGTTCACCGGAATGCGTCCGCCGATCTTTGTCTCGCCGCGCAAGCTGGCCGGACCGCCCTCGCCGAATTCGACAAACCCGAGGTTCTCGATCTGGATCACTTCGCCCACGGCCGTGGCGTCATGTACTTCGGCCACCGATACATCCTCTGGGCCGATCCCGGCCTGTTCATAGGCCTCAAGCGCGGCAAGCCGGGTCAGGTGGTTCCTGTAATCCTCCGCCGGTCGGTCCGTGCCCGAGCGCAGGATCGCCGCTTTGACCTTGATCGCGCGCGCGGGATCGAGGCCCAGACGTTTTATCCCCTCACCGGTGCACAAAACGGCCGCAGCAGCTCCGTCCGAGATCGGGGCGCACATCGGCAAGGTCAGCGGATAGGTGATCGGCGGCGCGGCCAACACCTGATCGACGCTCATTGCATCGCGGTATTGCGCCAGCGGGTTGTGCGCGGAATGCGCGTGGTTCTTGGCGGCGACGGCGGCGAACTGTTCCTGAGTGGTGCCAAAGGTCTTCATGTGCAGCCGGGCGAAGCCTGCGTAGACATCCATGAACACGCTGTAAGGCTTAGGCGATTTCGATCCTTCGGGTTCCTCAATTCCGGCACCCAAATCGGCCAGGCGTTGCGCGACCTCCTCGCCGTTGCTGACATCCCAGCCGCTGTCGAAGGCCGAAAACATCAACGCGCGGTCGTCCGAGTACATCTTTTCGGCGCCCACGGCGAGGCAGCAATCCCCATTACCCGCCTTGAGGAAATCGACCGCCAGTTTGAACCCGGTCGAGGCGCTGGCGCAGGCGTTTTCGACGTTCACCACCGGAATGCCCTGAATGCCCATCTCGCGCAGCGCGATCTCGCCCCGGATCATATGCTGGCCCTCCATGTGGCCCTGCACCGCGTTCGAGAAGAATGCACCGTCGATCCGATCAGCCGTCACTCCGGCATCAGAAAGAGCGGCAGCTACGGCCTCGCCGGTCATGTCCTTGATGGTTTTGTCCCGAAACTTTCCGAACGGCGTCATCCCGACGCCAACGACGTAAATGTCCTGCATCATTTGTCCTCCTGACCTAGTATCCGCGAAACTGCGGTTTTCGTTTTTCATTAAAGGCCGACAGACCCTCGTGCATGTCCCAGGATCGCATGTGCGCGCGCAGGTTCAGCATTTCTTCGGAAAGCGCGGCGGTTTCGTCCACGTCCAGCGACCGATTG
>JBFHMM010000013.1:0-30690 GCA_041594355.1 Paracoccaceae bacterium | reverse complement strand
CCTCGACCTCCAAGGGCATCGAGCTGTCGGGCCAGTGGGCCTTTAGCGACACGCTCGCGCTTTACGGCAATTACACCTATACCGATGCCAAGGACGCCACCGGCGCGCGCCTGCTGCGGGTGCCCGGGCATGATTTCGTGCTGGGTCTGGACGCGGGTTTTGCCAATGGCTGGGGCGGCAACATTAACCTGCGCCATGTCGCCGACCGCCCGGCGGAATTCGGCACGGTGATGGAGGATTACACGGTGGTCAACGCCTCCGTGAACTACGCGGTGTCGGACAACGCCGAGCTTTACCTGCGGGTCGAGAACCTCTTTGACGAGGATTACGAAACCTCCGCCAACTACAACGCCTCCGACCGCGCAGCCTATGTTGGGCTCCGTGCGACCTTCTAGGGTGCTCACCACCCTCGCCGCGCTGGTGCTGACCGGCGCGGCGGCCTGGGGTGACGCCCCCGAAAACGCTTCCGGACACGCCCCAGATGGCGCTGCCGGTGACGCGCCCCGCCGCGTGGTCTCGGTCAACCTGTGCACCGATCAGCTGGCGCTGGCGCTGGCCGCGCCCGGCCAGCTGGTCTCGGTGTCGCGGTTGGCCCATGACGCCGACAGTTCGGCCATGGCCGATGTGGCGCGCGCCTACCCGACCAACGGGTCGGGCGCCGAAGAAGTGTACCTGCTGAACCCCGATCTGGTGCTCGCCGGCACTTTCACCGCCGACGCCACCGTGCAGATGCTGCGCGGGCTGGGGATGCAGGTGGAACTCTTTGCCCCCGCCCGCTCGCTCGACGACATCCCCGACAGGATCACCCGCATGGGCGCGCTGCTGGGCCGAGAAGCGCAGGCCGCGCAGATGATCGACAGCTTCCGCGCCGATCTGGCCGAACTCAGCCGCGCGCCCGGCCCCCGCCCCCGCGCCGCACTCTACTACGTCAACAGCTTCACCCTCGGGGACCAGTCGCTGGCGGGCGCGATCCTGAACGCCGCCGGGTTCGACAATATCGCGACCGAGGCCGGTCTGGACTGGGGCGGCGCGCTGCCACTGGAACAGCTGGTCATGCTGGGGCCGGACGTGATCGTGCGCGGCCGCGACTATCCCGGCCAGTCTCGCGCCGAAGACAACCTGACCCACCCCGCCCTGCGCACGCTGACCGAGACCCGCGTCGCCGGAACCCTCACCGACCGCGACTGGATCTGCGGCACGCCGCAGGTGCTGAACGCAATCCGCGAGATGCGCGACCTGCGCCTGTCGATGCAGGGCACCCAATGATGAGGCTGGCGCTGGGGCTCTCGGCGCTGGTGGCGGTGCTGTTCATCGGCTCGCTGATCAGCGGCTACTCCCATGTGCCCCCCTGGAAGGCGCTGGCTGCGCTCTTTGCCGACGACGGCACACCGGTCACTATCGTGATGCGTGAAATCCGCCTGCCCCGCGCGCTGCTGGCGGTGATGGTCGGCGCATCGCTGGGCCTTTCCGGCGCGGCGTTGCAGGGCTACCTGCGCAACCCGCTTGCCGAACCGGGGCTGATCGGGGTGTCGGGCGCGGCGGCGCTGGGCGCGGTGCTGGCGATCCAGACCGGGCTCAGCCTCTCGTTTGCCCTCGCCCTGCCGCTGACGGCGCTGGGCATGGCGGTGCTGGCAGTGCTGCTGATCCTCGCCCTGGCCGGGCCGCGCGGGGCCTCGATCACCCTGATTCTCGCCGGCATCGCGATCTCGGCGCTGGCCTCGGCGCTGACCTCGCTTGTGCTCAACCTCTCGCCCAACCCTTTTGCCGCCGCCGACATCGTGTTCTGGATGATGGGTTCGCTGGCTGACCGCTCCTTTGCCCATGTCTGGCTGGCGATGCCCTTCATGGCGATCGGCTGGGCGCTGCTGGCCAGCGTCGGGCGCGGGCTGAACGCGCTGACGCTGGGCGAGGACGCAGCGCAGGCGATGGGCATCAACCTGCGCGCGCTGCGCCTGCGGCTGATCCTCGGCACCGCCGCCTGCGTCGGCGCCGCCACCGCCGTGGCCGGAGCCATCGGCTTTGTCGGGCTGGTGGTGCCGCACCTGCTGCGCCCCATGGTCGGCGCCCGCCCCTCCACACTCTTATGGGCCTCGGCGCTGGGCGGTGCCGCGATGGTTCTGGCCGCCGACATCGCCGTGCGCGAACTGCTGCCCGACCGCGACCTGAAACTCGGCGTGCTGATGGCGCTGGTGGGCGCGCCGCTGTTCCTGCACCTGATCTACAAGACCCGCAAGGAGTTGGCATGACCTTCGCCGCCTTCTCCGATCTCACCGTCACCCGCGGCGGCTGCCCGGTTGTCGATCACGTTACCGCGCGGATCCAGCCCGGCGAATGCATCGGCCTGATCGGCCCCAATGGCGCGGGCAAGACCACCCTGATGCGCGCCGTCCTCGGCCTGCAACCGGCGCAGGGCCACAGCTCACTCGCCCGGCTCCCCGGCCCCGACCGCGCTCGCGCTGTCGCCTGGATGCCGCAATCGCGCGAGATCGCCTGGCCGGTCACCGTGGAAACGCTGATCGCGCTGGGCCGCATTCCGCACCTGCCGCGCGGCGCCCGGCCACAACCCGCTGATCAGGCCGCCATCGACGCCGCCATCGCCCGCATGGGGCTGGACAGCTACCGCCACCGCACCGCCACCCAGTTGTCGGGCGGCGAACAGGCCCGCGTGCTGATCGCCCGCGCGCTGGCGCAGGACACCCCGCTGCTGATGGCCGACGAACCCATCGCCGGGCTCGACCCCGCCAACCAGATCGCCACCATGCAGGTGTTTGCCGATCTCGCCGCCGAAGGCCGCAGCGTCATCGTCTCCCTGCACGACCTTGGCCTCGCCGCCCGCCACTGCACCCGGCTGCTGCTGCTCGACCGGGGCCGCCTGGCCGCCGATGGCCCGCCGGACAGCGTGCTGAGCGCCGACAACGTCAAACGGGTGTTCGGCGTCTCCGCCTTTTACGAACAGACCGCGCAAGGCCCGGTGTTCCAGCCGATGCAGGTCACCCGGTGAAACTGACCCTCGACCGTCCCTGGCTCGACATCGACCTCGGCCAGCCGCACCGCCTGCTCAGCTGGTCGCTGACCCGACCCGGCTTTGTCACCGCCACCCGCATCACCTGGCGCGAGGTGCGCAACGCCGATCTGACGCCCGACCTCGACCCCATCGCCTGGATCCACCGCGAACTGACCAACAGAGAAACCCCCGATGCTGTCGCCATGCTGACCTCGCGCGACATCACCGCCTATGAAACCGCCAGCGCCACCGTCGAGACCATAACGGCGACCTGCATCGCCACCACCGGTTTGTCTAACGCCGAACGCATCGGCACCCGGCTCGACCGCAGCGGCAAGGACTGGGGCACCATCAATCTCGCGGTGATCACCGATCAGCCGCTGTCAGACGCCGCGCTGCTGGAAACCCTGTCGATCGCCACGCAGGCGCGGACAGCGGCCGTGATCGACACCGGCCACGTTCTGCCCACCGGCCCCGCCACCGGCACCGGCACCGACTGCATCGCCGTCGCCGCGCTGCCGGGTGAAGTGCCCTTTGCCGGGCTGCATACTCCGCTAGGCGAGGCCGTGGGCCGCGCCACCTATGATGCGGTAAGACGCGGCGCACAGGTCTGGATGGACCACGTCCGCCGCCCGGAGGAAATTTAGCCGCACTTGCAGGCCGCGCCGCATTGGGCTAGGCGCAGACCCAGGCAGAACGGGATGAAAACATGTTCGATATCATGATCTGGGCCGGGGTCGCCCTGTCGGTCAGCGGTCTGATCGGGCTCTTGTGGTGTATCGTCCGGGTGATGCGCGCGCGCCGAGCCAACCTGTCCGACGACCAATTGCGCGCCGTTCTCAAGGCCGTTCTGCCCTTCAATCTGGGCGCATTGTTCCTGTCGGTGATCGGATTGATGCTGGTGATGACGGGGATCGCGCTGGGCTGATCCCCGTAACCGGTCTCAGATCGGCATATTGTCGAACCGCGCCTCGATGGCTTCGTCACACAGCGAAGCATCTAGCCGGCGCAACCGCAGCGGCACCTGATCGCCCGCCGCCTGGATCCGCTTCAGCACGGCGCTGAACTGCGGCTGAAGCTCGATCCGCTGGGCCGTGGTCGCCCCGGCGATCTTCTGTTCCAGACGTTCAGCGATTTTGAAAAGCTCGGTCGTGGTCATCTTGTGTACCTCCCTTACACGCCCCCCGATCATGGCCGGGGGATGTAACGCTGATAAGAAATAATCCCTTAACAACGGATCAAGCCGCGCCGCAGTCGCTCCGGCTGCCCATTTACGCGGCACACCGCCGCTTTTTCATATAGAGTTGTGACAACGAACCGGACACATCGCCTTGATTCAGGTCAACGACAAAAGATGAATCTCCGGCAATGCAAAAGAGACTTGCAACACATTCGCTAAACTATATATGTTTTACACCGAAGCGAACGGAGAGCCTCATGACCCCTTTTGTAAAAGCCTTCTTTGACGAGGCGACTTTCACCGTATCCTACGTTGTGCGTGAACCGCACGGCAGCGCCTGCGCCATCATCGACAGCGTGCTGGGCTTCGACCACGCCTCGGGCCGCACCAATACCGATTCCGCCGACAGGATCGTCGATTACATCCGCGCCGGGGACCTGACCGTAGAGTGGATCCTCGAAAGCCACGTGCACGCCGACCACCTGTCCGCCGCGCCCTACCTGCAGGAAAAGCTGGGCGGCAAGATCGGCATCGGCGACCGCATC
Organism: Paracoccaceae bacterium; assembly: GCA_041594355.1. Lineage (GTDB taxonomy): Bacteria > Pseudomonadota > Alphaproteobacteria > Rhodobacterales > Rhodobacteraceae > JAIUZI01. The sequence continues at coordinate 25,961 of JBFHMM010000013.1, read as the reverse complement.
ACCGTGGTGCAGGACACGTTCGGCAAGGTCTTTAACGAAGGCACCGAGTTCCAGCGCGACGGCAGCCAGTTCGACGCGCTGTTCAAACAGGGCGACAGTTTCCACATCGGCCAGATGCGCGGCGACGTGCTACACACGCCCGGCCACACGCCCGCCTGTCTGACCTATGTGATCGGCGATGCCGCCTTTGTCGGCGACACACTGTTCATGCCCGATTTTGGCACCGCCCGCTGCGACTTCCCCGGAGGCTCGTCCGAAACCCTCTTCAACTCGATCCAGAAAATCCTCGCCCTGCCCGATGACACCCGGATCTTTGTCGGCCACGATTACAAGGCACCGGGTCGCGACGAATTCGCTTGGGAAACCACCGTCGGTGAACAGAAGGCGCTGAACATTCATGTCGGCGCTGGCAAGAAGGTCGAGGATTTCGTGCGGATGCGCGACGAACGCGACGCCACTTTGGACATGCCGCGCCTGATTCTGCCTTCGCTACAGGTCAACATGCGCGCCGGCCAGATGCCGCCGGCTGACGAAAAGGGCGACGTGTTCCTGAAAATCCCGGTCAACAAGCTCTGAAATATTTGTACAAAATCGAAAAACCGCGCGAACAACAGAGGACAAAACGGACAAAATGCAGACAGATTGGATCTGGGGACTGGTTGGCGGCGGGCTGATCGGATTGGGCGGGGCCGTGTTCCTGCTGGGCAACGGGCGCATCATGGGCGCGTCGGGAATCCTTGGCGGATTGATTGACGGCACCGGCCGTTCCAACCTTTGGGAACGGTTGGCCTTCCTCTTTGGCGTGGTGGTGATGCCGCTGCTTCTGTGGCCACTCTACAACGTCAAGATAGACACTCATCTCACTGATAAATGGGAAGTAATCGTGATCGCCGGTCTGCTGGTCGGGGTCGGAACCCGGATCGCCAACGGCTGCACCTCCGGTCACGGCGTCTGCGGCATCTCGCGGTTTTCCCTGCGCGGCATCGTCGCGACCGTGTTCTACATCCTCGCCGGCGGTCTCACGCTGGCTCTGTTCCGGCATGTCTGGGGGCTGATCTGATGAAACGAATTCTCCTTTCTTTACTTGCCGGTAGCCTCTTTGGCGGCGGGCTTTTCGTCTCCGGCATGACCGACACGACCAAGGTTCAGGGCTGGCTCGACGTGTTTGGCGACTGGGATCCGACACTGGCCTTTGTCATGGGGGGCGCGATCATCCCAATGGTCTTTGCCTGGAGAATAGCTGAGGGCCGCAAGCCATTGGTCGGAGGCGATTTTCCCAAACCACCTAAGCCCGAACTGGACCATCGTCTGATCACCGGTTCGGTGCTGTTCGGCATGGGCTGGGGCCTTGCCGGCCTGTGCCCGGGTCCCGCCGTGGCCTCGATCACCTACAACGGCATGGGCGGGCTGGTTTTTATGGCCGCGATGCTCGGCGGCATGGCGCTCGCACCTTTGATCGGCGCCCGTCTGGACAGGCTGGCAGACGCAGTTTAAGGAGTCGCACCATGGATATTCGCCCGATCACTCCCGGCTATGCCGTGTCACCACAAATCACCGCATCCGACCTGCCCGCGATTGCCGCGGCCGGGTTCACGACGGTGATCTGCAACCGTCCTGACAGCGAAGTCGAAGCCGACCTGCAGTCGGCCACTATCCGCGCCGCGGCGGAGGCGGTCGGGCTGCGCTACGAGGTGCTGGAACTGAACCAGCAAACCCTGACCCCGGACAATGCCGCGCGACAGCGCGCGCTAGTGGCGGCAAGCGAGGGTCCGGTGCTGGCCTATTGCCGCAGTGGCACCCGCTGTTCGGTTATCTGGGCGATCGGCCAGGCGGGGCAGATCCCCACCGATGAGATTATTGCCAAGACCGCGGCCGCAGGCTACCAGCTGGACAATCTGCGTCCGGCTCTGGAACAGCTAGCCGCTCAGCCGTCGTAACCCGGCCGACGCGGGGCGATCGGCTGGCAAAGGCCCAATAGCGGCATAAACCTCGGCACGGAGCCAGCCAGACGCCTCTAAACGCTGGTTTTTTCCACGAGACCTTCGTCATCTCCCAGCCCGGCCAGTTCGGTGATTTCGGCCAGCGTCGGCTCCTGCGTCAGATCAAAGGACTCGTCGGCGGCGCCGTCGTCACCCGGGATCAACGCAGGCAACGGCGCGGGCAGATCCGGCAAATCGGGCAGATCCGGAATGCCGGGCAAGTCCGGCAAATCCGCCAGACCCTCGTCCTGGTGATCGTAGGTCAGCGGCTCCGGGTTTCCCCCCGGATCCGGTTTCCCGCTGTCTTCGGCTTCGCTTTGGAACTCTGACGCGTTGTCCATTGACGGGTGGCCAGATGGCGTCTCGCATTCGTTTATGCGCACGGCCCGCAACCCGTTGATCCGCCCCAGGCGACCAAGGGTCACGGCCTGCCCCGTTATCGAATGCAGCCGGGTCTTGTTCAACCCCTCGGGCATGATCAGCGGGATTACGTCGCCCGGCTGCAGTGCCGACAGTTCGGAAATAGGCAGTTTCATCCGGCAGACCACCGCGTTCAGCTCCGCCCGGAGCCCGCCGAACTCACCGGTGCTTGCTGGGTCAGCGTCCGTTTCCTCCTGCACTTCGGTCTCGCATTTTGGCGGCTCCGGCGGTCTGTCGGGCAGGATCAGGCTCAGTTCTCCCTGCAGCACTCCACCGGCAAGATCCACGACCAGGGTGAATGTGCGGAACTTGTCGGCTTCGAGGATCAAGAGCAAGGCGCGGCTGTCCTCGGCCCGGGCGCCAAAGCGGTACCCCTCGAAGCAGTGCCGATCAACTGCGGACTCCGTCAAGGCGGCCACCCGCGACAACATTCCGTTGGCAAGCGGTGCGGCCATCGCCGCGTCGGTACCGGTAAAGGGCCGCTCGTCCGACGTACCGTTCGAGATCCGCCCCATTGTCTGCTGCTGCAGCAAACCGGACACCAGCGCACGATCCAGAGCCATGGCACCAATACTGCCGCCGTTACCGTCCAGCACGATCAACAGCCGGTCTCCGGTCAGCAGCCGCGCGATCTCGTCCTGGGTGGACCGCCCCTGCCGGGCACCGAGCACTGCCAATGGCATGTCCAGTTCTTCTGCGCTGCCGCGCGCCAGCGCCAACCGCAATGCCCGCAGCGCCGACCGGCCGGACGCGGACGGTTTTTCATCTTGCGATGCGGCCACCTTGCGCCGCAACGCGGATGTCGATGCTGGTTCGGACTGTGCCATCGCCTCCGGCCTGCGTTTTCTGGCTCCACTTCTTCCGGTCTAACGCACCAGAGGTTACCAACCCCTTTACATCGCCCTATTGCGCGGCCAGCGCCGGCGCCACCGGCAGCGTCACGCGAAACGCACCGCCGCCCTGCCCGGTCAGATAGCTGACATCACCGCCCAGCCGCTGCATGATCTCGCGACAGATCGCCAGCCCCAGCCCCGCACCACCGGCCTTTTCGGCACTGACACGGGCAAACTTCTCGAACACCATCGCCTGGGCTTCGGGCGGGATACCGCTGCCGTTGTCGATGAAGTCAAGCATAATCCGATCGCCCGCGTTATGCACCGTTATAGTCAGCTCCGGCTCGGCGGCATCGCAGTATTTCTGCGCGTTGGCGATCAGGTTGATGAATACCTGCGCCAGACGATCGAGGTCGGAATGCAGCATCAGCGCCTCGTTTATCCGGCGGCGCCGGACGATCAGCTTGCGGTCCGATCCCGTCAGCGCGGTCGAAACCGCCCGGTCCAGGATCGTCGTCAGGCTGCCCTCTCGCATGTTCAGGCTGACCTGACCGCTTTCCAGCACGCTCAGGTCCAGCAGGTCGTTCAGCAGCCGGGTCAAGCGCAGCGCCTCGTCGTGGATGATGGTGGCATAACGGGTCTGATCGGCAGCCTCCAGCTCATCGGTGTCGCGCAGGATCTCGGAGAACGCTCGGATCGAGGTCATCGGTGTGCGCAATTCGTGGCTGACCTGGCTCAGGAAGGCGTCCTTTTGTAAGGAGATCTGCGTCAGCTTCTCATTCGCCTCGCGCAGCTGCCGCGCGGTGCGGCTCAGCTCGGTTGATTTCGCCTCGAGTTGGCTGGAATATTCCATCAGCTGGGCGCTTTCATCGGCCACCGCAAGCAGATCCTCGACCGAAACCGACGATCCGCCAACGATCTGGCCGATCATCGCGTGCGCCGTAGCCGCCCCGACAGAACCGCTTAGTTCGCGCTCCAACCGCTCCAGAAACAGCGGCGTGGGCTCCGGCAGGCGACCGTAAACCCCTTGCAACGCGGCTTCGCGCTGAAACAGTTCCTGCGCTTCGCTCGCCCCCAGGATGCGCTGTGACATGATCATCAGGTCTTCGCTTTGCGCCACCGACCCAGTCCAGCCGCGCGGCCCGGCGGAATGGTCGAAAACATTGACGAATTGCGCGCCCTGCAGACGCTCCAGCGGGCTGGGAAAACCCATCAGAGACACCAGACAGAAGGCGGTTGCGTTCAACGCCATGCTCCACGTGACCGAATGCACTGTGGGGTCCATGCCCTCGATACCGAATAGTGCATGCGGGCGCAGCCAGCCGACGCCAAACAGCCCGTTTTCCACGATCCCCGCCGACAGCAGCCCGCCCCCGAGCCCCGGCAAGAGAAGGGTATAGAGCCACAGGACGAAACCAAACGTCAGCCCGGCAAAGGCCCCGGACCGGGTGGCGCCGCGCCAGAACAACCCGCCCACCAGCGCCGGCAGGATCTGGGCGATCCCGGCAAAGGCGATCAGCCCGATACTGGCCAGCGCCGCGCCGCCGCCCGACAAGCGGAAATAGAAATAGCCCAGCGCCATGATTACGGCGATGGACACCCGCCGGGCCAGCAGGATCACCTGGCGCACATCACCCGATACGCTGGCACTGCCGACCTTGGACGACAGCCAGATCGGCATCACGATATGGTTCGACACCATCGTCGACAGCGCCATGGCCGCCACAATCACCATCGAAGTCGCCGAGGAAAATCCGCCGAGGAAGGACAGCATCGCCAGCGCTTCCTGCCCCTGGCTCAGCGGCAGGGTCAAAACGAACATGTCGGGATTGGACCCTTGTGGCATCACATCCAGCCCGACCACCGCGATGGGCACGACAAACAGCGAGATTAACAACATGTAAAGCGGAAACGCCCAGGCGGCGGTGCGCAGGTGGCGTTCGTCATCGTTTTCCACCACCATCACCTGAAACATGCGCGGCAGGCAGACGAATGCCGCCGCCGACAGAAAGGTAATCGTGGCCCAGCGTCCGCTGTCCACCTGCCATTGGCCGATTTCGGAGGCGTCGATCCGGTCCAGTGTCGGACCGACGCCGCCCGACATGCCCCAGACCACAAAGATGCCAACCGCCAGCAGCGCCACAAGCTTGACAATCGCCTCGAACGCCACCGCCGTCACCACCCCGTGGTGGCGTTCGTTGGCATCGAGGTTTCGGGTCCCGAACAAGATCGCAAAGACGGCCAGCCCGGCGGCGACCCAGAACACCACGCCGGCCTCGCCATACTCCCGCATCGGGTCGGTGTCGAAAAAAATCGAGAACGACAGGGTAATCGACTGCAATTGCAGCGCAATATAGGGTGTCACCCCGATCACCGCGAGGATGGTGACGCAGATCGCAAGCAGGTTGGATTTACCATAGCGCGACGAGATCAGGTCGGCGATCGAGGTGACCCGCTGGCTGCGGCCCACCCGCACCAGCTTGCGCAGGCCCCACCACCAGCCGATCATCACCAGAGTCGGACCAAGATAGATGGTCAGGAACTCCAGCCCGGAGCGCGCCGCGTAGCCGACCGCGCCGTAGAACGTCCATGCCGTGCAATAGATCGACATCGACAGCGTGTAGACCAGTGGCGACCGCAACCAGGTGCTGCGCCCGGCCGCCGCCAGCCGATCAGCGGCAAAGGCCACGACGAACAGCAGCGCCACATAGCCCAAGCAGACCAGGACCAGTACATTCAGCGGGGCCATCAGCCCCGGTCCCGCGCGCCGGTGTCGGGCTCATCTACCGGGGGCTCTGCCTGGTTCCAGCCACGGGTGCGGAACCCGAACCAGACGGCTGCCAGGATCAGCAGGGCCCAGGACGAAAAGATATACAGGATCGCCCGTGATGTCGGCATCGGATCCGCGACCCCGGCGGTGTCGGCGCCGGGCCACAGCAGCGGTACCGCGAACAGCAGCATGCCCAAAAACGGCAGCAGACGCGCCGCATCCATCAGTCGGCGGCGACGATAGCTGTGGCGCCCCAGGAACACCGGTGGCGACACCGGTTGACCCCTGTCGATATCATCGCTCGGCGGTGTCATTTTGCCGGGATCAAGACTGGGTGGCCTGCGCGTGCAGATCGCGCACCGCCGTCAGCACTTCGGCATTCGAGAACGGCTTGGTCATGAACCGGCTGACGCCGGCCTTTTCGGCCATGTCGCGATCGCGCGACTGGCCGCGCGCTGTCAGCATCAGCACCGGCATCGCGCGCAGCTCTTCGATCTCGCGCAGATCGCGCAGGATCTCCATGCCGCTTTTGCCGGGCAGCATAACGTCAAGGATAACCAGATCGGGCCGCGCGGCGCGTATGATGTCCACCGCGTCGGCGCCGTCTGAATGTGCATCGACGGTCCAGCCGTCCCGCATCAGCAGAAAGCGGATCGCCTCGGTGATATTCGGCTCATCCTCGACCAAAAGTACATGACGGCTCATCCGCTGGCTTTCCCTCCAAAAGCTGCGCGATGGAACCGCCGCGCAACAATCTTTCCCCATCCCAGACTACCCACGCAACAACCCGAGTGTCAAAACCCTTCGCTCAGTATTGATGGTTCGCGGCGGGCGCCGCAGGTGCCGCGCGGGCAAACCCGGCAGGAGCTGCCGACCGGCTGCACATCCTGTCGGCTTTCTTCGGGGCCCGAGGCCGGTAAAATCAGCATAAATGCCCGATAAACCGGGTCATGATCGAAATCCGGCATGAATTGGGGCGTCGCCACTGCCATGCAGTCGAATTCGGCAGCTGTCCGCCCCAGTTGCGATACCCTGCGACGGATCGGCACCAGGGGCCGGTTCAGCGCCGTGAATAGCGGCCACAGCGGACAGGAATCACCCTGCCGAGGCAATGCGAACCCGGGAATCGCCTTGCGGTAGAGTATGCTGCCGGAGGCATCGCAGACGACCAGCCCCGCCTCCGCCCCGCCGACTCCTTCGGGCAGGGTCGCGATACGACGCAAGACCGAGGGCAGATCGGTCTCGAACTGTGCGGCCAGCGCCACCGGATCCAGCCCGCTCTGGACCAGCGCCGCCCGGAACTCGGTCAGCGGCATGGCTTGCGCGTCCCGCGCATAGATGCCCAGCGTCACCTCCGCCACCTGCCGCGCCGCCGCGGAGGTCAACCCCGGCGCGCCGGCAATCAGGCCCTCAATATCCATGGCACCGGTTTCCAGTTCCTCGAAATGGTGTCCGCGGCTGGCAAACAGCGCCTCGACCTCTTCCTGAGGCACGCCGCGCGGGTCGTCGCCGCCTTCCTGGCTTTGGTCCAGATATGTGACCAGCGCCTTTGAACTTTCAGCCAGACGCTGGCTGTCCTGGTTGAGGTTCTTGTGAAAACGGTCGCGCCATTCCGCCTCCAGCTCGCCGGTTTCGGCGAGGATCGAGGCGGTGGAGTGGATCGCCGCCGCCGTCGACAGCACCTCGTGCAGCGAGGCGGCCAGATGGGGGTCGTGGGTCAGTCGGTCCGACAAGGTTTCAACCGTGCGCTCCAGCGACCCCACGCGGCGATGCGCCCAGGCCAGCACCTCGGCCCAGGCCGGGAACCGCCCGGCAAATTCATCGACGCGGTCGGCTTCGTGGCTGGGCGCGCCGGCACCGGCGGCGGCCTCACGCAGGGTGGCGATCAGGGCGGCCTCGGCACCTTCGGTCAGCATCGACGGCTCGACCCCGAGGACCTGGGCGATATCGACCAGCAGCTTGCCGCCGATTCTGCGGCGGTTGTGCTCGATCAGGTTGAGGTAGGATGCCGATATGCCAACTTGTCGCGCCAGATCCGCCTGCCGTAGCCCGGCGATAGAGCGGCGCTCGCGAATGCGGCTGCCCGTCAAGGTGTCACGCGCCATGCGAGGCACTGTCCTTTTTCACCGGCAAATCAAAGCCTTTCTGCGATGCAACATAATGATATTTACAACTTGCCCCACGGCATTGTGCATTTATTTACAAAATAATTGTTGCATTCAAGGGGTTTATTGCGAAATTTTCCAATCCCCCCTCATACTGACTTTGCACACACGTGCATGCGCCGTGCGGAATGAGGAGCCGCGCGTCGCGTTTCACGAAATGGGAGGATTACATGTCCAAAACTGATGTCACACGTCGCGGCGTGCTGAAGACCGGCGCTATTGCCGGTGCCGGCGTTGCTCTGCCGACAATCTTTACGGCCTCGTCCGCAGCGGCCTACACAAACGAACCCACCGGCGGCTCGGTTACGCTGGGCTTCAACGTGCCCCAGACCGGTCCCTACGCCGAAGAGGGCCTGGACGAACTGCGCGCACAGGAGCTGGCGGTTGAGCACCTAAACGGCATGGGCGACGGCGGTTGCCTGAACACCTTTACGTCGAAGGCGCTGAAGGGCAATGGTATCCTGGGCAAGAAAGTCGAGTTCGTTACCGGCGACACCCAGACCAAGTCGGACGCTGCCCGCGCGTCGGCCAAGTCGATGATTGAAAAAGACGGCGCCATCATGATCAACGGCGGCTCGTCCTCGGGCGTGGCCATCGCGGTTCAGGGCCTGTGTCAGGACGCCGGCGTGATCTTCATGGCGGGCCTGACCCACTCCAACGACACCACCGGTAAAGACAAAAAAGCCAACGGCTTTCGTCACTTCTTTAACGGATACATGTCGGGTGCCGCACTGGCGCCGGTGCTCAAGAACGCCTATGGCTCGGACCGCCGCGCCTATCACCTGACCGCAGACTACACCTGGGGCTGGACGCAGCAGGAATCGATTGCGGCCGCAACCGAGGCCGTGGGCTGGGAAACCGTCAACAACGTGCTGACCCCGCTGGCGGCGACCGACTTCTCGTCCTACATCGCACCGGTTCTGAACTCGGGCGCGGACGTTCTGGTTCTGAACCACTATGGCGGCAACATGGTGAACTCGCTGACCAACGCGATCCAGTTCGGTCTGCGTGACAAGATGGTAAACGGCAAGCAGTTCGAAATCGTCGTGCCGCTGTACTCGGAGCTAATGGCTGCAGGCGCCGGCTCCAACGTGCAGGGCGTGATCGGGTCGATGAACTGGAACTGGCAGCTGCAGGATGAAGGCTCCAAGGCCTTTGTGAAGTCCTTCGGCGAAAAATACGGTCGCCCGCCCTCGAACTCGGCACAGACTTGCTACGCTCAGACGCTGCTCTATGCGGACGCCTGTGAACGTGCCGGCACCTTTAATCCCTGTGGCGTCGCCGAAGCCCTGGAAGGCTTTGAATTCGACGGTCTGGGCAACGGCCCGACGCTGTACCGCGCCGACGATCACCAGTGCTTCAAGGACGTACTGGTCATGAAAGGCAAGGACAACCCGACCAACGAATACGACACCCTGGAAATCGTCGAAGTGACCCCCCGCGCTCAGGTCGAGTACGCGCCGGATCACCCGATGTTCGCCGGCGGCGATCTGGGTAAATGCAACCCGGGCGCATAAGCCTATTATGTGCCCCGGCCGGTCGCGCCCCCCGCGCGGCCGGCCACCCTAAATCCGGCGCCATGCCGTTCGATGCTCCCGGAACATTCCGTTCCCTGACTGACCAACCCTGAGGTGGGGACCCATGGACGCAATCCTCCTGCAAATTCTGAACGGGCTCGACAAGGGCTCTGCCTATGCGCTGATCGCGCTGGGTCTGACGCTAATCTTCGGCACCTTGGGCGTGGTGAACTTTGCGCATGGCGCGTTGTTCATGATTGGTGCCTTCTGTGCGGTTACGCTTTCCAAGCTGCTGAACCTCAGCTTCATTGTCGAAGATCCCACCCAGAAGGACTTTCTGGGCAACCCCCTGAAGGTCAAGACACCCTATATCGAAAGCTGGTTCGGCCCCGAGGTCGGCTCGACCATTATTGACTGGTCTGTCCCGCTGGCGATCCTGTTCGCGATCCCGATCATGGTCGCCGTCGGCTTTATCATGGAACGCGGTCTGATCAAGCATTTCTACAAGCGTCCCCATGCTGACCAGATCCTCGTGACCTTTGGCCTGGCCATCGTGCTGCAGGAAATTGTCAAGTATTTCTACGGTGCCAATCCGATCCCGACCCCTGCCCCAGAGGCGCTGAGCGGTGTCGCGAACATCGGTTCGGTAATCGGCTTCGATATCGTCTACCCTGTTTGGCGGATCGTCTACTTCTGCTTTGCCACGCTGATCATCGGCGGCGTCTTCGCCTTCCTTCAGTTCACCACCTTCGGCATGGTCGTGCGGGCCGGCATGGCGGACCGTGAAACGGTCGGACTGCTAGGGATCAATATCGACCGGCGCTTTACCATCATGTTCGGCATCGCCGCGGCCGTGGCCGGTCTTGCCGGGGTGATGTACACACCGATTAACAGCCCCAACTACCACATGGGCATGGACTTCCTGGTTCTCAGCTTCGTTGTGGTGGTCGTCGGCGGGATGGGATCGCTTCCCGGCGCCGTTCTGGCAGGCTTCCTGCTGGGCATCCTGGAAAGCTTTGCCTCGATGAACGAGGTCAAGAACTGGCTGCCCGGTATCGACCAGATCATCATCTACATTGTCGCCATCATCATTCTGCTTACACGTCCACGTGGCCTGATGGGCCGTAAAGGCGTGATGGAGGACTAAACCATGCTGGGCCTTAACAAAAAAGACGCGACCCTGCTGACCTTCGTTGCGGTGCTGGCGTTGTTCGCACCCTTCATCCTCAACCCTTTCCCCGAAGGTTCGGCGATGGCGCAGTTCAACGCCGGTTATCCCGACCTGATGCAGCGTTTTGCCATCTTCGGCATCTTCGCCATCGGCTTCAACCTGCTGTTCGGCCTGACAGGGTACCTTTCCTTCGGTCACGCCGCCTTCCTGGGTATCGGGTCCTACGCAGTGGTCTGGATGTACAAGCTGCTGGACTACAACGTGCTCTGGGGTCTGCCGCTTGCAATCATTATCTCGGGCATCTTTGCTCTCGGCATCGGCTACGTATCCCTGCGGCGCTCGGGCATCTACTTCTCGATCCTTACGCTTGCCTTCGCGCAGATGATGTTCGCGATCTCCTACTCGGATCTGCTGGGCCGGTTTGTCGGCACTACGATCACCAACGGTGAAACCGGTCTGCAGGTTTATACAAGCGATCCACAGGCGCTGCTGGGGGCTAATGAGCCCAACACGCCGCACCTGTTTGGCCTCGTGATGAACGACTCCTTCTTCCTCGAGGTCGGGGCATGGCAGTTCACCTTCAATGTCGGCTACTACTTTTCGGCAATCGTCATGCTGGTAATGTTCTATCTTGCGGTCCGCATTTTCCGCTCGCCATTCGGTCTGATGCTGCGCGCCATCAAATCGAACAACACCCGCATGTCCTACACTGGTCTGAACCCGCGCCCCTACACGCTCGCCGTTTTCGTGATCTCGGGAATGTACGCCGGTCTGGCCGGTGGCCTGATGGCCGCAATGGACCCGCTGGCAGGAGCCGAGCGCATGCAGTGGACCGCCTCTGGCGAAGTTGTCCTGATGACCATCCTCGGCGGCACCGGAACCCTGATCGGCCCGGTTCTGGGCGCGGGCTTCATCAAGTACTTCGAGAACATTTTCTCGAAAATCAACGACAACGTCCTGCACCAGTGGTTCAGCTTCATGCCCGACGGCCTCGAAGACGCGATGGTGTTCATCGTTCACCCCTTCATCGGCAAAGGCTGGCACCTGACCCTGGGCATCCTGTTCATGCTCGTGGTGATCTTCCTGCCCGGCGGTCTTGTTGAAGGCGGCCAGCGTCTGGCGGCATGGATCCGCAGCAAGCGTGGCGGCTCCGAAGAAAACACCAAAAGTTCGACCGAGCCGGCGGAATAAGGAGAAGCGATATGGGAATTCTTGAAATCAAGGACGTCGGCAAACGCTTCGGTGGTCTGCAGGCCCTGTCGGATGTAAACCTCAGCGTCAAGGAGAACTCCTGCCACGCGATCATCGGCCCCAACGGTGCCGGCAAATCCACCCTGCTGAACTGCCTGGTGGGCAAGCTGATCCCCGACAGTGGCAGCGTCATGTTCGACGGCCAATCGGTTCTCGGCCGCTCACCCTACGAGATCAACCAGATGGGGATTTCCCGCGTGTTTCAGACGCCCGAGATTTTTGGCGATCTGACGGTGATGGAAAACATGCTGATCCCGATCTTTGCCAAGCGCGACGGGTCGTTCCGCATGCATGCTATCGGATCCGTCTCGGCCGAGAAACAGGTCATCGAACAGGCCGAGGCGATGCTGGAGGAGATGAACATGGCGGACAAGCGGCACATGAATGCCTCCGCCATGTCCCGCGGCGACAAGCGGCGCCTGGAAATCGGCATGTGCCTGTCCCAGGCGCCGCGGCTGCTGTTGCTGGATGAACCCACCGCCGGCATGGCGCGGGCCGATACCAACAACACCATCGACCTGCTGAAAGAAATCAAGGAAGAGCGCGACATCACCATCGCCATCATCGAACACGATATGCATGTGGTTTTCTCGCTGGCGGACCGGATCACCGTTTTGGCGCAGGGCACGCCGCTGGTCGAGGACGATCCGCAGAACATCCGCGGCAACCCTAAAGTGCGCGAAGCGTATCTGGGCGAAAGCGCATAACCGGGGCAAGGAGATCATCAGATGAACGTCAAACCCGACTTCTCCAAGAACGCCAATCAGGCGACCACCGCTCCGGCCTTTCTATCGGTCTGGGATGTGCACGCCTACTACGGCGAAAGCTACATCGTGCAAGGGATCAGCTTCAACGTGCACGAAGGCGAGATCCTCGCGCTTCTGGGCCGCAACGGTGCGGGCAAGACCTCGACTCTGCGCTCCATCGCACGGCTCGGCGATCCGCAGGTCAAGCACGGCGAAATCTGGCTGGACCACCAGCCGCTGCACAATATGGCCAGCTACGAGGCCGCCAGCGTCGGTTTGGGCCTTGTGCCCGAAGACCGCCGCATCATTCCCGGCCTCACGGTCGAGGAAAACCTGCAGCTGGCGCAGATTGCCCCGCCGATCGGCTGGTCGCTCGATCGTCTTTACGAACTGTTCCCCCGCCTCGGCGAACGCCGTAAACAGGAAGGCATCACCCTGTCGGGTGGCGAGCAACAGATGCTGGCCATCGCCCGCGCGCTGGCCCGGGACATCAAGGTGCTGCTGCTGGACGAACCCTATGAAGGTTTGGCGCCGGTGATCGTGGACGAAATCGAAAAGACGCTCATCCACATCAAGGAACAGGGCATGACCACCGTCATCGTCGAACAGAACGCCGTGCGCGCGCTGGAACTGGCCGACCGGGCGGTGATCCTGGACACCGGCGGCATCGTCTTTGACGGCACCGCCGCCGAGGTGCTGGAAAACGAAGAGCTCCGGGCAGAATACCTGGCGATCTGAACGCCGGGAGATACAAACGCAGGGCCGGTCCATCGCGACCGGCCCTTTTTCGTCCGGGCGCCGAAAATTTTCCGCAGATTTTTGCAAGAATTTCTCGAAAATTCTTGGATTCCGACCGAATTGCCGATGGACAGGCGCCGTCGGCAATTCGGTTACATCGCGGCATGAAAATCTGTGCAATCACGATGGTTTACCGCGACCATTGGGCCCTCGGTCAATAGTACTGGCATTTCGTGCGCGACCTGGGCGGCGAGAACCTGTCTGTCGTGGGCCACGGGCCCGATCCGGCCATCGCCGAAATCTGCCCTGATGCCAGCGTGATCACAATCCCCCGCGACCGCATGGCACGCTTTGATGCAGTCCGGTCAAATCTGCTCACCAGCATCCAGCGGGGCCTGAACGAAATCTACAACTGGGTGATCCGCACCGATGCAGACGAACTGGTGGTGCTGGACCCGCACCGCGCTTCCTCCTTCGAAGCCCTGCTGGGCGATCAGGACAACAAAGCAGTCTTTGCCCTCGGGATGAACGTCGCCGAATAACCCGGCGATGCCCCGCAGGATCCGTCATGTTTCCTCTTCCAGCCGCTGCCGCAGCTCTGTTTTCAACACCTTACCGTAGTTGTTCTTGGGTAGCTCAGTTAAGAACAGGTAATCCTTGGGGCGCTTGAAACGGGCGATATTGTCGTTGCACAGCGCATCCAGATCGGCGGGCTGCGCGGTTCCAACGACAAAGGCCACCACCTCCTCGCCCCAGTCAGGATGCGCGCGCCCGACCACCGAAACCTCGGACACCTGCGGATGCGTCAGCAACACCTCTTCGACCTCGCGCGGATAGACGTTGGATCCACCGGTGATGATCATGTCCTTGGACCGGTCCTGCATGGTGACATAGCCGTCGGTGTCCATGAACCCCATGTCGCCGGTCATCAGCCAGCCATCGACAACAGTCTTGGCGGTCGCTTCGGGGTTGCGCCAATAGCCCGCCATCACTACGTCGCCGCGCACCATGATCTCGCCGTGTTCCCCCGGCGGCAGCGGCGCGCCCTGCGCATCGCCGATGCGCACCTCGACCGGCGATTGCGCCCGCCCGACACTAAGCAACCGTTCGCGCCATCGCGGGTGGTCCCGGTCGGCGACCTCGGCGCGGCTCAGCGCCGAGATCCCCATCGGGCATTCGCCCTGACCATAGATCTGAATAAAGATCGGACCGAACTGCGCCACCGCATCCTGGATATCGGCCAGGTACATCGGGCCGCCGCCATAGACCACGGTGCGCAACCCCTCGCCCGTGGCCCCGCTGGCCCGTGCCGCATCGGTCATCCGTCTGACCATGGTCGGGGCGGCGAACATCTGCACGTTACCGTGATGCGCCGCCAGCTCAAAGATCTCGGCCGGATCGAATCCCCCCGACACCGGGCAGACATGGCGCGCTCCCAGCAGCACGTGCAGCATGTTGTAGATGCCCGCGCCATGGCTCATCGGCGCAGCATAGAGGATCGCGTCGTCACCCGTGGCCGTATCGACATCCGCCAGATAGGTCAGCGACATCGCCATCAGCATCCGGTTGGTGATCATCACCCCCTTGGGCCGCCCGGTGGTGCCCGAGGTGTAGAACAGCCAGCACAAGTCGTCCGCCGCACGCGGCGTCACATCCGGCACGGGTTCTTGAGCCAGCGCGGCCGTATAGGCCTCCTGCGTGACATCGGTCAGGTCGCAGGTCACCTCCGCGTCCCGCAGCGCCTCGGTCAGACCCGGCGAGGTAAAGCACAGTTCCGCCTCGGCGTTGTCGAGAATGAACGCCGCCTCGCGCCCGTGCAGCTTGGCGTTGATCGGGACCGCGACTGCCCCCGCGTACCAGATCGCGTATTGCGCGATCAGGTAATCGGGACCGTTCTTCATATAAATCGCCACCCGATCGCCCGGCGCGATGCCCTGCGCGGCCAGCCAGCCCGCGACCCGCGCGGCCCGGTCATGAAACTGGCCATAGCTCGCCACCGGGTCGCGGCCCAGGAACAATGCCGGGCGCTCGGGACTGACCCGCGCCCGCCGCTGCAACCACAACCCCAGGTTCATACCCTGACCCCTTCCAGCACGCTGGCGTAGTTCGCAACGCCCGAGCCACCCATGTTGAACACCAGCCCCAGTTCGGCACTGGGATGCTGCATCGCGTCCGCCAGCCCCAGCACCTGCCGTGCCACCATCGTGTGCATCGACACGCCGGTCGCGCCGACCGGATGCCCCTTGGCCTTGAGCCCGCCCGACAGGTTCACCGGCAGCCGACCGCCGGCGTGCACCACGCCGCCCTCCAGCAGGTCGGCGGCATGACCATGTGCGGCCAGCCCCATCGCCTCATAGATCAGCAATTCGGCGATTGTGAAACAATCGTGCACCTCGGCCACATCCAGATCGCCGACGCTGATCCCGGCCCGGTCATAAGCCGCGTGGATCGCCCGGCGCGGCCCCTCAAAGGCCAGCAGGTCGCGCGCCGACATCGGCAGCACGTCGTTGACCTGCGCGACACCGCGCATCCGCACCGCCTTGGCCATATCGCTCACCAGATCGTCTGCCACCAGCACCAGCGCCGCCGCCCCGTCCGAGACCAGCGAACAGTCGGTCTTTTTCAGCGGTGCCGCGATCATCGGATTGCGGTCCGATACCTCGGCACAGAACGCCTCGTCCATCGGTTTTTGCAACTGCGCCAGCGGGTTGTTGACCGAATTGCCGTGGTTCTTGGCGGCGATCCGGGCCAGCGCCCGGCTCTGGTCGCCATATCTGTCGAAATAGGCCTGCGCGAATTGCGCAAAGACGCCGGGAAAGCTGATGCCCGCCTCGTCGCGCTGATAGGCGGCATGTCCCAGCGCGGCGGTAACCTCTGCGCCAGGCAGATGGGTCATCTTCTCGACCCCGATCACCAGCGCGATCCGCGCCTCGCCGGCCAGGATCGCCTGGCGCGCCGCGAACACCGCAGCCGAGCCGGAGGCGCAGGCGTTCTCCAACCGCGTCGCCGGTTTGAACCGCAGCCCCGGATCAATCCCCATCGCCAGCGAGGACGGGAACCCGTCGGGCACCATGCCCGCGTTGAAATGCCCGACCCAGATGCCATCGACATCCGCCCCCGAAACACCGGCATCGGCCAGCGCCTCGGTCCCGGCTGCCATGATCAGGTCTTCGAGCGACTGATCGGTGAGTTTGCCGAATTTCGTGTGACCCCAGCCCGCGATACAGACCATGTCTTTCCTCCCTTGAATGATGATCCTACTGTAGGGGCGCAAACCCCGCACCATCAATTGCGTAGAAATACCCTAAACCGGACCGTCATGAGCGACATCGCCTTCGACTACGCGCCCATCGGCCTTTGCGAGCTGGAAAATCGTGTCATCCAGCGCTGCAACCACCAATTCGCGCAAACTTTTGGCGGCGTGCCGGACGATCACCGCAAACGGCCGTTGCGCCATTTTTACCCGACCGAAGCCGAGTTCCAGCGCATCGGCGAACGCGGGCTCAAGGCGATGCGCGAAACCGGCGAGTATTCTGACGAACGCATCATGCGGCGCGGCAACGGCGACCTGTTCTGGTGCCGGGTGCGCGGACGGTCGCTGACACCCGGCGATCCGTTCCGGCACGGTGTCTGGTCATTTGCCGATATCTCTGACGACCGCCCGGTGGTGCAGCTGACCCCGCGCGAACGCGAAGTGGCGATCCTGTCGTGCCGCGGGCTGTCGGCCAAGGAGATCGGCCAGCAGCTGAACCTGTCCTATCGGACGATCGAGGCGCACCGGGCCCGGCTTCTGGACAAGTTCGGCGCCCGAAAACTTCCGGAACTGGTGGCAAAACTGTCCGGAATGCCGCTTTGACCACAGTGGGGCTGGCGTTCTGCCGCCACGCAACCCATATTGACGCATCGGAAGGACGCTTTTCACGGGCCAAACCTTGGCCTATAAGCGCGCAGAAATGACAGGCCCGCATGTCAGACGGGCTGGCGGAACCGGTCGAGGATAACCATGACAGACAAGAAACACGAAGCGGACGTGGCCTTTATCAAAGCGCTAGCCGAACTTTTGCGGCACAACGATCTGACCGAGCTTGAGGTCAAGCGCGACTTTGGCGAAGACGACAGCCTGAACGTGCGCGTCAGCCGCGCCGCACCCGCACCGGTGATGGCGGCGCCGCAACAGGTGGCCGTGTCCCCTGCCGCCGCGCCGGCAGCGGCGGCTCCGGCCCCTGGGACCCCGGCGGCAGAGGCCAGCGACGACCCGGCCAGCCATCCCGGCGCAGTGACCTCTCCGATGGTCGGCACCATCTACATGCAGGCCGAACCGGGCGCGCCCACCTTCATCAAGGTCGGCGCCCAGGTCGCCGAGGGCGATACCCTGCTGATCGTGGAGGCGATGAAAACGATGAACCACATCCACGCCCCCAAGGCCGGCACCGTCAAACGGATCCTGGTCGAAGACGGCGCGGCGGTCGAATTCGGCACACCCCTGGTTATCCTTGAATAAGGCGGGGCAGATGTTCGACAAAATCCTGATTGCCAACAGAGGCGAGATCGCCCTGCGCGTGGTTCGGGCCGCGCGCGAGATGGGCATCGCCACCGTGGCCGTGCATTCCACCGCCGACAGCGATGCGATGCATGTGCGTATGGCCGATGAATCGATTTGTATCGGCCCGCCGCCCAGCCCGCAAAGCTATCTCTCCATGCCGGCGATCATTTCGGCCTGCGAAATCTCCGGCGCACAGGCGATCCACCCCGGCTATGGCTTCCTGTCGGAAAATGCCAATTTCGTGCAGATCGTTGAGGACCACGGTATTTCCTTCATCGGTCCCACCGCCGAACACATCCGTGTCATGGGCGACAAGATCACCGCCAAGGACACGATGAAGGCGCTGGGTGTGCCATGCGTGCCCGGCAGCGACGGTGGCGTGCCCGATCTGGAAACGGCGCAGCGCATCGGCGCGGAAATCGGCTATCCGGTCATTATCAAGGCCACCGCCGGCGGCGGCGGCAAGGGCATGAAGGTGGCCAATTCCGCCGCCGAGATGGAGCGCGCCTTCATGACCGCGCGGGCCGAGGGCAAGTCGAACTTTGGCAACGACGAAGTCTACATCGAGAAGTACCTGACCACGCCACGCCACATCGAAATCCAGGTGTTCGGCGACGGCAAGGGCCAGGCCGTGCACCTGGGCGAACGCGATTGCTCGCTGCAGCGGCGTCACCAGAAGGTGCTCGAAGAGGCCCCCGGCCCCGCGATCAGCACCGAAGAACGTGCCAAGATCGGCAAAATCTGCGCCGATGCGGTGGCCAAGATCAACTATATCGGCGCTGGCACCGTCGAGTTCCTGTATGAAAACGGCGAATTTTACTTCATCGAGATGAACACCCGCCTGCAGGTCGAGCACCCAGTGACCGAGGCCATATTTGGCGTCGATCTGGTGCGCGAGCAAATTCGCGTGGCGGCCGGCCTGCCGATGTCCTTTACCCAGGATGACCTTCAGATCAACGGTCATTCCATCGAGGTGCGCATCAACGCCGAGAAGCTGCCAAATTTCTCTCCCTGCCCCGGCAAGATCAGCCATTTCCACGCTCCCGGCGGGCTGGGGGTTCGGATGGATTCGGCACTTTATGACGGCTATTCCATCCCGCCCTACTACGATTCGCTGATCGCCAAGCTGATCGTGCACGGCCGCGACCGGCCCGAGGCGCTGGCGCGCCTGGCACGCGCGCTGGGCGAATTGATCGTCGATGGTGTCGATACCACCGTACCGCTGTTTCGCGAGCTGTTGTAGGAGCCCGACGTCTTGTCCGGAAACTACAACATCCACTGGCTGGAAAAGTGGCTTGAGACCCGCATGGGCGCGTGATCCGGGGGCGCGCAGCGATGACGCTCAGCCCGGAACTTTTGCTGCATGGCTACTCCATCGGGGTGTTCCCGATGGCCGAACACCGTGACGACCCGGAGATTTTCTGGGTCGATCCGCGGCGGCGCGGCATTTTTCCGCTGGACGGATTCCACATCTCGCGCTCGCTGGCGCGGCGGATGCGTCAGGGCGGATACAGTATCACCATTGATCGTGATTTCGCCGGTGTGCTGGATGGGTGCGCCGACCGAGCCGAAACCTGGATCAACAGCGAGATCCGCCAGCACTACCTGACGCTCTTTGCCATGGGACACGCCCATTCTCTTGAGGTGTGGCACGACGATAAACTGACCGGAGGTGTCTACGGCGTAGTGCTGGGCCGGGCGTTCTTTGGCGAATCCATGTTTTCCAGGCGCACCGATGCGTCGAAAATCGCTCTGGCCTTTCTGGTGGATCACCTGCGCGAGGCCGGGTTCACCCTGTTCGATACCCAATTCCTGACGGAACACCTAGCGTCACTGGGCGCGATCGAGATCCCGCGCGGCACCTACCACCGTTTGCTCAGCGCCGCGATCGAAGGTGGTGCCGACTTCACCGCCCCGCCGATTCCCTCGGCTCAGGACGTGATACAGCGCATCACCCAAACGTCGTAGCGGCTGTGATCCAGCGCGTTCAGAGCCGGTGAGGACGCGATCATCCAGCCCTCGAAAATCGCTTGAACCTCACCCTTTTCCCAGATCGTCAGATAGGCAAAGGCATCGCCTGTCGGGTTATCGACCGGAAACCGGCAATCGGCCAGTGCCACATCCAGATTGAACACTTCGCCGGTCTCGCCCGAGCGCACCTCGACATCGACCGTCGCTCCGTTGACCTTGTCCAGCCCGCGCAGCAGGGCCCCCGCGCCCGACTGCGCCTCGGCGTTCTGCGCCGACGCGACGCCAGGCAGCAACAGCAATGCAGCTAGCAGAACGGAACGAATCATTCGTCCGCTCCGTCGCCTGCGACAAACTTCAGCAGCAGCGAGATCAGGCTGACTGCGCCCTGTGTGTCCTCGATCTCGGCTCCAGGGTCGAAATAGAACGGCGAACCGCCGGGCATGATCTCGACAAAGTTACCGCCCAGCAGCCCCTCGGAAGACACGACTACCGCGCTGTCGTCGGGGATCAAGACCCCTTCGGCCACCGAAAAGACCGTATCGGCACGGTAGGTTTCAGCGTTCAGTTCCACACCGGTCACGGTCCCGATCTTGACGCCGGCAAGGCGCACATCGGTGCCCACGGTTACCCCTTCGAGCGAGCGGAACGAAGCCGTCAGCGGGTAGCCCGATCCGCCGCCGGACAGGCCGGTGGCCTGCCCGGCATAGATCGCAAAGGCCACGGCGGAAGCAAGCACCGCGCCGCCGACCAGAACCTCGGTTGTATTATGCGACATGGGGGTCCCCGTCTTTTGACTGGTGGGGTTACTCGGGGCTCCAGGCCTCGTAGTCCCGACGTTCGATCGGGTCGGGACGGCGCAGCGAGCCGGCCGGCGCATAGGCCAGCGCGGTCCCGGTCAGATTTTCCTGATGCGGCTTTTCCCAGCCTTTGTGAACCAGCGGCTTGTTGGTCGGCGGTTCGGCCCAGGTGTGGTGCAGCCAGCCGTGCCAATCCGGGTTGATCCGGCTCGCCTCGACCTCGCCGCTGAACATCACCCAGCGTTTGCTGTCGTCGGCATTGCGGTAATAAACGTTGCCTTCGTCATCCTCGCCCACCTTGACACCCTGGCGCCAGGTGTAGAGCGAAGTGTTCAGCGTGCCGCCGTTCCACCAGGTGACTGCGCGCAGCAACGTGTTCAGGATTCCCATGGGTGCCTCCGAAAAATTCGCTTTTGATATGGCCCATATTGCGGCCAAGGTCCAGTGGCTTGGCGTCGCAGCGGACAAAGTCAGCCGGTCTGCTGCTGGCACAGCCTGAGCCGGTTGCCGAACGGGTCGGTCACGGTAATCTGTAGCCCCCAGGGCATCCGCTCCAGAGCCGGGTTCAGGAACCGGTAGCCCTTGGCCCGCAGCTCGGCATGCAGCGCCTGCGCATCGCCGACCGGCACGAAACAGGTCGACCCCGGTGTCGCATCGCCGTGGTGTTCGCTCAGGTGCAGCCGGCAATCGCCGCGCGACACCTGCAGGTACAGCGGCGCGTCCGGATCAAACCGATGCTCCCAATCCACTGAAAACCCTAAATAATCCAGGTAGTACGCGCGCGCCTTCTCCACATCGAAGATGCGGATCACCGGGATCGCGGCATGCAGGCCCATCAGCCCGCTTCCGGTAGCAGCGCGGTCAACTCGATCTCGATCCGGTACTTGGAGTCGATCAACCCGCATTCCACCATGGTGGCCGCCGGCGGGTTCGCGCCAAAGGTTGCGGCCAGCAGGGTTCGAACTCGGCGCGGTCCGGCAGGTAGTAGTTCACTCGCACCGCATGTTCAAAGCCGCTGCCCGCCTCGGCCAGCGCCTTGGCGATGATGTCGAGCGCCGAACGGCATTGTGCGACCACGTCGTCGCCCTGACCGACGGTGCCCGCGACATGCACGAATCCGCCCGCCACCACGGCCCGGCAATAGCCGATCCTGGGCTCGAATGCGCCGCCCGATGCGATGCGTTTGACCATTTTGTACATTCCCGAAACCCGGCTTTTCCGTTTTGTACAGAGATTTCCCTGGCCCCGGCAATCGGTTTCGATGTCCGCGCCGGTCGCACCGCCCCCAAATGGGGCCGCCCAGCGGGCGGACAAAAAACCGGTTTCCTGAAACGGTGTCACTTTTACTGACATAATGTCAGAACGTGGAAGGTCCTTGCCGGGCTTGCGCTGTGCGCGACGACGGCATATGGCGCGCCTCTTGTCGCGCAAGAGGTCCCCAAGATGAAGATGGCGACCTCGATCCCCGAGGGGGTGACGACGCCCGACAACCTGCACACACGGGTCGGGAACCTGAAATTCTTTGATAGTGTGCCGGATGTGGAATCGGCCCATAAGGTCGATTATCTGTTGGATTTCACCCATGCCTATCAGACCGTTCTGGACGGCACCAAGATTGCCTCGATGGAATGGCTGCGCAAGGGCATCCTGGAATTCGGCCCCGCCAACGCGACGGCGATCCTGTTCGAACAGCTGATGGATTCGCGCGCGCTGTTCCTGACCGCCAATACCACCAGCATCTACATGACCTCGTGGCTGGAGCCGGGCGATGAAACGATGGTGATCGAGACCCCGCCGAACGTGCTGGGCTTTCTGAACGACGCCTGGTTCCGCTATGTCGTCGATTTCGGCAACCTTGGACCGGTCGAAGGCAAGGGCGGCAAGTCCCTGATCCTGGCGCCGGGATATGACGGCGACGTGCACGACGGCTATCACGTGGCGCGCACCAACACCCATGGCAACTGGGTGCTGTGGCGCGGCTATCAGAAGGGCGGCACCACCGATCCGGCGGTCAGCCAGACCAAGGAACAGTTCCGCATCTACCCGCTGTCGCAGACGGAGGCGCCGCCGGAGATGAATTTCGTCAATGTCTCGGGCAAGCTGTTCAACACGATCCACCGCATGGATGCCAGGATCTTTGACGAGATCAACGCGGTCGTCCAGCGCGAGCCATTGATGGGGGGAACGGCCCGAGCTGCTGGACCATCTGGCCGCCATCGGCATCGTCAAGGGGACGGAATTTGCCCCGGATTCGCGGATGAAGCCAATCCTTGAGGCGGCGGCGGCGGCCGGTGCGGTGACGGTGAAAACGCTGATCTCGAAACCGCGGGACGCGCGGTTCTACTGGTACCCCGGTGAAAGCTACTGGCAGACGGCCTTTCCCGGCGGCGCCTATACATGGGAGCTGGACGGCGTGACCCTGCACAATATCCGGGCAGCGTTCCACTTATATGCCACCGGGATCACACCGGCGATGGCGCTGAAGGTCGTTGGCAAGGGATCGCAATACGCCTTTAACTATCGCGATTCCAGCGGCAACCCGCTGGACGGGGCCAAGACCTATCGGGTGCATGTGCCCGCCAATGTGCCGGCCAAGGATTTCTGGTCCTTCACGCTGAATGACAACCAGACCCGGTCGATGCCGCAGACCGACGCGCAATTCCCGGCAATCGGCGGCAGTAACAGCGGCGTGGTGCAGAACGCGGACGGCTCCTATGGCATCTACTTTGCCCCGGAACCGCCCGAGGGCAAGGAAAGCAACCGGGTGCAGACGGTGCCGGGCAAGGGTTGGAACACGATATTCCGGCTCGAATGGCCGCCGGAATCGTGGTTCGACCAGACGTGGCGACCGGGCGAGATCGAGCTGATCAGCTATGCCTCGAGCGGCGGCGGCTGCATTTTCGATAATTGATTGCCGGTGCCCCTGGACGGGGCGGCCTGCCCGCAGCGCCGCCCCATGCCGAGGTGTCGGGGTGTCGGGGTGGGCCCAAAGAAAACGACGCGGCCTGTGGGCCACGCCGTTTTCTTTGCCTGTGACCTACGAGGGTTAGCCGGCAGAGGCCGAATCCTTTTCCGCGTCGGCGTGGATCATCAGCGGCTGGGCGTCGGAATTCGCCGCCTCTTCGTTCACGACCACCTTGGTCACGCTGTCCAGACCCGGCAGGTCGAACATGGTGTCCAGCAGAATGTCTTCGAGGATCGAGCGCAGCCCGCGCGCGCCGGTCTTGCGTTCGATGGCGCGCTTGGCAATCGCATTGAGCGCATCGTCGGTAAAGACCAGTTCGGTGTTTTCCAGCTCGAACAGGCGCTGGTACTGCTTGACCAGCGCGTTCTTGGGCTTGGTCAGGATAGTTACCAGTGCGTCCTCGTCCAGATCCTCGAGCGTGGCCAGCACCGGCAGACGGCCGACGAATTCCGGGATCAGGCCGAATTTCAGCAGATCCTCGGGCTCCAGATCCTGGAACACCTCGCCGACGCCGCGATCGTCATTATCGCGCACATCGGCGCCAAAGCCCATGGCGCTGCCCTTGCCGCGCGCCGCGATGATCTTGTCGAGACCGGCAAAGGCGCCGCCGCATATAAACAGGATGTTGGTGGTGTCCACCTGCAGGAATTCCTGCTGCGGATGTTTGCGCCCGCCCTGCGGCGGCACAGAGGCGACGGTCCCCTCCATCAGTTTCAGAAGCGCCTGCTGCACCCCCTCGCCCGACACGTCGCGGGTGATCGAGGGGTTTTCCGACTTGCGGGTGATCTTGTCGACCTCGTCGATATAGACGATGCCACGCTGGGCGCGTTCGACGTTGTATTCGCTGGCCTGCAACAGTTTCAGGATGATGTTCTCGACATCCTCACCCACATACCCGGCCTCGGTCAGCGTGGTGGCGTCGGCCATGGTAAAGGGCACGTCGAGGATCCGCGCCAGCGTCTGCGCCAACAGCGTCTTGCCGCAGCCGGTGGGGCCGATCAGCAGGATGTTCGACTTTGCCAGTTCGATGTCCGAACCGGCCTTTTGCGAATGGTTCAGTCGCTTGTAATGGTTGTGGACAGCCACCGAGAGCACCCGCTTGGCCACCGCCTGGCCGATCACGTAATCGTCCAGAACCTCGCAGATCTCCTTGGGCGTGGGCACCCCTTCGCTGGATTTCAACCCGCTGGCCTTGGTCTCCTCGCGGATGATGTCCATGCACAATTCGACACATTCATCACATATGAAAACGGTCGGGCCGGCAATCAGCTTGCGCACCTCGTGCTGGCTCTTGCCGCAAAAGCTGCAGTAGAGCGTGTTCTTGCTGTCGCCGCCTGTGTTCGTTGCCATGGTCTACCTTTCGGCTTCGATTTCCGCGTATGCCCCTGGGACGGGGCGAGTTCACCAATTATCGGGGCAGCTTAAGTCAGCCTCCGCGGCACCACAATCGCAAATTGCCGTGCCACGCCCCTTCGCCACCCTTGCAGGTGGCCCGCCATCATCAGGCGGTGTCATCGCCGGACTTGACCCGGTTCTCGACGATCTCGTCGATATGACCCCAGTCCTTCGCCTCTTCCGGGCTCATGAAGTTGTCGCGGTCCAGCGCCTTTTCAACAGCTTTCTTGGTCTGGCCGGTGTGCTTGACATAAATGTCATACAGCCGGTCCTTCAGCTTCTGCGTCTCGGCAGCGTGGATCATGATGTCGCTGGCCTGGCCCTGGTAGCCGCCCGAGGGCTGGTGCACCATGATCCGGGAATTAGGCAGCGAGAACCGCATCCCCGCCTCGCCGCCGGCCAGCAGCACCGACCCCATCGAGGCCGCCTGACCGATCACCAGCGTCGAACACTTGGGCTTGATATATTGCATCGTATCATAGATCGACAGGCCGCTGGTCACCACGCCGCCGGGCGAGTTGATGTAGATGCTGATTTCCTTCGACGGGTTTTCCGCCTCCAGATGCAGCAGCTGCGCCACCACCAGGTGGCTCATGCCGTCGTGAATCGGCCCGTTGATAAAGATGATCCGCTCCTTCAGCAGGCGCGAAAAGATGTCATAGGCGCGTTCGCCACGGCTGGTCTGCTCGACCACCATGGG
>JBFHMM010000012.1:0-31000 GCA_041594355.1 Paracoccaceae bacterium | reverse complement strand
GTGCCGCCAGATCGCCGGTATATTCGGCCTGCCAGTTCTGTCCGCTCATCTGCAGCAGGCACATGGCCTTCAGGCCAAATGGGCTGTGGCTGGGCAGGTGATCGGAGCCGGGAAAGGTGAGTAGGGTCAGCATCGTGTTTCTCCTTTGAATGCGATGCGGATTGCCTAGCAGCGCTTCTTGCCAGTTTTTGTCAGTAAGTGGCAGTATCACCGCACCATGACCCGAACCGAACGGCTGTTCAAACTAATGCAGGCGCTGCGCGACCTGCCCGCCCCCGCCACGGCCGGACAGCTGGCGGACGAGCTATCCGTGTCGATCCGCACGATCTATCGCGACATCGACAGCCTGCGTGGCCTCGGCGCGCAGATCGACGGCGAGGCGGGCTTTGGCTTTACCCTGATCGAAGACGCCACCCTGCCGCCGCTGGGCTTTACGGCCACCGAGATCGAATCGCTGGTGCTGGGCCTGCGCGAGGCCGAACAGATCGGCGACCCGGACCTCTCCGCCGCCGCCACGCAGGTGCTGCGCAAGCTGCAGGGCCGGTTGCCGCCGAGCCAGGCGCACCGTCTGCGCCATGCCACCCTGACGGCGCACCGGTTCGACCGGCCCGCGGTCCCTGAAATCGACGTCTCCGCCCTGCGCCGTGCCACGTGGGAGGAAACGGCGGTAGAGTTTTCCTATCGCGACGCGCAGGGCGCCGCCACCCATCGGCGCGTCGACCCATTGGGCATCGTCTATTTCGATCGTGCGTCGATCCTGGTGGCATGGTGCCACTTGCGGCGTGATTTCCGACCTTTTCGGCTAGACCGGATTGCGGATCTGCGGGTGACAGAACAATCGTTTCGCCCGACTCGGGTGCCGCGCCTGCGGCAGGCCCTGGCCGCGCTGCGGGCCCGCCCGGCCCCGGCGGATCCCCGCACGCCGCCCGCTGCGGGGTGATTGTCCCCTTTGTGGAAACAGTGATTCACGGTACACTGCGGCCAGAGCAGTCTAGCAGGATTTACATGATGCGCACCGCGTACTACGCCGCGATTCTGACCGTCGGCACAGCGTCGGCGTCCCTTGCCAACCCGATTGACCAGTCGCTGCGTCCGCTGATCCGACCGGATCGCGCCACCGAAAGTGTCGCGCTGGCGTTTGCCGAAGGAACCACCGCCATGCGGCCCATAGAACGCCCGCTGAGCACCAAGACCGCCACCTCGCCGCTGCCCGTGGCCGGGGAAAACGCGAGGTTCCAAAACTGGATCGGCGCCTTTAAGGATCGGGCAGAGGAAGAGGGCATCGACCGCCGCGTGCTGGACCGGGCCTTTGACGGCGTCCGCTACGACGCCGACGTGATCCGCCGTGACCGTAACCAGTCGGAATTCACCAAGACGATCTGGGACTACCTCGACACCGCAGTGTCGGACGCGCGGATCGCCAATGGGCTCAAAGCACTGGACCAGCAGCGTGTGAAGCTGGACAAAATCGAGGCGACCTATGGCGTCGAGAAAGAAATCGTCACCGCGATCTGGGGGCTGGAGAGTGCCTATGGCAGCTTCCGCGGTTCCAACTACGTGATTGAAACTCTGGCCACGCTGGCCTTTGATACCCGCCGCGCGCGGTTCTTCGAAGAGCAGCTGATTGAGGCGCTGAAAATCCTGCAAAGCGGCGATACGGTACCCGCGAACATGACCGGAAGCTGGGCCGGGGCGATGGGGCACACTCAGTTCATGCCAACCTCGTATCAAAGCTATGCCGTTGATTTTACAGGGGATGGAAAGCGCGACATCTGGTCGGACGACCCCGCTGACGCACTGGCTTCGACTGCCGCCTACCTCAAGCACTTTGGATGGACCACCGGGCAACCCTGGGGTGTCGAGGTGACGTTGCCGCAGGGCTTTGACTTTACGCTGGCCAACCGGGACATCACCAGGCTGCCCTCTGACTGGGCGCGGATCGGTGTCGTCGACACCAAGGGCCAGCCGGTGTCCGATCACGGGCAGGCGGCGGTGCTGCTGCCCGCAGGCGGGGCGGGCGCGGCGTTTCTGATCTTTGACAACTTCGAAGTCATTGAGCATTACAACACTGCCGATGCCTATGTGATCGGGGTCGGTCATCTGGCCGACCGCATCGCCGGTGGCCCGGCGATCCAGTCCGATTGGCCCCGCGAAGACAGGGCGCTGACCTTTGCCGAGCGCAAGGAGCTGCAAGAGCGGCTGACCAATGCGGGCTTTGATACGCAGAAGATCGACGGCAAGATCGGGCCGCTGACGATTGCCTCGGTGCGGGCCTATCAGTTGGCCAATGACATGCTGCCGGACGGCTACGCCTCGCTGCGGGTGCTGAATAGCCTTCGGCGATTTTGACCGTTTCTTACCCCTCGTCAAACCGGGTTTGACCGTTTTGTACAAACAGATCGGGCCGTCATTGACCTTTTGGCAAGGGAATTGATCGGATCGGGCGGGGTCTTTGCCGGCTTCGTTCCGAGATGGGAGCGCGCGACGGGGTCAAAACCGTCGGCTGCCGCGCGTCGGGCAGAGGCCGGACGCCTCTGGCGGAAGTATTTGGGAGGCGTTGAAACGAGGAGCGACGATCCCTCGCTTTCGATGTTTCCGGTCCCAGGGTCAGCCGGGACTGAGCCCGCGCAGACGTTCGGAGCGGCGGCGCAGCAGTTCGACCGTGGTCAAGAGCGCGATGGAGATGAGCACCAAAATCGTCGCCACCGCCAGGATGGTCGGGCTGATCTGTTCGCGCAGGCCAGTGAACATTTGCCACGGCAGGGTCTTTTGCCCGGCCGATCCGACGAAGAGCACCACGACCACCTCGTCAAAGGAGGTGATGAAGGCAAACAGCGCGCCCGAGATCACACCGGGCATGATCAGCGGCATCTGTACCCGGAAGAAAGTCGTCACCGGGTCCGCGCCCATGTTCGCCGCCGCCCGCGTCAGAGATCGGTCAAAGCCCACCAGCGTCGCGGTGACGGTGATGATGACAAAAGGGATGCCCAGCGCCGCGTGGGCCAGCACCACACCCATATAGGTGCCCTGCAGGCCGATCCGGCTGTAGAAGAAATACATGCCCGCGGCCGAAATGATCAGCGGTACGATCATCGGCGAGATCAGGATCGCCATGATGGCGCGCCGGAACGGCACGTGCGGCTGGCTAAGCCCGATCGCCGCCAGCGTGCCAAAGCCGACCGACAGGATCGTCGCCGCCGGCGCGATCCGCACCGAGTTCCACAGCGCTTGCTGCCAGTCGTCGTTGGTCAGGAAATCACGGTAATGTTTGAGTGAATAGCCTTCGGGATCGAAGCGCAGCATTTCGGGTGTGAAGGTAAAGAAGTCCTCGGCGTTGAAGCTGAGCGGCATCACCACGATGATCGGGGTGATCAGGAAGACGAAGATCGCGCCGCAGATCACCCGGAAGGCGTAGTACCACAGCACCTGTCCGGGGGTCAGGTAAGGCACCAGTTTGGCCCGGTAGCGGCCGAGCCCGATCCAGTAGGTGAACCAGCCGAAGAACCAGCCGAAGATCGCCCCCACCGCGACCCCCGGCAGGCCGCCGAAGAAGAACCCGGCCACCGCGAAGAGCCCGATATAGCCCCAGCGCGCCATGCGTTCCTGATCGTCGCCCAGCACCTGCAGCGCGACATATCCCAGCGCAGCCACGATGGCGGCGCCGATGAGAATGCCCAACAGGGTCGAGCCCTGCGCTGCGCCGACAAAGATCCCGGCGAAAGCGCCGGCGGCGGCGACCACCGGCAGGGCGAAGGAGAGGGGTTGCTTTTGGATCGGTGTCAGAATGGCCATGTCCGTTACCCCAGCTTCACGTTGTCGATGCCGACAATCTTGTCATAGACGTAGTAGAGCAGCAGCACGACACCCAGCAGGATCGTGCCCAGCGCCGCCGCGAGCCCCCAGTTCAGTGAGGACGAGATGTGGTAGGCGATCTGGTTCGAGATAAAGACGCCTTTGGTGCCGCCGACGATTTCCGGCGTGATGTAGTAGCCGATCGACAGAATGAACACGAGAATCGACCCCGCGCCGATGCCCGGCACCGACTGAGGGAAATAGACCCGCCAGAACGCGGTCCAGTTGGTCGCGCCCAGCGATTTCGCGGCCCGCAGGTAGGTGGGCGGAATCGTCTGCATCACCGAATAGAGCGGCAGGATCATGAATGGCAGCAGGATATGCGTCATCGCCACGATGGTGCCGAACTGGTTATTGATCATCACCAGCCGGGCATCATCGGCGACCAGCCCCAGCCAGACCAGCACATCGTTAATCACGCCCTGTTGCTGCAGCATCACCTTCCAGGCGCTGGTGCGCACCAAGAGCGAGGTCCAGAATGGCAGCAGCACGAGGATCATCAGCAGGTTGGCGCTGCGCATGGGCAGGTTGGCCAGGATCCAGGCCACCGGATACCCCAGCAGGATACAGGAGCCGGTGATCACCAGGCTCATGAACATGGTGCGTTTGAACAGCGTCATGTAGATCTGCTGGTTCTCGGGGCGCGGTTCCGCCCCGTCCGGCGATTTCTGCATGTCGATGGCGTTCAGGAAATAGCCGGTGGTGTATTTCGGGCTGTAGGTCTTGATCGTTGTCCAGATGTCGGGATCAAGCCAGTCCTCGTCGACATCGTTAAAGAACTTGGTGAAGGTAACCACCGGAACCGTGTCCAGCCCGGCCTTGGCCGCCTGCAGCACGTCGGCGCCGGGGCCGGTGTAGGCGGCGACATTGGCGGTTGCCAGATCCTGGGCCAGCGCCACATAGACGGCTTCCCACGGGTCCTCCTCGGCGACGACATCTGCGTCGGCGATCACGGTGAACACGGCGAAATCGGTATAGGCCAGCGTTGTCAGCGGTAGCAGATCGACGATCGCCTGCGAGGGCGCAAAGCCGATGTCGGCCGAGGTATTGGTGCCGGTCATTGCCTTGAACCGCGCCTTGCGGGCGCTAACCGCAGCATCGTTCGCCGTGCCGTCGCCGGACATCATAGTGAACCAGAAGGCGCCGTCGTCCAGCTGTTTGTCGATCTTTTTGAAGGCTTTCTGGTAGTCCTTGCCAAGATCGTCCAGCTTGCGGCCCGAAGACCGGAACATCGACGACATGCCGGTCTTTTCATAGTTCAGCCGGGTGCCCAGCTTGGTGTGTTCCTTGGCCTCGGCGGCCAGGAACAGATCGAAATACAGCGCCTTGTAGACGTTTTCGCCCGGCACCTCGCCGGTGGTGCCGTCCCAGTCGGACAGCTCGTGCACCGTCGCCGGGATCGTGGCGGATACGATCTGGTTTTCGACCGAGCGGAACAGCATGTCCGCGATCGGAGCGATGAAGGTCAGCAGAACAAACAGAAGCAGCGGCGCGATCAAGGCCAGCGCGCGCAGTTTCTGCATCCGTAGCGCCCGGGCAAGGCTGCGTTTCAGCGGTGTTCCGTCTGCGGCAAGTACCGGTCCGTCCTGTGTCGCGTCGCTCATGTATGCTCCGGGGTTCGATTTTCCTCTGGCCCGTGCGTCCATCCCATTCGGACCGTCGTCACGGAATGTGCCTGCCGGGGGGCAGTGAACTGCCCCCCGGCGGAGTTTTCAAACCGGCTTACTTGGCCAGCCACGCCTGGAACTTGGCGTTTATGTCGTCGCGGTAGTCCGCCCAGAACTCGTAGTTGTAGAGGAACGTGTTCTTGGCGTTGTCCGGGTCGGTCGGCATGTGCGGTGCCATGTCGATTCCCAGTTCCGCGTGCTTGCCAACCAGCGGTGCCGACGACTTGCGGGCCGGACCGTAGGAGATGTACTTGGCCTGGTCGGCCAGACGCTGGGTGTCGGTCGCGAACTTGATGTAGTCCAGCGCGCGGGCCTGACGCTCGGGGCTCAGGCCGGTCGGGATGATCCAGCCGTCCAGATCGAACACCTGCGCGTCCCACATCATGGCGACGGGCTGGTTCTGCTCTTCGATCACGCTGAACAGGCGGCCGTTATAGGTCGAGCCCATGACGACTTCGCCATCCGCCAGCAGCTGCGGGGTGTCGGCGCCTGCGGACCACCAGACAACGCTGTCCTTGATGGTGTCCAGCTTGGCCAGCGCCTGTTCCTGACCTTCCGGGGTGGCCAGAACGTCATAGACGTCTTCCTTGGCCACGCCGTCACACAGCAGAGCCCATTCCATGTTGTTGATCGGGCGCTTTTCCAGCGACCGCTTGCCGGGATAGGCTTCGAGATCGAACACCGAGCAGATGTCGGTCGGCGGGGTGTCGCCCACCAGATCGGTGCGATAGCCGAAGGTGGTCGAATAGACAATCTGCGGGATAAAGCAGTCGCCGACCAGCAGGTCGCCGAAGTCATCCTCGGCCGAGGTGCCGTCGGGGGCCGCCGCCAGATGCTCGTCCGGGTCGATTTCCATCGCCAGACCTTCGTCGCACAGACGCAGCGCGTCCGAGGCCACCACGTCGACCACGTCCCAGGTCACATTGCCCGCTTCGTTCATCGCGCGCAGCTTGGCAACCGCTTCGGCCGAGCTTTCGTCGTTGATGATCTTGACGCCGGTCTTTTCCATATAGGGCTCGTGATAGGCCTTGAGTTGCGACTTGGAATAGGCACCGCCCCAGCTGACGATGGTCATTTCATCGGCCATGTCGGCCGCGAATGCCATGGGTGCACAGATCGCGGTGGTCGCAACCAGAGCTGTCAGTGTCTTGAGTTTCATACTTGGACTCTCCTTGTTGAGTTTCTTTTCAGAAGCCCCGGTCGTTCATCAATTAGAGTTGCCGGGGCTGGAAGCCGGGTCCCAGAGCCGCTCAGGCGTCCAGGGCGCGGCAGTCTTCGGGCAGCCAGCCGATTTCGATCTGCTGACCAGGGCTCAGGCGGTCGACGTCGGGTGCGTTCCGGGTCTTGATCACGAATTCGTCGTTGCCGGCGACCTTTAGCCGGGTGCGGAAGATGTCGCCCATATAGATGAACTCCATCACCTCCGCCTTGAGCGTGTGCGCGCCCTCCTGCAGACGCTCCTTGTTGTATTCCACCCGTTCCGGGCGGATTGACACGCGGGTCCGTTCGCCGGGCTGGCTGACGTTGATCGGCTTGCAGTCGATCAGTTCACCATCGTCCAGCTCGACCAGCGCCTTGCCGCCCGCGATTTCCTTGACCACCCCTTCCAGCGTATTGTTCTCGCCGATGAACTGCGCGACAAAGCTGTTTTCCGGTTCCTCGTACAGCTTGTCGGGCGGTGCAAGTTGCTGAATGCGGCCATCGTCGAACACGGCGACCCGATCCGACATGGTCAGCGCCTCGGTCTGGTCGTGGGTCACGTAAACCACGGTAATCCCAAGGTTGTCCGCGATGCGCTTGATCTCGAACTGCATATGTTCGCGCAGCTGCTTGTCCAGCGCGCCCAGCGGTTCGTCCATCAGCACCAACTCGGCCTCGAAGACCAGCGCGCGGGCCAGCGCGATCCGCTGCTGCTGACCGCCGGACATCTGCGCCGGACGGCGACCGCCAAAGGCCCCCATCTGTACCATGTCCAGCGCCCGCTTGACCTTTTCCTCGCGCTCTGACTTGCCCATCTTGCGAACTTCGAGCGGAAAACTGAGATTTTCGGCAACCGTCATATGCGGAAACAACGCGTAGTTCTGGAACACCATGCCAATGCCGCGCTTGTGCGGTGGGATGTTGTTGATCGAAACGCCGTCCAGCCGGATATCGCCGTGCGTGGCCGTTTCGAACCCGGCCAGCATCATCAGGCAGGTTGTCTTGCCAGATCCCGAAGGCCCCAACATTGTCAGGAATTCGCCCTTGGGCAAGGCCAGATTCAGGTCTTTGACGACCAGGTTTTCGCCATCGTAACTCTTTTGCACGCGTTCGAATTCAACGAACGCACCGTCGCTTGATACATCAGCCAAAACAGGCTCCCCGTTAATTTTGATCCGCAGTCTGACGCCGCTTTCCTATTAACTAAAACCCGCATGTCCGTTCGGTGCAACCAGTTTGCGACACTAATGAGATGATTGCGACAGCCGCAAAAGAATCGGGCGGCTCAAGTTGTGGCCGCTTATTCATTGACCACAACATGATGACAAATCCGCCAAACACCTTTGGTAAAAAAAGAATCAGCTTTCCTCTGAAAATCGCGAAAAATACCTTTGCCGACGGCTATGCCTGTGTCCAAATGACCCGCAGCCACTCGCAACGGAGACATCCATGCCCGCCGCCAACCTACCGTTTCCTAGCGCCGAATATGACCGCCGCTTGGCCAAGACACGCGCCGAAATGGCCGCGCGGGGGCTGGACGCGCTGTTTGTCACCGACCCGTCGAATCAGGCTTGGCTGACCGGCTATGACGGCTGGTCCTTCTACGTGCATCAGGGCGTAATCGTTCTGCCCGACGCCGACCCGATCTGGTGGGGCCGCAACCAGGACACCAACGGTGCGCTGCGGACTGTCTGGATGTTTGCCGACCGGGTGCGGGGCTATGCCGATGGCTATGTGCAATCGACCGAGCGCCACCCGATGCAGGATCTGGCCAAACACCTGTGCGACCTCGGGCTGGAAAAGGCGCGGATCGGTGTAGAAATGGACAACTACTATTTCTCGGCCAAGGCGATGGAGGTGCTGCGCGGCGAACTACCCGGCGTCGCCTGGCAGGATGCCACCGCGCTGGTCAATTGGCAGCGCGCGGTGAAATCCGCCCCCGAGATCGTCTTTATGCGCAAAGCGGCGGCGATCTCGGAAAAGATCGTCGACGGGGTTCTGGAGCGGGTCGAACCCGGCGTGCCGAAGAACGAGATCGTCGCCGAGATCCTGCGCGACGGGGTGCGCGGAGTGGGTGACGACTGGGGCGATTACGCTGCTATTGTGCCGCTGCTGCCGTCAGGCAGCGATGCCGCCGCGCCGCATCTGACATGGGACGGGCGGCCCTTTGCCGCGGGCGAGGCGACGTTCTTTGAAATCTCGGGCTGTTACCGGCGGTATCATGCGCCGTTCTGCCGGACCGTGTTCCTGGGCACGCCGCCGGATTTCCTGAAGCGCGCCGAGGCGGCGCTGGTCGAGGGGCTGGAAGCCGGGCTGGCGGCCGCCCGCCCCGGCAACCGGGCCTGCGACATCGCCAATGCGCTGGTCGCGCCATTGGAACGCGCCAGCATCGAACGCGGCGCGCGCTGCGGCTATCCGATCGGGCTGAGCTATCCGCCGGACTGGGGCGAGCGGACGATTTCGCTGCGGGCGGAGGACCAGACGGTGCTGGAACCCGGCATGACGTTCCATTTCATGCCCGGCCTGTGGATGGCCGACTGGGGGCTTGAGATCACCGAAAGCATCCTGATTCGCGACAGCGGCCCGGCGGAAACCTTCTGCAACCGGCCCCGCCAGCTGTTCGTAAAGCCATGAGTGGTCAGCTGGCCGATACCGTGAGCCTGCTGCAGCGGCTGATTTCCTATCCCACGGTGTCGGCCGACAGCAACCTCGAAATGATCGCGGATCTGGCCGACCGGCTGGGCCGCGCCGGGGCGCGGGTGGAGTTGTTTCAGGACGACACTGGGACCAAGGCCAACCTGTTCGCCACGATGGGCCCCGAGGGGGACGGCGGCATCGTGTTGTCGGGGCATACGGATGTGGTGCCGGTGACGGATCAGGACTGGTCCAGCGACCCCTTTGACCTGCGCGAGGCGGGCGGGCGGTTCTACGGCCGGGGCACCTGTGACATGAAGGGGTTCATCGCCGCCGCCACGGTGATGGCCGAGCGCTACGCGCGGCTGCCGCTGCGCCGGCCGCTGCACTTTGCCTTTACCTATGACGAGGAGGTCGGTTGCCTGGGCGCGCGCGCGCTGGTGCCGGACCTGCAAAAACGTGGTATCCGCCCGGCGATGGCGATCATTGGCGAGCCGACCGGCATGCAAGTGATCGAGGGGCACAAGGGCTGCTGCGAATACACGGTGCGGTTTTCCGGGTTGGAGGGGCACGGGTCAGCACCGGAACGCGGGGTGAACGCGGTGGAATACGCGGTACGTTATGTCACCCGACTGATGGATCTGCGCGGCGACCTGATGGTCCGCGCACCGCAGGACAGCCCGTTTGAACCACCCTGGACCACGATCAACGTGGGTCGTGTGGCGGGTGGCGTTGCGCATAACGTGATTGCGGGCAAGGCCGAAGTCGATTGGGAAGTGCGCCCGGTTCAGGATAGCGACCGGGCTTTTGTCAACAAGGCTATCGGCGCCTATGTCCATCACGACCTGCTACCGGCCATGCGCGCGATCTGCCCGGATGCCAGCATCGAGACAGAGGTGATCGGCGAGGTCGCCGGTCTGGAGGTGATGGACGACAACGCCGCCCGCGACCTGGTGACCGGGCTGGTCGGGGCCAACGGTACCGATGTCGTCCCCTTTGGCACCGAGGCCGGGCTGTTCCAGAAGATGGGCATGTCGGTGGTGGTCTGCGGGCCGGGGTCGATTGATCAGGCGCATAAACCGGATGAATTCATCAGCCTCGATCAGCTGTCCACCTGTCTGGACATGCTGGAGCGGCTGGGCCGATCGTTAAGTTAACAGGCTCTGTTGCGGCATTTTTTCCGAGTCCATACTGCGTTGCAGGTTGCCGCGCAATTGTTCGATCCGATCGCGCAGCGCCGCGAGTTCCGCCAGCGGCAAACCAGTCGCCTTGAACACGCAAGCCTGGATGCTCTTGGTATCCTCGCGCAGGGCGCGGCCCTTGTCCGTCAGCGAGACCATCAGCGCGCGCTCGTCGTCGGGGTTGCGGCGCCGTTCCACCAGACCGCCCGCCTGCATCCGTTTCAAAAGCGGGGTCAGCGTGTTGGATTCCAGCCCGACCGCCTCGCCCAGCGCGCGCAGGGTCAGGGTTTGGTCCGCCAGTTCCATCAGCACGATGTACTGCGGGTACGTCAGGCCATAAGGCTCTAACAAAGAGCGATATACCCGCCCCATCGCGTGATCAGCGGCATAAAGCGAGAAACACAGCATCTCGCCGGGGGATTCGACATATCGGGGCATATGTACAATTTAATCGTGTGCGATCTAATCGCAAGGGGTTGCAAATCGTACCGGTGCGGTTATTTAAATCGCACACGATCTAATCGCTTACGATTCTTTTGGAGGCTGTCATGAAAATTACCCCCGCCTATACCGCCCACGCCATAGCAACCGGGGGCCGCGACGGCGCGGCCCGGATCACCGAGAACCCGCTGGAGATCGCGCTGGCCACGCCTGTGGCGCTGGGTGGCAGCGGCAAGGGCAACAACCCCGAGCAGTTGTTTGCCGCCGGTTACGCCGGTTGCTTTCTCAGCGCGATGAACCACGCCCCCCGGCTGGACAAGACGCTGCCCAAGACCCCCGCCGACGCCGAGGTCAACGCCGCCGTTTCAATCGGTCCGCGCGAGGACATGGGCTTTGGCCTGGCGGTGGCGCTGGAGGTGACCGTTCCCGGCATCGACCGCGCCGAAGCGCAACGCCTGATCGACGTCGCACACAAGGTCTGCCCCTATTCCAACGCCGTGCGCGGCAACATCGACGTCACTGTGACGCTGGTTTAATGAATTGAAACACATTCTGACCGAGATCTCCGTGATCCCGGTCAGAACTTTTGGGACAATCCTGCACTTTTTAATGCGCCGTTGGCCGTGTGACGTTTCTTCATGTTCCGAGGTACGATCAGCTTGCGCCCGGTGTGCTCATGCTACCATTTTTCGTGAGACCCTTTCCCGCCAGGCACCACCTGATAACCTGCGATCCGCAGAAGTTGGAAAACTTCGCGGTAAAAGTCGGCCACGTTAGTGCAAATCGTTGCCGTACTGACGGGTCACTACAGCAGGGATCAGATCCCTAATCGAACGACGGTTGAGATCAAACGTAGAAATATGGT
This sequence comes from Paracoccaceae bacterium, assembly GCA_041594355.1. Classification (GTDB taxonomy): domain Bacteria; phylum Pseudomonadota; class Alphaproteobacteria; order Rhodobacterales; family Rhodobacteraceae; genus JAIUZI01. Next base: position 19,160 of record JBFHMM010000012.1, on the reverse strand, counting down.
TTGCAACAATCAGTTCAGCCGCGAACTCATGGACGAGATCACGGAACTCCTCGAATGTTTCTGCTTCGATGTGAAGACCTTCAAGGTTACTCTCTGAATACCAGATTTTGTGCTTTCCGTCCCAGTGAGCAATCACTTCGAATGCGCGCTTGGTTATGAAAGATACCTCCGTGCACCGTGCTATTCCCCGATTAGCGAAGCATTGCGCAGAAGGAGTTGATTTTCAATCCGGTCACGAAAAAACCAGTCAATAAATACTGGAAACACTCAATTTAAGTCTCAAACAGCACAGCTTTGGCGCCGAGACCACATGCAATGCCAAGAATTTCTTGCGCGCGGGGTGTCCCAGAAAACTGGGCACGCCCTTTTGCTCAACCAAGAAACTTGGTCACTCCAAGATTATCAGGACCGCACCAGCTTCTCGTAATCCTCGGCGATCTGCCGGGTCAGCGCGCCGACCTCGAAGGTGTAGTCGCCGATCTGGCCGACGGGCGTGACCTCGGCGGCGGTGCCGGTCAGCCAGCACTGCTCAAAACCTTCCAGCTCTTCGGGCATGATGTGGCGCTCGTGCACCTTGATCTGGCGGTCTTCGAGCATGCCGATCACGGTCTGCCGGGTCAGCCCGTTCAGGAAACAGTCAGGCTTGGGCGTATGCACCTCGCCGTCCTTGACGAAGAAGATGTTGGCGCCGGTCGCCTCGGCCACGTAGCCGCGGTAATCCATGAAGAGAGCGTCCGAGCAGCCTTTGGCCTCGGCCGCGTGCTTGGACATGGTGCAGATCATATAAAGACCGGCGGCCTTTGCGTGCACGGGGATGGTTTCCGGGCTGGGGCGTTTCCATTTGGAAATGTCCAGCTTGGCGCCCTTCATCTTGGCGTCACCGTAATAGTTGCCCCATTCCCATCCGGCGATGGCCAGACGCACCGGGTTGCGGGCGGCTGAGACACCCATATCCTCGCCCGCGCCGCGCCAGGCGACGGCGCGCACATAGGCATCGGTCCAGCCGTTGGCCTTGAGCATCTCGTATTTCGCGGCCTCGATTTCATCGACGCTGTAGGGGATCTCGAAATCCAGCCATTCGGCCGACCGCCGCAGACGTTCCGAATGCTCGCGGCTCTTGAAGATCTTGCCGTTGTAGCAACGCTCGCCCTCGAAAACGGAGCTGGCGTAATGCAGGCCGTGGGTCAGAATATGTACATTTGCGCTACGCCAGTCGACCAGCTTACCATCCAACCAGATCAGACCATCACGATCATCATAACCCGACATTGCGCATCCTCCTGTACATGAGCGCTTTGCATTTGTTGCGCAACTTAGGGCCGCTGCGGACATAAAGTTGCGCCAAAACTGCGATTCGATACCGCTTCACTCTTGGAATGTCAACAAGGCTGACGTAAACTGAAAAAAACAGGGAGCGAGGGGCACATGTCTGACAGTCGCGCAGCGCAGGTGTACGGCGGCGAAAGCCTGCTTTTTCTGACCGATGAACAACTCAGGCAGGGGATTGAGGCGATGTTCTTTGCCTATCGCGGCTTTACCGCAGACCCCGACCGGATCCTGGCCGATATGTCCTACGGGCGGGCACATCACCGTGCCATCCACTTCATCAACCGCGCGCCGGGCACCACGGTGAACAACCTGCTGGCCATTCTGGGCGTCACCAAGCAATCGCTGAACCGCGTGCTGCGAACGCTGATCGCCGACAGTCTGGTCGAAAGCCGGGTCGGCAAGCTGGACAAGCGCGAACGCCATCTGCACCTGACCGAAGCGGGCCGGGCGCTGGAAGCGCAACTGTCGGATGCCCAGCGCGCGCGGATGCGCGCCGCCTACAAGGAAGCCGGGCCAGAGGCAGTCGCCGGGTTCAAACAGGTATTGGAAGCAATGATGGATGCGGATATGCGTCGTGCCTATGTCAAACTGAGGGATGGCACCCCATGAGCGCGACGGACGCCCACCTGCTGATCGTCGATGACGACGAACGCATCCGCGACCTTCTCAAGAAATTCCTGATCCGCAACGGATTCCTTGTAACAGCGGCGCGCGATGCCGCCCATGCCCGCAGGGTGCTGTCCGGACTCGATTTCGATCTGATCGTGATGGACGTGATGATGCCCGGTGAGGACGGCGTCAGCCTGACCCGGTCGCTGCGAGAGAGCATGCAGACGCCGATCCTGCTGCTGACGGCGCGCGGCGAAACCAGTCATCGCATCGCCGGACTGGAGGCGGGGGCGGACGATTACCTGGCCAAACCCTTTGAGCCCAAGGAACTGCTGCTCAGGATCAACGCGATCCTGCGACGGATGCCGGACACTCCGGCCGAGGACAGCGTACCCAAGATCCTGCATCTCGGGCCGATCCGCTATGACATCGAACGCGGCGAGATGTGGCAGGGCGAAGACCTCGTGCGGCTGACCGCGACAGAAAGCCAGCTGATGCGGATCTTTTCCGGCTGCCCCGGAGAGCCGGTGAGCCGGACAAAGCTGGTCGAGGATCTGGGCCGCGATCGCGGTCAGGCGCAGGAACGCGCAGTGGACGTTCAGGTCACCCGGCTGCGGCGCAAGATCGAACCGGACCCGAAACAGCCGCGCTACCTGCAGACAGTGCGCGGCGCGGGCTATATGCTGACCCCGGACTGAGCAAGCTCAGATCACACGGATCCAGTTCATCATTCCCGATTTCTGATGTGACAGCATGTGGCAGTGGAACATCCAGTCGCCGGGGTTCTCGGCGGTAAAGGCGATCTCGCGGGTCTGATCCGGCAACACCAGCAGCGTGTCGCGCCACGGACCCAAGGTTCCGTCCGCCAGCACCTCGCGGAAATGGGTCCCGTGCAGATGCATGGCGTGCGGAAAGGCGGTGGCGTTGGTGATCGGGATGCGGATCGTTTCGCCCAGCGCCGCATCGACCAGCGGCTCGTCGGTCATCCCCGCAACCCCGTTGAAGGCCCAGAACTGGCCCATCTCGGCCAGTTCGCGCATGTCCATCCGGGTGCCTTCCCAGACCGCGCCATCCGGCAGGCCGCGCATCGCGCCGCCCTCCATCTTCAGCGCCACCGCGCGGGCCGTGTCCAACGACAGATCCGGCATGTGGTTCGGCACCAGCGGTGCAGGAGCGGGACGCGCCGTGCCGCCCGCGCCCGACACCGCGATCACCACAGTCGCATATGTGCCGTTGCGTTCCACCGACCCGATCACCGCCTCTTCGCCGGCTTCGGCGGTCACATCGGCCAGCAGGTCGACCCGTTGCGCCGGGGCGATCATTACCTCGTCAACCTCTTGCGGCTGTGCCAGCGGTATCCCGTCCAGCGCCGCGACCCGGAACCGCAGCCCATTGACCCGCAGCCGGAAGATCCGCGCCGTCGCCGTGTTCACCAGCCGCAGGCGCAGCCGGTCGCCCGGTGCCGCCGCCAGCCGCAGTTCCGGCACCCCGTTGGCGGTGACGTAATTGCCCAGCCGCCCGGCGTGGGACAGGTCGTGCCAATCATCGAACGAGGCGTGTATCTGCGCCTCTTGCGTCATCCGCCAGTCATCCAGAACGATGACCTCGTCGGCATCGACGTCCGGGCCTTCGACGTCGTCCACTACCAGCACCCCGGCCAGCCCGCGCGAGATCTGTTCGGTGGAATTGGCGTGCGGATGGTACCAGAAGGTGCCGGCATCGCGCGCCGTGAACCGGTATGCAAAGCTGTCGCCGGGGGCGACGGCGGCCTGCGTCATGCCCGGCACCCCGTCCATCGCGTTGGGCAGGCGCAGCCCGTGCCAGTGGATCGTGGTCGGCTGGTCCAGGCCGTTGACCAGCCGCAGCTGCACCTCGTCCCCCTGCCGGTAGCGCAGCATCCGCCCCGGCACCTGCGCGTCATAGGCCCAGACATCGGTGGCGGGATAGTCCGGCGGCGCGATCTGCAACCGCGCCGGCGCGGCGGTCACGGTCACGGCGGGTTCGCTGGCGGACACCGCGCGGGCCGCCAAAGGCAGGCTGGCGGCGCTGGCAAGGAAAGCACGGCGGGAAACGGGCATGAGGCACCTCCGGTCTGTTGCCCCAATGGTGCGCTGACAGGGACTTGGGTCAAGCCCAATCGCAACCGGTTGCCGCGCGGGCGGTGCGTTGCTAGCGTGCGGGACATGACAACCGCCCTGATCACCCACGCCGATTGCCTGACCCATGTCACCCCCGACGGCCACCCCGAACGGGTGGCGCGGCTGGACCATGTGCTGCACGCGCTGGAACCGCTGGACCTGACCCGTGTTACCGCGCCGCTGGCCGCAGAGGACGACATCCTGCGCATCCATCCCGCCAGCTATCTCGCCGACCTGCGCCGCGTCGCGCCGGCCGATGGCTTTCACCAGATCGACGCCGATACCTTCCTGTCGCCCGGATCGCTCTCTGCCGCGTTCCGCGCCGCCGGGGCCTGCGTGCGGGCGGTGGACATGGTGCTGGGTGGCGAGGTCGGCAATGCTTTTTGCGCCGTGCGCCCGCCCGGCCACCACGCGGAAACGGACACCTCGATGGGTTTTTGCCTGTTCGGCAACGCGGCGCTGGCGGCGGAACACGCGCTGGATCACCACGGGTTGTCCCGCGTGGCAGTGGTGGATTTCGACGTGCACCACGGCAATGGCACCCAGGACATCCTGTGGGACGAGCGCCGCGCGCTGGTGATCACCAGCCAGCAGATGCCGCTCTGGCCCGGCAGCGGGCGCGCGGACGAGACGGGCGCGCACGGCAATGTGCTGAATATCCCGCTGGCCCCCGACACCGGCGGGATCGAGATGCGGGCCGCGTGGCGCAATCAGGCATTTCCCCGGCTGCGCAGTTTCCGCCCCGAGCTGATCATCATCTCGGCCGGGTTCGACGCCCATATGGACGACCCGCTGGCGCAGCTGAACTGGGAAACCGACGATTTCGCCTGGATCACCTCCGAGCTTTGCGCCATTGCCGCCGAGGTCTGTCAGGGCCGCGTGGTCTCGACTTTGGAAGGCGGGTATGATCTCAACGCGTTGGCCGCCAGCGCGCGGGCACATGTGCAAGAACTGATAAGGGCCGCGACATGACGGACACTCCTGTTGACCAGATGAGCTTTGAACAGGCGATGAAGGAGCTGGAGGCGGTGGTCGACCAGCTGGAACGCGGCGACGTGGCGCTGGACGCGTCGATCACCCTCTATGAACGCGGCGCGGCGCTCAAGAAACGCTGCGAGGACGAGCTGAAGCGCGCCGAGGAAAAGGTCGCCGCGATCACGCTGGACAGGGACGGCAACCCGACCGGAACCACCCCCGTCGAAGGATTGTAAATGTTCCGCGAACGGCTGGCGCAGGACGCCGCGTCGATTCAGGCGCATTTCGACACTGTTCTGGACGATTTCGCTGATCTGCCGGTGGCGCAGGCCATGCGCTATGCCACGGCGGGCGGCAAGCGGCTGCGCGGGTTTCTGGTACTGGAAAGCGCGCGTCTGCACGGGATAGCGGACGTCCGTGCGATCTGGCCCGCCACCGCCATCGAGGCGTTGCATGCCTATAGCCTCGTGCATGACGACCTGCCCTGCATGGACGACGACGACCTGCGCCGCGGCCGCCCGACGGTGCATGTGAAATGGGACGAGGCCACCGCCGTGCTGGCCGGTGACGCGCTGCAGGCGCTGGCGTTCGAGCTGGCCACCCATCCCGAGTGCGGGTGCGGGGCGGTGCGCGCGGATCTGTCCCTGTCGCTGGCGCGCGCCAGCGGCGCGCGGGGCATGGTGATGGGCCAGGCGCTGGACATCGCCGCCGAGACAGCGGACCAGCCGCTGACGCTGGATCAGATCACCGCGCTGCAAGACGGCAAGACCGGGGCCTTGTTCGAATGGTCCGCCTGCGCCGGGGCGCGTCTGGCGCAGGCCGATCCGGCCCCGATGCGCCAATATGCGCAGGCGCTTGGCCTTGCTTTTCAGATCGCCGACGACATCTTGGATGAGGAGGGCGACGCCGCCAAGGCGGGCAAGCGTTTGCGCAAGGATGCCGAGGCGGGCAAGGCGACCTTTGTCTCGCTGCTGGGCCTGGAGGGCGCGAAATCCCGGGCTGCTGCCCTTGTCGAGGACGCCCGCGCCGCACTGGCACCTTATGGCGCGGCGGCGCAGTGCTTGCGGGAGGCCGCGCGCTTCGTTATTGCGCGCGAAAGCTGAGCCCTTAGCCCCGAGGGAGGCACAGATGCCAGACCGACCGAATACACCGTTGCTGGACCAGGTCCATCGCCCCGCCGACATGAAACACCTGTCCGACGGGCAACTGGCGCAGCTGGCCAAGGAACTGCGCGCCGAAACGATTTCGGCGGTTTCCGTCACCGGCGGCCACCTGGGTGCCGGGCTTGGCGTGGTGGAGCTGACCGTGGCGCTGCACGCGGTTTTTGACACGCCGCGCGACAAGGTGATCTGGGATGTCGGTCACCAGTGTTACCCGCACAAGATCCTGACCGAACGCCGCGACCGCATTCGCACGCTGCGGATGAAAGACGGGTTGTCGGGGTTCACCAAACGCAGCGAGTCGCCCTATGACCCGTTCGGCGCGGCGCATAGCTCCACCTCGATCTCGGCCGCGTTGGGCTTTGCCGTGGCGCGCGATCTGGGCGGGGTCACACCCGAGGGGCTCGGCGACGCCATCGCAGTGATCGGCGACGGGTCGATGAGCGCTGGCATGGCGTTTGAGGCGATGAACAACGCCGGTCATCTGAAAAAACGGCTGATTGTGATCCTGAACGACAACGAGATGTCCATCGCCCCGCCCGTCGGCGCGCTGTCGTCCTATCTGTCGCGGATCTATGCCGAGGAACCGTTCCAGGAGTTGAAGGCGGCGGCCAAGGGGGCGGTGTCGATGCTGCCCGAACCGTTCCGCGAAGGCGCCAAGCGGGCCAAGGAAATGCTCAAGGGCATGGCCGTGGGCGGCACCCTGTTCGAAGAACTGGGGTTCTCTTACGTCGGCCCGATCGACGGCCACGATCTGAACCAGCTGTTGCCGGTGCTGCGCACCGTCAAGGCACGCGCCACAGGACCGATCCTGATTCACGTGCTGACCAAGAAGGGCAAGGGCTATGCCCCGGCGGAAAAGGCGCGCGACGGGGGGCACGCGACGGCGAAATTCGACGTGGTCACCGGCGAGCAGAAGAAAACGCCGTCGAATGCGCCCTCCTACACTTCGGTCTTTGGCAAGACGCTGACTGAACTGGCGGCCAAGGATGACAAAATCGTCGCGGTGACGGCGGCGATGCCGGACGGCACCGGGCTGAACCTCTTTGCCGAACGGTTCCCGTCGCGCTGTTTCGACGTGGCCATAGCCGAACAGCACGGCGTGACCTTTTCCGCCGCACTGGCAGCGGGCGGGCTGAAGCCGTTTTGCGCGATGTATTCGACATTTCTGCAGCGCGGCTATGACCAGGTGGTGCATGATGTGGCGATCCAGCGGCTGCCGGTGCGCTTTGCCATCGACCGCGCCGGGCTGGTGGGTGCCGACGGGGCGACCCATGCGGGGTCGTTCGACGTGGCCTACCTGGCCAACCTGCCGGGCATGGTGGTGATGGCCGCCGCCGACGAGGCGGAGCTGAAACACATGATCGCCACTGCTGCCGTCCATGACGAGGGACCCATCGCCTTTCGCTATCCGCGCGGCGAGGGGGTGGGCGTGGACCTGCCGGAGACCGGCGAGGTGCTGGAGATCGGCAAGGGTCGAATGATCCGGGACGGCAAGGGCGTGGCGCTTCTCTCATTTGGCACAAGGCTGGCGGAGGTGGAGAAAGCCGCCGACGCGCTGACGGCACGCGGCATCACGCCGACGGTTGCCGATGCCCGGTTCGCCAAGCCGCTGGACCGCGACCTGATCCTGTCGCTGGCGCGCGACCACGCGGCGCTGATCACCATCGAGGAAGGCGCCGTGGGCGGGTTCGGCAGCCATGTGGCGCAGCTCCTGGCCGAGGAAGGCGTGTTCGATGCGGGTCTGAAGTTCCGCTCGATGGTGCTGCCCGACATCTTCATCGACCAGGCCAGCCCGGCGGACATGTACGCCGTGGCGGGTATGAACGCCGAACAGATCGAGGCCAAGGTGCTGGACGTGCTGGGCGTGACGCAGATTTCGGAGAAGCGGGCGTAGTGCCGGTTCCTGACCATCAGACGCTTTTGCGCCTCGAATGCAGATCAAGGATCACGGCGAGGTAGAGCCAACCCTCCTGGGCTCGGACTGATGTGCCGCTAGACTTGTATCCGCCACCGCCAGGGTGTTCAGTCCCGGCATCTGTTGGATCGGGTTGAGGATGAAGCGATCTGGCTCTGAGGTCCAGACCTTGCGGATGTATTCGTATGGCGTGAGGCCGCCGAGTGTCTTGAGGCGCCGGGCGAAGTTGTGGGCTGCCATGACGCCCGTGGGGTCGGTTCGCGGCTGATCGTGGCTGTCGGAGTGGTATCGTTTGCTCGTCGCGTCCTTGATGGTGCGGTTCCTCCTCTCGACCTGGCCGTTCGTCGGGGCAATAGCCCCCGGACCATTGCCTGGCCCTCCTCACTCCACGGATGGTTCGGCTTGGTCAGACGGTACTCGATGCCGTTCGCCTCTCAGATCATGTCGAAGCGCATCGGTCGGGAAAGGATCATGTTGCGGTTCCTCGGCGCTCTGCACCTCGGCGATATCAATGCGGCAGAACCCGATCGGGTAGCGTTTGAACTTCTGCCGCCTCGGCGTCTCGCCACCAACGTCCGGCAAGCGAGGGATCCCATGCCGTCGCAGGCAGCGGTGCAACGCCGGGCGCGTGAGGTGCGGGACCGAAGGCTGTAACGGCATAGAGGCAATCATCCCGTGGTCGCAGCGTATGACGTCGGAAGGCGACGCTCATGACCTCCTCCGTTTCCGTGAGGACCGTCGAACGCGGCTCCTTCGGCCCGGTTTCAGATCCTCGACTGTCGACCGCTTGCGCCAAACTTCGCGACCGCCGGGGGATTGATGTCGCTCCCGGCTCAGCCGCGCGAGCCAAGCTTGCGATCACTGTATTGCAGCTCTGACGGCCTGCATGGTCGTGGTGCTGCCGTGACGCACTTGCCCCAAAGTGCTTCCTTCCATTCCAACGAAAGGATCGCACCCTCAAACCGTGGGATCAAAGACCTCAAGCGCCCGGCCTTAAACTTGAGACACGAACACCCTGCCACGCCTTCGGCGTTCACGGGATATTCGTGTCATGATATGATTCCGGGAAAAGGCCGGACGCTGTAGAAGCCTGCACTCTTGATATTACCTATAATAGGTAGTTATGACGTCCTTCGCCAGAAATTCGCCGCTGTCCTGCGCCGCAAGCAGCGATGCAGCCATCGTATTGTAAAATGCGCTGCAATGACCGCTTCAAATCGCTCAGCCGTCATTCGAACAACGCGCTGCATCGACCGCTGTGGACTCAAAAATGACATTCGCCGCTTGTTGCTCCAATGACTTCTGCGGGTCGAAATGATCGGATCGGCCTGTTCGGTGATCTGCGGGAAGGAGCGTGGTCTTCCCTTGTTGCGGGATTGGTGCCCTGCGGGCTGAACCGGTCAGCACCGGAGGCGCATGTCCGCGCCGGGAAAGTTTCCGGTTGGCAAAACCTGCCAACTTGTTTAGAGAGCTCCGTCATACATGCGCGTGCGGCCCGCTCTGGCTAGAATCACTTTGGTGACTGGACTCGGATCCGGGCTTTGGTACGTGTACAAAACGACACAAACCCGATCCGAGGTACCTACGAAATGGCGAATTCGCCCCAGTCCAAGAAACGCGCACGTCAGAACGAAAAGCGTTTCGCCGTCAACAAAGCCCGTCGTTCGCGTATCCGCACCTTCCTGCGTAACGTCGAAGAAGCAATCGAATCCGGTGACAAGGACGCGGCAGCCGCGGCCCTGCGCGCGGCTCAGCCCGAACTGATGCGCGGCGTCACCAAAGGTGTGTTCCACAAGAACACAGCTGCCCGGAAAATGTCCCGTCTGTCTTCGCGCGTCAAAGCGCTGGGCTGACAGCTTTCCGGCTGACGGAAAATCTTTTTGTGAAAGGGCGTTGCCTCGGGCAGCGCCCTTTTTGCGTGTTTGACGCAGGCGCAGACATTCTGCGGTTGCGAGAGATTCTTTGCGCCCAAAGGCTGAGTCAACATCATAGTTTGATTGCCGGTTCGCAGGCGAAGTTGCTATCCCTGTTGCAGCGATTCACTCGCTTGGGGGGACAGGCTGCTCCGGACCGGACTGAACAAGTCAGGATGGCGCCGGGTTAACGTCGATGAAACTGGCTGCCGCCGGTTTTGTCAACGCGCTGTGTACCGGTATCGCTCCGGTGTGCGGCCCTGTCATTACATGAGTGTACAACGGTATTGCACCGGTTAACCGACCGCTGGGGATCGCGGATCTCGTTTTCCGGACAATGATCTGTTGTGTCGTCCGGATGGACGGCCGTCACCGCTCTTGCGGCTGTCGTACAGTCGTGCTGCGACGTGAATCCTGCCGGGGAGCCCCGGTCAAAAACATGAACAGGCCGAAAGGCCGACACTATGGGATGCGTGAGGCGCTGGATGACACAAGAGAAGTGGGGACTGCTCCGGAAACGGCTGCTGAAGACTGTTGGGCAAAATAATTACACCACGTGGATCGAACCGCTGGAATTCGAGCACCTGCAGGATGGTGTGGCGGTGTTCAACGTGCCCACGAATTTCATGGGTAATTACGTCGGTCAGAATTTCGCCGACCTGATCCTGCATGAGCTGAACACTTCTGGCGAGTCTGTGCAGCGGGTGGCGTTCAAGGTCGCGGCCAATTCTCCGGCGCGCCCCTCCTCGGCCACGTCCTCTGGAAAGTCTTCTGCCACACCGCGCACCGCCGCTCACGCGTCCGAGAACCGTCCCGCCAGCGACCAGCCATCGGCTCGGGACGCCGCTGCATCCGCGTCCGATACGCTGCAGGCGGCCCCGCTGGACCCGCGTTTCACCTTTGACAGCTTTGTTGTGGGCAAGCCAAACGAACTGGCCCATGCCGCCGCGCGCCGCGTCAGCGAGGGTGGGCCGGTGACCTTCAATCCGCTGGTGCTCTATGGCGGGGTGGGGCTGGGTAAGACCCACCTGATGCATGCCATCGCCTGGGAACTGCGGGCGCAGAAGCCGGAGTTGAACGTGCTCTACCTGTCGGCGGAACAGTTCATGTATCGCTTCGTGCAGGCGTTGCGTGAACGCAAGATGATGGATTTCAAACACCTGTTCCGCTCGGTTGACGTGCTGATGGTGGATGACGTGCAGTTCATCGCCGGCAAGGACAGCACGCAAGAGGAATTTTTCCATACCTTCAACGCGCTGGTCGATCAGAACAAGCAGATCATCATTTCGGCCGACCGGGCGCCGGGCGAGATCAAGGATCTCGAAGAGCGGGTGAAATCGCGGCTGCAATGCGGTCTGGTGGTGGATCTGCACCCGACCGACTACGAACTGCGCCTGGGTATCCTGCAGAGCAAGGTGCAGCAGTACCGCACGACCTATCCCGATCTGGAAATTTCAGGCGGCGTGCTGGAATTCCTGACCCACCGCATCTCGACCAATGTGCGTGTGCTCGAAGGGGCGCTGACGCGGCTCTTTGCTTTTGCCTCGCTGGTCGGCCGTGAGATCGACATGGAGCTGACGCAGGATTGCCTGGCCGATGTGCTGCGCGCATCGGAGCGCAAGATCACGGTCGAGGAAATCCAGCGGAAGGTGTCGGAATACTACAATATTCGTCTGTCCGACATCATCGGACCCAAACGCCTGCGGTCCTATGCGCGGCCCCGGCAGGTGGCGATGTACCTGTGCAAACAACTGACGAGCCGGTCTCTCCCGGAGATCGGTCGCAGGTTTGGTGGGCGCGATCACACCACGGTCATGCACGGGGTCAAGCGGATCGAAGAGCTCAAGACGACCGACGGGCAGATTGCCGAGGATGTCGAGATGCTGCGGCGCGCACTGGAGGCGTGACGCTGACCGGCTGTGGGCGAGGGGCCAGCCCCTCGCGCTCCCCGGAGTATTTGCAAAGAGATGAAAGGGCGACCAGAGCTCGTGCACGCTGAAACCCGAGTGAATCTGCACGAATCGAGGCGCGCGGACCCGGTCGGGGGGCGAGACCGGGTGTTTCGGCGAGGGTGGCCTCTTGACGCTCCTGCCCTAACATCAGACAACTCTAAAAAAACTTGTGTCGCTTGGGCAATCCGCTAGGTTGCCCATCCCGGCTCATGCGGAGGATGTAGGGACATGAAGATCAGCATGGAACGCGGCACGCTTTTGAAAGCAGTGTCTCAGGCGCAGTCGGTTGTGGAACGTCGCAATACCATACCGATCCTTGCCAATGTGCTGATCGAGGCCGAAGGGGACAGCGTCCAGTTCCGCGCCACAGATCTGGACATTGAGGTCGTCGACAAGGCGGTCGCTCAGGTAGAGCGCGCGGGCGCGACCACGGTTTCGGCGACTACACTGCATGAGATTGTCCGGAAACTGCCCGATGGAGCCCTGGTCACGCTGAATGCGGACAGTGCGTCGGGCCGGTTGACCGTCGAAGCGGGCCGGTCGAATTTCTCGCTGGCGACGCTGCCGCGCGAGGATTTTCCGGTCATGGCCTCGTCCGAGTACCAGTCGAATTTCTCCGCGCCCGCGGCGATGCTGCGGCGGCTGTTCGACAAGTCGAAGTTCGCGATTTCCACCGAAGAGACCCGATATTACCTGAACGGCGTCTATATGCATGTGTCGGATGCGGATGGCGGCAAGGTGCTGCGCTGCGTTGCAACCGATGGTCACCGGTTGGCGCGGATCGACGCGGATCTGCCCGAGGGTGCCGCCGACATGCCCGGTGTGATCGTACCCCGCAAAACGGTAGGTGAGTTGCGCAAGCTTCTGGATGACGACGAGATGGCGATTGCGGTGTCGGTGAGCGAAACCAAGGTGCGGTTTGCCACCCCGGACATTACTCTTACATCGAAGGTGATTGACGGCACGTTCCCGGATTACACGCGGGTGATTCCGCAGGGCAACACCCGGCGGCTGGAGGTCGATGCCGCGGAATTCGCGCAGGCGGTCGACCGGGTGGCGACGGTCAGCTCGGAACGGTCACGCGCGGTCAAGCTGCAGTTGGGCGAAGACAAGCTGGTTCTGTCGGTCAATGCGCCCGACAGCGGGGCCGCAGAGGAAGAGCTGGCAGTGGCCTATGGTGATGAGCGGCTGGAAATCGGCTTCAACGCCAAGTACTTGCTGGAGATCGCCAGCCAGGTGGACCGCGAGAACGCGGTGTTCATGTTCAATTCGGCGGGCGACCCGACGCTGATGCGCGAAGGCAACGACCAAAGCGCGGTCTATGTTGTCATGCCGATGCGGGTATAGGTGGCGCCGGAATTTTTCAAAAATTCCGGGCCGTTTTCTTTGCAAGAAAACGGATACCCCTTGCCATGAAACTTGCCCTGACTCAGCTGAGCCTGTCGCACTTCCGTTCGCATATCGGGGCAAAGCTGTCGCTTGACGGTCGCCCGGTGGCTATCCACGGGCCGAACGGGGCGGGAAAGACGAACATTCTTGAGGCGGTCTCTCTGTTCTCGCCGGGGCGCGGGCTGCGGCGGGCCAGTGCGGCGGACATTGCCCGCAGGCCCGAGGCGCTGGGCTGGAAGTTGCGCGGGGATCTGCAATCGCCGGGCCGGGTACACGAGGTGGAGACCTGGTCCGAAGGCGGTGCCGCGCGGCAGGTCCGTATTGACGGCAAGATGGCCAGCCAGGTGGCGCTGGGTCGGATCGCCCGCGTGTTATGGCTGATCCCGGCGATGGACCGGCTGTGGATCGAAGGCGCGGACGGGCGGCGGCGGTTTCTCGATCGGATTGCGCTGAGTTTCGATCCCGATCACGCCGATGCGGCGTTGACTTATGACAAGGCGATGCGCGAGCGGAACCGACTTCTCAGGGACCAGGTGCGCGACCCGGCCTGGTACGGCGCGTTGGAGGCGCAGATGGCGCGGGCGGGCTATCGGATCCATGAAGGCCGGGTGGCCGCGCTGGAATACCTCTCGGCGGCGCAGGCGCGCGCCGAAACCACCTTTCCCACGGCTGAACTGGAGCTGCAGCAGTCCGAGGGCGAGATGCCGGGCAGCGAAGAGGATCTGCGCGCGGCCCTGTCCGAGAGCCGGTTTCGCGATCTGGCCGCCGGGCGGGCTTTGGTCGGGCCGCATCGCACTGATCTCTATGGCGTATATGCGGCCAAGGGCGTGCCGGCGCAGAATTGTTCGACGGGAGAGCAGAAGGCATTGCTCGTCTCGCTGATCCTGGCCAACGCCCGCGCCCTGTCGGAGCAGATCGGGGCGGCGCCGGTCCTGTTGCTGGACGAGGTCGCGGCGCATCTGGACGCGAACCGCCGCGCCGCATTGTATGACGAGATCTGCGCGATCGGGTCACAGGCCTGGATGACGGGCACCGGGCCGGAGCTGTTCGAGGAACTGGGCGAGCGGGTCCAGACACTGGAGGTCGCCGAAGTCGGGGGCGTCTCCAGCGTGACCATGACATGACGCTGTCGCTGTGGGATCTGGCGCTTTATGCGGGCGCGGTTATGGTGCTGTTCCTGACGCCGGGCCCGGTCTGGATGGCGCTGGTGGCGCGGTCGCTGTCGGGGGGATTTCGCGCCGCCTCGCCATTGGCGCTGGGCGTGGTGGTGGGCGACATGCTCTGGCCGCTGCTGGCGATCCTCGGGGTCAGCTGGGTGGCGGCGTCTTTCGATCAGGCCGCACTGGTGCTGAAAGGCTTGGCCGTGGCGATGTTTGTCACGCTCGGCGTGCTGACCATCCGCAACGCCGACCGGAGCATCACCGCTGACAGCCGCCTGACACGGCCCGGAATGTGGGCGGGTTTCGCGGCCGGTGTGGTGGTGATCCTGTCCAACCCCAAGGCGATCCTGTTCTACATGGGGCTGCTGCCGGGGTTCTTCGACCTGACCGCATTAAACGGCTGGGACATTGCCGCGATCGTTGCAGTGTCCCAGCTGGTTCCGCTGGTTGGCAATCTGGCGCTGGCCTGGATGATTGACCGGATGCGCGTGGTTCTCGGGTCACCCGTCGCAGTGCGCCGAACCAACCGGGTTGCTGGTGCCTTGCTGATCGCGGTGGGGCTGATCATCCCCTTTACCTGACCTCCAGACAGGCCCGCAGAAATGGCCCGAGCCGCTCTGCCGGGTTGGCGCTGGTGACTTCGCAAAACCGCAGCGGCACAGTTTGCGCGGCAAAGGCCTGCATTCCTTCCTCCGGTCCCTTGCCGCCGGAAAATCGCATGGCGATGTCAAAGACGATGCGGGCGTCCGTCAAGGTGCCCAGCAAAGGGTCCAGCGCCGCCGGCATCGCATCGGCAGATCCCGGTGGTGGCAATGCCTCCATCCGGTCCAGCGCGGCGTTCAGCCGCTCCGCGATCAATTGCACCAGCAACCCGTCTTTGTCGGTGAAATGGGCAAAGAAAGTTCCCTTGGCGATGCCGGCGCGGGCAACCACGTGTTCGACCCGCCGTGCACCCAGGCCGGACTGGCCGACGATGGTGCGGCCGAAGTCGATCAGCTTGGCGCGTGTCTTCAGGCTGCGGGGCTAAACAGGGTTCAACATGGGTCATTTACGCCGGGCCGGGCAGGCGGCGGGACATGACCCGCGCCGCCACGACTTGCACGACTTGACCTTCAACGATGACTTCGCCGCTTTCGGTTGTGGCGCCAAGGATCCATTGGAGCCTGACCGGAGTGCGCTGATGCTGGATGTCGCATGGTCGGACCACCTGGTGCTGACCGCGCCGTTGTGGTGGGGCGGGATGCCGGCGCGGCTGAAGGGGCTGTTCGACCGCGCTTTTCTGCCAGGCAACAGCTTTGATCCGCGCCATAAACGCACGGGTCTTTCCCGGCCGCGTCTGGCCGGGCGCATGGCGCGGGTCTTGATGGCGGCGGATACGCCTGCCTGGGCCATGCGGGCTGTCCACGGTCGCGCGTTTCAAAAACAGATGTCGCGCCAGATTCTGGGGTTTTACGGCATCAAACCAACCTGGTTCAGCCACATTGCCCCGGTGGAAATGGCCACTGACGCGACCATCGCCGGTTGGGTTGCCAAGGTGGCCGGGCCGGGCCGGAACGGGGCTTGAAAGAACCCGCCGAAAAACCACAAAATGTTGGGCAAAGGCGTGACATCCCCCCCCAACAAATCGTATAAGATGACAAAATAATGAAGGAATTTCCGGATGTCCGAAGACGCACAGACGCCCGAAGAATACGGTGCGGATTCCATCAAGGTTCTCAAGGGGTTGGAGGCGGTCCGCAAGCGCCCCGGGATGTACATCGGTGATACCGATGACGGCTCCGGTCTGCACCATATGGTCTACGAGGTCGTGGACAACGGCATCGACGAGGCGCTGGCCGGTCATGCCGATGCGGTGACGGTGACAATTCACGCCGATTCCAGCGTGTCTGTCTCGGACAATGGCCGTGGAATACCCGTGGGCATCCACGAGGAAGAGGGCGTTTCGGCGGCCGAGGTCATCATGACCCAGCTGCACGCGGGCGGCAAATTCGACAGCAACTCCTACAAGGTGTCAGGCGGTCTGCACGGTGTTGGCGTTTCGGTTGTGAACGCGCTCAGCGACTGGCTGGAACTGCGCATCTGGCGTGCCGGCAAAGAGCACGTCGCCCGGTTTGAACGCGGCGACACGGTCGAACACCTCAAGGTCGTCGGCGATGCCGGTGAGCGGACCGGAACCGAGGTCCGCTTCATGGCCTCAACCGATACGTTTTCCAATCTCGACTATTCCTTTGAAACGCTGGAACGCCGCCTGCGGGAACTGGCGTTCCTCAACTCCGGCGTACGCATCATCCTGATCGACGAACGCCCGGTGGAGCCGCTGAAGGCGGACCTCTATTACGAGGGCGGGGTCAAGGAATTCGTCAAATACCTCGACCGGCACAAATCGTCTGTCATGGCGGAACCAGTCTATATCACCGGCGAACGCGACGATATAGGCGTCGAAGTCGCGATGTGGTGGAACGACAGCTACCACGAAAATGTGCTGCCATTTACCAACAACATCCCTCAGCGCGATGGCGGCACCCACATGGCGGGTTTTCGCGGCGCGCTGACCCGCACCATCAACAACTATGCCCAGACCAGCGGTATCGCCAAAAAGGAAAAGGTCAGCTTTACCGGCGACGACGCCCGCGAAGGGCTGACCTGCGTGCTGTCGGTCAAGGTGCCGGACCCAAAATTCTCGTCCCAGACCAAGGACAAGCTGGTGTCGTCCGAGGTGCGTCCGGCGGTCGAAAGCCTGGTCAACGAAAAGCTGGCCGAATGGTTCGAGGAAAACCCGAACGAAGCCAAGATCATTGTCGGCAAGATCATCGAGGCCGCGCTGGCGCGCGAAGCCGCGCGCAAGGCCCGCGAGTTGACCCGCCGCAAAACGGCGATGGATGTGAATTACCTCGCCGGCAAGCTCAAGGATTGTTCCGAGAAAGACCCCTCCAAGACCGAAGTCTTCCTGGTCGAGGGCGACAGCGCCGGCGGCTCGGCGCAGACCGGGCGCGACCGGCAGACACAGGCCGTTCTGCCCCTGCGCGGCAAGATCCTGAATGTGGAGCGCGCGCGGTTCGACCGGATGCTGTCCAGCCAGGAAATCGGCAACCTGGTGATGGCGTTGGGCACCGGCATCGGGCGCGACGAATTCAACATCGAAAAACTGCGCTACCACAAAATCGTCATCATGACCGATGCCGACGTCGATGGCGCCCACATCCGTACCCTTCTGCTGACCTTCTTCTACAGGCAGATGCCCGAACTGATCGAAGGCGGCTATCTCTATATCGCACAGCCGCCGCTTTACAAAGTGTCGCGGGGCAAGTCCGAGGTCTACCTCAAGGATCAGGCGGCACTGGATGATTACCTGATCCAACAGGGCATCGAAGGGGCCATCCTGCGGCTTGGCAGCGGCGAAGAGCTGGTCGGTCAGGATCTGGCCCGCGTGGTCGACGAGGCGCGCCAGCTGCGCCGCGTTCTCGATGCCTTCCCCACCCATTACCCGCGCCATATTCTGGAACAGGCCGCCATTGCCGGCGCCTTTGTTCCCGGCGCGGTGGAATCCGACCTGCAGGGCGTCGCCAACAAGGTCGCGACCCGACTGGACCTGATCGCACAGGAATACGAACGCGGCTGGCAGGGCCGGATCACCCAGGACAAGGGCATCCGCCTGACCCGCATTCTGCGCGGGGTCGAGGAAGTCCGCACGCTGGACGGCCCGATGCTGCGCTCGGGCGAAGCCCGCCGCACCGGCAGCTTTACCCAGGGTTTGCAAGAGGTCTACAGTACCGCCTGCACCTTGGTCCGCCGCGACCGAAGCCAGGTGATCTATGGTCCGCTCGGCCTGCTCAAGGCGATCCTGGAAGAAGGCGAAAAAGGTCTGTCGCTGCAACGCTACAAGGGTCTGGGTGAAATGAACCCGGACCAGCTGTGGGAAACCACGCTGGACCCCGACGCGCGGACGCTGTTGCAGGTCAAGATTGACGACATGGTCGAAGCCGACGATCTGTTCACCAAGCTGATGGGCGATGTCGTCGAGCCGCGCCGCGAATTCATCCAGAAAAACGCGCTGAGCGTTGAAAATCTGGATTTCTGATCTGTTGTAGGATCGCGCATACACATGCGCGATCCCCATAAGTTTGCGCGATTTGCCCAAAGGTTTGCGCAGGCAACGCCGAAACGCATACTACCTGGTTCGGTGCTGGCCGCTCTTCGAGGCTTCGCCGTGGACTAAAACAAAGACGGAAAATGATGGAGGGTGGGTTGGGAACTGCCAACCTGCTTCTTTTCAACACTTTGAGCCGAAGCCTATGAGATACCTGAGCATCAGACGCGAGATCGAAGGCAGCCTGCCCACCGTGGCGGAGCTCCTTCGCCAGAAGGGCGAACACGATGCTCTCCGCGCCATGAGCCAGGCAGACATCGAGATCGACGAGGTCGGCTACGACAATTGGGATGGCGGCACCGAACTCTGGACTGTCTTTCTTCGCGTCCCGGTCAGCGTTTTCGTGTCGATCGAGGACAGCCGGGATGAGATCGCCGGGATCATTTCGAAGAACCTCGAACTCGTCACAGGCAAGGATAATGGATACTCGGTGAGCGCGGAGATCTCGCCGATGCGCGCGCCGCCGGCGG
>JBFHMM010000011.1:0-32848 GCA_041594355.1 Paracoccaceae bacterium | reverse complement strand
GCCCTCGGTGGGCAGCGTCGGCGACTCATATGACAATGCCCTGGCCGAAACGATCAACGGTCTGTTCAAGGCCGAGGTCATCCACCGCCGCGGCCCTTGGCGCAGCTTCGACGCCGTGGAATACGCCACACTCGAATGGGTCGACTGGTTCAACCATCGCCGACTGCTGGAACCCATCGGAAACATCCCACCAGCAGAGGCCGAAGCAAACTACCACGCGGCTCTGGAAACTCAGACCATGGCCGCGTAACTTAAATCAACCAGCCTCCGGTGAAACCGGGGCAGTTCAAACCCCCAGCCGTGGTGTACTGGCTGAGAAAAGACGGAACCAAACCCGATCAGTAGGAGCAGAGAGTAGCTTAAGTCACGCCGAAAACTGTCCAAACATCGGGGAGTAGCTCAGTTGATCGGTCTGTTCTTTTTGACATATTACCGAACAACGAATTCAGCGTGCAAAGCGCCCGCAGCCTTCAGGCTCTTCAATATGTCAATCATGTCGCGTGGCGATACTCCGAGGGCGTTCAATCCTTCCACGACTTCGGATAGTGAGGTGCCTTCGGGAACCTCGGCGAGAGAAACGCCGTCCTCCTCCTCGATTTCGGCCCCCGTTCGCGGCACAACGACAGTTTCGCCATCCGCGAAAGGATTTGGCTGCACGACAAGCGGTGTCTCTTCGATCCTAAGTGTCAGATTGCCTTGAGAAACCGCGACCCTGGACAGACGCACATCGTTGCCCATCACGATTGTACCCGACCGTTGATCGACGACCACTCGCGCTTTGCGTTCCGGTTCTACCATAATGTTCTCGATCCAACCAATCGCGTGGGCCGTCGATGCCATCCGGGTGGCTTCAATATCAATTTCCACTGTACCGGAGTCGCGCATCGCAGCGACCCGCCGACCAAATGTTGCGTTAATTGCCTGCTCGATACGCCCCGCAGTCGTGAAGTCCGGCTCTCTAAGGGCGAGTCGGACCGTGTTCAATTCCGAAAGTTCGAAAGCGATCTCGCGTTCAACGCGTGCGCCCGACGGGATAACGCCTGACGTTGGAACTCCCTGAGTGACCGAAGCTGCCTGCCCTTCGGCGACCGCTCCCCCAGCCAAAATGGTTCCCTGAGCCACGGCATAGATTTGACCGTCGGCCGCATTCAAGGGCGTCATGATCAAAGTCCCGCCCAACAGACTTTTGGAATCTCCAATAGCAGAGACGGTGACGTCAATTTGACTGCCTGTGCGCGAAAACGGCGGCAGGCTGGCGGTTACGAAAACAGCGGCAACATTCTTGGGGCGAAATTGTTCTCCGGTGACATTTACACCCAATCGTTCGAGGATGTTGGACATTATATCCTCGGTGAACGGGGCATTTCGCAGCCCATCGCCGGTTCCGTTCAGGCCCACTACCAGCCCGTAACCAACCAGGTCATTGCCACGAACTCCGTCAAACTCGACAAGATCCTTCAGTCGGACGACACCTGATTGCGCCACTACAGGACACAGCAGGAAAAACAAAAGGACACGCAGATGTTTCATTCAAGGAAGCTCAACAATGACAGGCGGGATGTACGAACCGTTACCGAGTAGAGGCTTTCAAGCTGAAACTGCACCTCTTCCAAACGGGTCGCTGTTTCATACGGATCTGCGGCCAGAAGCTCTGTTCTGGCATATTCAAGCGAAGATTTCGCCGCCGCGTTGCGAGCGGCTGCTGCTTCGATCCGGGACTCGGCAAAACCCAGATCGGCGCTGAGCCGGCCCAGCGTCGCGCTCCCCCCCAAAAGGGCTTCTCCCGAGCTGCGCATCAGGCTGTTTTGCTCTGCAATGTCCAGTCCGAGAGAGTCGTCTCGTGCCAGCGCGGCCAAAGCCACATTCTTCAATGTCTCGATGAATGCCGGGTCATCTGCCCGGAGGGTCATTGACACCTGCTCTCCTGCACCCAAACGAAACGGAGCCAGCGCTTCATCAGATCCGGAATAAATTGTCGCCCGAAAACCAGAGGGATCATCGAACCAGTTTGCGGCCGCTTCTGAGATGTCCTGAGACGTTGTTAACCCAGAAACCGCAGATCGCAGTGCGTCCAAAAGAACATCAGCCTCGGCCAAAGGTGGTCGATCGGTTGCCATTCCGCCAAACAAACTACGGCCGGCGATCTGTGAATTCAGTGCAGAAATCGTAACTTGCAACGCTGTTTCCGCCTGAAAAGCCGCATTCATGCGTGCGGTTTCCAGGCTTCCTTCCCCTATTCCAATCAGAGTAGCTCCAAGATCGGATGCCCGTTCATACAGGCGCCCCAGACCGGACTGCACCCCGGATGCAAATACGGTAGCCTCGGTCGTTGCAAGTGCGTAACCACTTAACTGCGCCAGGTTTCGATCAATGTCCGAGAGGTAGGAGTAGTCACCGCCAAGCCTGACGGAGACATCCGACACCTGACCGCTGGCAAGCTCATTGGTCAGTCTGTTCATCGTTTGTTTCAATTGAGTGGATCGGGTGCGCAACATCAGGCTTTGCGCTAGGTCTCCAATAGATGTCATGCTCATGATGTTATAGCCTCAGTATGGTGTCCATCATGGACTCCAGTGCTTCGATCACACGGGCATTTGCCGCATAGGCCTGTTCCACTGCCATCAGAGATTGCAGTTCGGCATCCGTATCGACACCCTGCTCCAATTCTATGCGGGACATTTCCGTTTGATGGGTAACCGCAAAACTTAGGCTCTCATCGGCGCCGGAGCGTTGCCGGATGATCGTTGACATAAAACTGGAAGCAACATCCGCCGCCGACATCGGGCCGGCCCCAAAGTTTCCCGATGCAAGACTTCGACCATCATCCAGCGCGTCGACGTATCCCTGCAACAGGCGCCCATCGCCCGGTTCTCCCGGATCGGTTGCACCCAGACCCGCGCGCAAGCGCCAACTGTCTCCTCCGACGTCCGGGTCAACACGTACATTGATTTCCAGACGCCCTGCCACGCCGATTTCTTGTGCGCTATCCAGAACAGACCCGCTATCCGTGAACAATCCCGCATCGTCAGCGCCGAGCGTCGGGTCCAACCCGGGATCATCGAACCGTTTGATCAGATCGCACGTTAACGCATCAAGGTCCTGCTGGGCCGACACGGAGAGATCATCCCGGATTGCAAACTCTGCTTCGAGTGAGCCGCCAATCAGCGCGTTCCGGGATCCGCTGGTCCGCACGGGGTCTCCGTTGATCTCGAGACCTGACAGGAAACCGTTTTCAAGGGTCATGTGGGGCATGACTTCGGTGGCCGGCGAGAAACTGAGTTCGACGGGATTGCCATCCAGCAAGATGGCTCCACCCTGCGAATACAGCGCTACCTGCCCGTGATCGCGATTTAGCACATTCACCGGTATCATTTTATTCAGTTCATCGATCAGCACTTGGCGGTGGTCCAATAATGTGTTCGTATTCCCGCCCGAGCTGCTGACGGACGTGATATCGATGTTGAGCTCCTGAATGTCGGCCAGCAACACGTTGGTTCTATCGACCTGCAATCCAATATTTTTGTCGGCCTGGGTACGTAGATCTCGCAGCCCGTCAGCGGTGCCCGAGATCGCGGAAATCAGAGCTTTTGCATCTGCAACGCTCTGATCAAGGCGCTGTTGCGACCCAGGCATGCTTGCAGCCGCAATTAAGCTGGTCTCAAATTCTGCAAGCCGCGCGGTGATTGCTTGCGGGTCGGTAGCCGTTCCTGTCAGGGTTTCCAGACGACTGAAGAACGCGGCGAAAGCCTGCGCGCTGGCCTGTCCCGAATCCGCCGATCGCCGATTGGTCAGCAAGGCCGGGTCGCCGTGCCGGACGATACCCAAAACACGAACGCCGCCGGTTGCGGTATTTGTTCCCAACTCCAACGAACGGCGGCCGAAGCCCGGCGTTAAGGCATTGGCGAGGTTTTCGGACACAAGGGTTGACGCGCGGCGGGCGGCGTTCAGACCGCTGAGCGCGTTGTTGTATGCCGACGTGATCGCCATTACTTAAGCTCCTGTCAATAAAGGGCAGCCACAGGCTTTCGGTTGCTCGGATCAGCGTTTGATGTTGGTGGTTTCCTGCAACATCTCATCGACTGTTTGAATGACCTTGGCGTTCGAGGAGTAGGCACGTTGGGTCTGAATCATCGACGTCAGTTCGCCAGCCACATCGGTCGCGGATTCCTCGCGGGCGTAGGAAACGATGTCACCGGTCGGCCCTTCACCCGCATCCCACAGGAAATAGGTGCCGCTTTCCGGCGATGGTGCATATGTTTGCCGGTCAAGCGCAACCATTCCATTCGGGTTTGGCAGATCGACCAGCGGCACCTTGTAGATCGTCCGCGTGATACCGGTATCGAAGAACGCATGCACCAGCCCGTTGGCATCAACCTCTACGCTCGTCATGTTTCCAACCGGTTGCCCATCCTTGGAGATCGAAACCGGGGCGAACCGGTCTGAAAGCTGGGTGATTCCGTCGTTGTCGCCAATCATACCGATATCTATTTCGATCGGTCCGCCATCGACGTTTACAATCACGGATCCGGTCACGGGATCATACGTTCCGCCAGCCACTGTCGTCACCGTGGCGAGCGTACCGCCCGCTGTTCGGCTGTCATCGAATGTAAGCGTATACTCTCCGATGATGGCGTTATCCGATGCAGTGTCGCGCATTACCATGGTCCAGGTGTTGGATGCACCAGTGGCCGGAACAGTGGGAGAAAATTCGATACGGATACTCTCGGACGTTCCCAGGTTGTCGTAGTACTCAACCGACAATTCTTGCACTTCACCCAACGATGTGCTGTCGGTCTCGGTCGCCGGCAAGTTCACACCGAGGGACATCCTCGTCGTGGGTTCACCGGAGAATTGGTTTACATTGATCTGAACCGGTTCCAACCCGTCGGAGGTATCACGGGGGAAACTGGGAACCGTGCCATCGGGCAATGCTGGCCAACCCAGAAGGGCCAATCCGGATTCGGTTGTCAGCAAGCCATCGGCATTGGTTCGAAACGATCCAGTCGTGGTAAGCAGCATCTGCGGATCACCATTCCCGGTGTTCAGTTCAGACACCTTGGTGACAGGCAACATCCCGCGACCACGCACGGCGAGGTCGGTGGGGTTGGACGTGGAAACCAGCGGCCCGCTTTGATCGATAATACGCTGGGTGGTGGAGCGCACACCCCCGGCGGAATACGTTCCTCCGTTTGATGCAATGACCATCGAATGAAAGTCGGTCTGGACGCGTTTATAGCCGAAGGTCGATGAATTCGCGATATTGTCCGAAATCGACGCCAGCCTGCTGGCATTCGCCGTCAAGCCCGCAATTCCGGCATTAAGCGAAGAGGAAATGGTCATGGACACGCCTTTCTGTTGCCTCAGGGAAACTTGACGCAACAGTTAGCGTGCGGGGGCTTAACGCCGCGCTAACAGATAAAAAATTATCTAAGTTGCAGGCCCACCTTCTGGCGGGTTGCCAGGTCGCGCCGCATTTCAGGGGCGCGACTTGCGCAACAAAATGACCTCGATCCGGCTATTTCGGTTTGCCATTGGGTCGCGCACGGCAAGCTTGCGGTCCGCATGTCCCGTCACCCTGTGAACCCGCTGCGCATCGAGTCCGGAAGCTTCCAGCAATTTTCTGGTTCGGCTCGCACGCGCCGTGGACAGGTCCCACACTGGATTCTTGGCCAAAACCACCGGATGCGCGCGGATGTGCCCGCCGACAGCAACCGCATTTATCACCAGGTCAGCCGCCTGAACAATCGCCTTTGCAAGTTCCCTGAGCAAGGCGGTCGGGTGGTCCGTTCCCTCGACAAACAGCGGCGCATCATCCGTCGCAAACAACTCGATCACCAGACCTTCGTCCGTGACACGGGTTACAACATGTTTGCGCGCCTCAACCGAGACTAGACTTTCGCCGCCTCGACCCTGCAGGAGGTCTTCGACCGCAGACAATGAATCGAGCTCTTCCCTGGAAAAACCGGATTGATCAAGCCCGGTCAGCCCCCGAGATTGCCGAGCGGTCATCGGGTTTCGCGCCGTCGCACCGGTCCCGTCATTGATCATTGTCTCTTCGGAAAACATGTTTGTACCGCCAAAGGCGCCGTCACCGCCGCCAGAGACCCGGTTAATCGGAATCGTCGGCGAAAAGTAATCGGCCAACCCTTTGCGTTGCTTTTCAGTTGTCGCGTTCAACAGCCACATCAGCATGAAGAAAGCCATCATGGCTGTCACGAAATCCGCATACGCGACTTTCCATGCGCCACCGTGGTGGCCCCCGCCACCAACGACCTTCTTACGCTTGATGATGACCGGCGCGACATTCGTCTGCGCACCCATCTCCACCACCTTTTCTCACCCAGGATCTGGATACCAGAGCGTGTGTTAACAGGCAGCTAACAAGCAAAATTGTCGTGGTTTTCCGATGTCAGCTTTGCCCGCGCCCCGAAAAGAAAACATGCGAAACCGAATCATCAATCTGGGTGTGAAAATTTTTTCCACACAACTCGATTTACATTGGGCTCAACCGCACCCCTTTGCGATATCGGTGGTATTTCTTCGGTATCCGGCATCTGTAAAAGAGCCCCCTGATCTCTCACAAAGTTAATTTTTTCAAATACTTAAGTTGCTTGAATATCGGTCGTGACTGGAAAAGCATTCATAACTTCGGATGTTTAGTCGAAAATTTTCCGCTGAAATGGCGAAACCAAATGATCCAGATCAAGTTTTCATCGCGCCGATCATCCTATCGCAGTGGGTGCTAGACCAACATGCTGCTTTGATCAGGAGGACATCGGCTTGACCAGCCAGACATCCAGACGCGCGTTCCTGCGCGGCGCCTTCATGGACCGAGGTGCCCTGCGCCCATTCGGGGCCGTAG
This sequence comes from Paracoccaceae bacterium, assembly GCA_041594355.1. GTDB lineage: Bacteria > Pseudomonadota > Alphaproteobacteria > Rhodobacterales > Rhodobacteraceae > JAIUZI01. The sequence continues at coordinate 25,986 of JBFHMM010000011.1, read as the reverse complement.
CGGACAGTCTGTTTGTCAATGCCTGCACAAAATGCGGCGATTGCGCCTCGGCCTGTCCCGAAGCCATTATCGTGATGGACAAGGATGGTTTTCCGATCATTGACCCAACAATCGGCGCCTGCACCCAGTGCGGCGTCTGCATTGATGTCTGCGAAACAAGTGCACTAGCCGAAAGGCAACCGTGGTTCTGGAAAGCCAGCGCAAAGTCGAACTGCCTGTCGCGCAACGGTGTTCACTGCCGGACCTGCCAAGATTTCTGCGATGCCGGCGCGATCCGCTTTCAGATGCAGACCGGTGGTCGATCGGAACCCCGGATCGACCTCGATCTATGTATCGGCTGCGGAGGGTGCGTATCGTCCTGTCCGATCAATGCCGTCGAACTTGTCAAGATGAAACCCCAAATGGAGGCCCAGACATGCTGAACATCTGCGGATGTCTTGTCCACACGATGCCCCAGTTGACCGCCAGTGTTATTGCGGCCATCGACGCGACCAAAGGTGGCGAAGTTCACGCCCACCAGGACGGTCGCATTGTCGTAACAGTCGAAGATACCGACGAAAAGCGCGCCTCGGATCAGATCATGGATATGCACCAGATCCCCGGCGTCCTGACGGTCACACTGACCTACCATCATTTCGAGGAACTGGACGAAAGTTCGGATGACCTCGATCACCCCACACATTGAACGGGAGACCTAGCCCATGACCCTTCCCACTTCCCGCCGCTCCTTTCTCAAGGCGTCGGCCGCTGCTGCGACCGCTTCAGCCGCCGGCATCACGCTTCCCAATGGCGCCATGGCGCAGCTGTCTGCCCCGTCGATCCGCTGGGACAAGGCTGCCTGCCGGTTCTGCGGAACGGGCTGTTCGGTCCTCGTCGGCACCAAGGATGGCCGCGTCGTGGCCACACAAGGCGACCCCGAGGCCCCCGTGAACCGCGGCCTGAACTGCATCAAAGGCTACTTCCTGTCCAAGATAATGTACGGTCAGGACCGCCTGACCACACCCTTGCTGCGCAAGACCAACGGTGTCTACGACAAGAACGGAGAATTCGAACCGGTCAGTTGGGACGAAGCCTTTGACGTGATGTCCACCAAGTTCAAGGAGGCCATTGCTAAGAAAGGACCGACAAGCGTAGGCATGTTCGGGTCCGGTCAGTGGACCGTCTGGGAGGGCTATGCCGCAGCGAAGTTCATGAAGGCCGGGCTGCGCACCAACAACATCGACCCCAACGCGCGACACTGCATGGCCTCGGCTGTTGCAGCCTTTATCCGGACCTTCGGGATCGACGAGCCGATGGGGTGCTACGACGACCTCGAGCACGCAGACACGTTTGTGCTGTGGGGCTCCAACATGGCCGAGATGCACCCGATCCTGTGGTCGCGTTTGACCGACACCCGCCTGACCAAGCCGGGCTGCCAGGTGCATGTGCTGTCGACCTTCGAACACCGTTCGTTCGAACTGGCCGACAACGGCATGATCTTTACCCCGCAGACCGACCTCGCGATCCTGAACTATATCGCCAATTACATCATCCAGACCGGTGCAGTGAACGAAGAGTTCGTCAAGAACCACGTGAACATTACCAAAACCGCGACCGATATTGGCTATGGTCTGCGCCCCAACAACCCGTTGGAGGAAGCCGCGGCGAACCCCTCGCACGAAGGCAAGCACGGCAAACTGACCCCGATCACGTTTGAGGAGTACGCCGAGGCGGTCAGCGAATACACGCTGGAAAAGGTCTCGGAGATCTCGGGCGTGCCCGAAGCTCAGCTGGAAAGGCTGGCTCGCGAATATGCCAACCCCAAACGCAAGGTAATGTCGCTGTGGACCATGGGGTTCAACCAGCACACGCGCGGATCCTGGGTCAACTCGCTAATGTACAACGTGCATCTGCTGGTCGGCAAAATCTCGGAACCCGGCAACTCGCCCTTCTCGTTGACCGGTCAGCCGTCCGCCTGCGGTACCGCGCGCGAAGTCGGGACCTTTGCCCACCGCCTGCCGGCCGATATGGTGGTGATGAAGGAAGAGCACCGCGACATCTGCGAAACCGCCTGGGGCATTCCGAAAGGCACGATCCCGGCGAAGCCCGGCTTTCACGCCGTGCTGCAACACCGCAAGCTGAAAGATGGCGACCTGAATGCCTACTGGGTGCAGTGCACCAACAACATGCAGGCCGCGCCCAACATGAACGAAGAAGGCTATCCGGGCTACCGCAACCCGGAGAACTTCATCGTCGTGTCGGATCCCTATCCGACAGTTACGGCCCTGTCCGCCGATCTTATACTGCCCACCGCCATGTGGGTGGAGAAAGAGGGCGCCTACGGTAACGCGGAACGCCGGACGCAGTTCTGGCGCCAGCAGGTCAAGGCACCTGGTGTTGCGAAATCGGATGTCTGGCAGGTCATGGAATTCTCCAAACGGTTCACCACGGACGAAGTCTGGCCCGCCGAACTGCTGGATCAGAAGCCCGAATTGCGCGCCAAGACCCTGTACGAAGTCCTGTTCCGCAACGGCGTGGTCGACAAGTTCCCGCTGAGCGAAACCGCCGAAGGCTTTGATAACGACGAATCCGAAGATTTCGGGTTCTACGTTCAGAAAGGTCTGTTCGAGGAATACGCCAATTTTGGCCGCGGACATGCTCACGACCTGGCGCCGTTCGAAACCTATCACCAGGCGCGTGGTCTGCGTTGGCCCGTCGTGGACGGCAAGGAAACGCTGTACCGCTTCCGCGAAGGTTATGACCCCTATGTGGAGAAGGGCAAAGGTGTTCAATTCTACGGCAAGCCGGACGGCAAGGCGAACATCATCTTTGCCCCCTACGAACCGCCTGCGGAAATGCCGGACGAGGAATTCAACCTGTGGCTGGTCACGGGTCGTGTGCTCGAGCATTGGCATTCGGGATCAATGACGCGACGGGTTCCGGAACTGCACCGTTCCTTTCCCACCGCTGTCGTCTACATGCACCCCGAGGACGCAAAGGACCGTGGCCTGCGGCGCGGGCAGGAAATCACGATCTCCTCGCGACGGGGTGACATGCAATCCCGCGTCGAAACCCGTGGCCGCAACAAAATGCCCCGCGGCGTCGTGTTCGTGCCGTGGTTCGATGAAGGACAGCTGATCAACAAGCTGACGCTGGATGCAACCTGCCCGATCTCGAAAGAGACCGACTTCAAGAAATGCGCCTGCAAAGTTGAGCGCGCGTAACTAAGTGACGACAAGAGACAAGACCATGTCCGCCACAAACCGCAGACCCAAGGCCATGGACCGCCGCCGTTTCCTTCAGGACTCGGCGCGGGGCATAGCAGGTTGCGCGGTGGCGGGCATGGGGCTGGCCTATTTGGCCCGAGACGCCCGCGCCCTGCCAGTGCAGGCCATTCGGCCACCCGGCGCGTTAGCCGAGAACGATTTCCTTGCCTCCTGCATCCGCTGCGGCCTGTGTGTTCGCGATTGTCCCTACGACACGCTGAAATTGGCCGAGCTGGGGGTGGACGGCCCCGCTACCGGAACCCCGTTTTTCACCGCTCGCGATATCCCTTGCGAGATGTGTGACGACATCCCTTGCGTCGCTGCCTGTCCCACCGGGGCGCTGGACAAGGGGTTGGACAACATCGACGACGCCAATATGGGCGTTGCCGTTCTGATTGATCAGGAAAACTGTCTGAATGCTCTGGGTCTGCGCTGTGACGTCTGCTATCGCGTGTGCCCCGTCATCGACGAGGCAATCACACTGGAACTGTCGCACAACGACCGTTCCGGCCACCATGCGATCTTCATGCCCACGGTGCATGCCGACAAATGCACCGGTTGCGGCAAATGCGAGAAATCCTGCGTCCTGCCTGGAGAGGCCGCGATCAAGGTGTTGCCGATGCGCATTGCGCGCGCCGAAGCCGCCGATCACTACAAATTGGGATGGGAAGACCGAAACCCGCTGGTGGATGAGCTGATTGACCTGCCCGACCGCTTGCCGGGACCGGGAACCGATAACCTTGTTGCGCCCGGCGGATACGCGCCCGACGCCCTACCGGACCCGAGCATGAAAGGCGGCTTCAGCCCTAGCTTCAAACTGCCCGGCACAGGGGGGACAGGCCAATGAACGACAAGGCCAGAATTCCCGTCGGTCAGGAAGCCATCGAGAAATTCGGCTGGCTACGCGCGCACCGCTTTCTGCTGCTCCGCCGGGTTTCGCAGATCTTCTTCTTGTTCCTGTTCCTCATAGGGCCATGGATCGGCATCTGGTGGGTCAAGGGTAACCTCAGCGGTTCGTTGACACTTGGTGTTTTGCCGCTGACCGACCCGTTCATCGCCGTGCAATCTCTGGTGGCCGGACATTGGCCGGAACTGACCGCGTTGAGCGGCGCTTTGATCGTCGGCGTTGCATATGCGCTGATCGGCGGTCGGGTCTATTGTTCCTGGGTTTGCCCGATCAATCCGGTCACCGATGGCGCTCACTGGCTGCATGAAAAATTGGAGTTGCAGAAAGGCTGGCAACCAAAAAGCGGCACGCGCTACTGGGTTCTGGTCATGGTCTTTGTTGTCTCGGCCCTGACTGGCACGATTGCCTGGGAGCTGGTCAACCCGATTTCGATGCTGCACCGCGGGTTGATTTTCGGCATGGGGTTTGCCTGGGCTTGGGTGCTGGCGGTATTCCTTTTCGACCTCTTTGTCTCGCGCCGGGGCTGGTGTGGGCACCTTTGCCCGGTCGGCACCTTCTATGGCCTTCTGGGAACCAAATCCCTGCTACGGGTCAGCGCCGCACGCCGCGCCGATTGCGATGACTGCATGGATTGCTTTGCCGTCTGCCCTGAAATGCAGGTCATCACCCCCGCCCTGCGCGGAACCAGCGAAGACACGCCTCTTATCCTCGCCTCCGATTGCACCAACTGCGGGCGCTGCATCGACGTCTGTGCAATGGGCGTTTTCGAATTCACCCACCGTTTCGACGACACGCCCGCCCCCGGGCGGGAAGGTCGGACCAGATCTCAACCTGCATCCAGGGCCAGCCGCGCCGCCTGAGCAAGCAACGGAGTACCCACATGAAAAAGCAAGCTATCATCAGCGCCTTCGCCGCCGCGGCCATTTTTACCGCTGCTGGCATCGCTTTTGCGCAATCCACCACCGTGCAAACACTGCGCGGAAGTGACATCAGCGACCAGAACCGGGTTGAAGATGTCTTTCAACAGGACGAACAGCGGTTCCCACGCAACTATCGCCAGCAGCCGCCGCTTATCCCGCACTCGATCGAGCAATACCAGATCGACCTCAAGGCAAACCAATGCCTGCGTTGCCATGACTGGACGGTCGCCGGCGAACGCGGCGCACCCACTCTATCGATGACCCACTACCTGGACCGCGCCGGCAACCAGCTGGATCGCGTCGCCGGGACCCGCTGGTTCTGCAACCAGTGCCACGTGCCGCAGGCCGATGCACCCGCACTCGTCGACAACACGTTCCGGTCCTCCAACTGAGCCCGCCGCGATTGAATCGAGGGATACCAAAATGACTGATAACAATTCGCGCCCTGGCATTTTCCGACGCATCTGGAACTGGTTCTGGACCCCGACGGCCGTACTCAGCACCGGTTTCGTGCTGATTATCGGCTTTCTCGCCGGAATCCTGTTCTGGGGCGGTTTCCACTGGTCGATGGAGATGACCAACACCGAGGAATTCTGCACCGGGTGCCATACCATGGAAACCAACCTAGGCGAATACCGTGAAACCGTGCACTACAACAACCACTCGGGCGTGCGGGCAATTTGTTCCGACTGCCACGTGCCCAAGGAATGGAACCACAAGGTCAAAGCTAAGGTTATGGCGGTCAAAGACGTCTATCACGAGCTGATGGGCACCATCGCCACCAAAGAGAAATACGAAGATCACCGGCTCAAGATGGCGTCCCAGACCTGGAAAAAGATGAAGCAGTCCGACAGCCGTGAATGCCGGAACTGCCACAACTTCGAATACATGGACTTCACCATCCAAGAGACCCGCGCCGCCAAGGAACACCAGCGTGCAATCGACAACAACATGACCTGCATCGATTGCCATCAGGGTATCGCGCACCGTCTGCCCGAAGGGTACCTCGCCGAATACAAGCGGGTCGTCGAAGAACTCGCGATGGAGGAGGCTCCCAAGCCGCTCGAAACAGCTTCTGCCGAAACGGACACGGTGCGCAGCTACCTGAAACAGGCCACCCAAAAGACTACCGGAGACTGATCCCATGCTGAATCTTCTGGGCACAATTGCCGGCAACATTCTAAGCCTTCCCGGCATTCTGGGGCTGGCGCTGGGCATGACCACCCGAAACCTGCTGCTTGCATCGATCATGGGCGCGGTTGTCGGTTTCGCCGAAACTCTAATTTTCGCCGGGTTTGAAATGTCGAACGTTGAAATGCTCGAACTGGTTATCTCCATGGGTGTCGGATTGCTGGCAGGTGCGCTTGGCTGCGCGATCCGAATCAAGGGCACGACCGTCTGAAAAATCCTCTGCCAGGACTGAGCTGGCCCATGCGGGTTGTGGGTCCGCTTCTTGTCGTCAGGTGAGCGTGGTGTGAACACTCAAACCCGCTTGTGAGATTTCCCTTGTTTGATCCCTTCGGAGACAACGAATGAAAATTGCCTATGTGCTGGCCCCCGGACGGGGCGAAACCAATCTTCTACTGACCGACCTCGCTGGCCGCTTGGCTGATCGTGGGCTGCGTCTGTGCGGAACGGTGCAGACCGATACGGAACGCGAAAAGGATCACCATTGTGATATGGATGTCCAGGTGCTGCCCGACGGACCGATTATGCGCATCAGCCAAGATCTTGGCGCGGGCGCAGGGGGTTGCCGGCTAGACCCGAACGCGCTTGAACAGGCCGTCGCGCTGACAAATGACCGTCTGGACGACGGCGCTGATCTGCTGATTGTCAACAAATTCGGAAAACACGAGGCCGAAGGGCGCGGATTCCGGGACGCGATTGGTAAGGCGCTGGAACTGGATGTGCCGGTTCTTGTCGGCGCCAACAAGCTTAATCTCGATTCGCTAAACACGTTCTGCGATGGCGAAGCCGAGGGCCTAGGGTCTGATCTGGACTCGATTCTGGCATGGATTGACTGCAACTGACGCCACATGTCAGGCATGCGCCACCGCGCATTGTCCAGGTCCCCGTTGAGTTTGCCGGGTAAAGCGCCTATCTCGGCGCAAACGCAAGTCAGCGGCAAAGGACAACGCGCAGTGGCAAATCACCTGTATCAGAACGACCTTCCCGACGGGCTGAACCTGGGTCCCGTGGTGGCCATAGACTGCGAAACGATGGGTCTGAACCCGCATCGCGACCGTCTGTGTGTGATCCAAATGTCCGGCGGTGACGGCAACGCCCATATAGTTCAGATCGAAAAGGGCCAGACCAAGGCGCCAAACCTCTGCGCGATGCTGAAAAACCCGGATATCCTCAAGCTTTTCCATTTCGGGCGCTTTGACATCGCTGCCATGTTCAACGCCTTTGGCGCGCTGGCCGCTCCGGTCTACTGCACCAAAATCGCCAGCCGTCTCGTCCGTACCTATACGGATCGGCATGGGCTGAAAAACCTGACCCAGGAATTGATCGGTGTCGATATCAGCAAGCAACAACAGATGAGTGATTGGGGCGCCGAAAAACTGACAGCGGCCCAGTTGGAATATGCGGCATCCGACGTGCTGCACCTGCACCAGTTGCGGGACGAGCTGAACAAGCGGCTGGCGCGCGAGGGACGTACCGAGATGGCCCAGGCCTGTTTCGATTTCCTGCCAATGCGTGCGCAGCTCGATCTGGCCGGTTGGCCTGAAACTGACATCTTTGCGCATTCATGAGCGGCCAGTTTCAGGATATCGCCCGCCGGGTGATCCGGGTCGAGGCAAACGCGCTGAACCTGCTCGCCGACGGGCTGGACGACAGCTTTGACCGTGCCGTTGGAACCCTGCTGAACGCCACGGGCCGCGTCATCATCAGCGGCATGGGCAAATCGGGTCACATCGCACGCAAGATTGCAGCGACCTTCGCCAGCACCGGTACACCTGCGCATTTTGTGCACCCCGCCGAAGCCAGCCACGGTGATCTGGGCATGATGGCGCAGGGAGACGTGGCGCTGGTCCTGTCGAATTCGGGCGAAACCCCGGAACTGGCCGATCTGGTCGCCTATACCCGCCGCTTTGCGATTCCGTTGATCGGGGTGGCAAGCCGGCCCGACTCCACACTTCTAAGACAATCGGATGTCGCGCTTGTGCTACCCCCCGCCGAGGAGGCCTGTGGTTCGGGGATCGTTCCAACAACTTCGACTACGATGACCCTGGCGCTCGGAGATGCTTTGGCCGTCGCCCTAATGGAACACCGCGCCTTCACCCCAGAGAATTTCCGGGAATTCCATCCCGGCGGAAAATTGGGCGCGCGGCTAAGCAAGGTCCGCGATCTGATGCATTCCGGCGACGCCCTGCCCTTGGTGGCCAAAACCACCCGAATGGGCGACACCCTGATCGAAATCAGCCAAAAGGGGTTCGGGGTCGCCGGGGTAGCACAATCAGATGGCACCCTGGCAGGCATTATCACCGACGGTGACCTTCGCCGCCATATGGACGGGCTGCTAAACCTGTCCGCCGCAGACGTCATGACAGTAGACCCAACTACGATCGGCCCTGACGCGCTGGCCGAAGAAGCCGTCGCTATCATGAACAAAAGCAAGATCACCTGCCTGTTCGTAGTTGATCCACAAGGACCACGCACCGCGCAGGGGCTGTTGCATATCCACGACTGCCTGCGGGTCGGGCTGGGCTGAGAGGGCGCGCGGTGGATTCCTATTCCCGCACGGTTCGCCTGCTCAAGGTCATTCTCCCGCTTGCCGCACTTGGGTTACTGTCAACAGTGTTCCTGTTGTCGCGAGGCGTCGATACCACAACAACGATTCCCTTTGCCGAGCATGATATCAAGGCGCGGATCGGCGACCAGCAGGTGACCGCGCCCTACTTTTCGGGCACCACATCCGGCGGTGACGAAGTAATTTTAACTGCGGCTGTTGCCCGTCCCGGCGGGGACGGCCGCCCGGCAGAGGCGGAAAAGCTGCTCGCACGGGTCACCATGACCGGGGGCCAGCGGATTACTTTGACATCAGAGGCCGGCATGGTCGATTTCGCTGCCCAGTTGGCAACATTCATAGGCAAGGTCCAGATTTCGACGACCACAGGATACGAGATCCTGTCGGAACGGCTTGAGACGGAATTAAGCGGTCTGGCGGCGCGCAGTCCCGGCCAGATCAGCGGAACCGGGCCAATCGGCACCTTCACGGCAGGCAGCATGATGATGGAATCAAAAATTGAAGGTGGAGCCATCCACACGCTTTTCAAAAACGGCGTGAAGCTGGTATACGATCCGAAACAGCCGGAAAGATAATCTGTGTTTAATTTGCGTGCCATTTTTCTATGCGGGCTGCTGGCGGTGCCGGCAGGGCATGCGAACGCTCAGAGCACCAATGTGGCGTTTGGTTCAATCAAGGCTGATCCGACCCTGCCGGTTGAGGTGACCGCCGATACACTGGACGTCAATCAAGCAGATGGATCTGCCGAGTTTCTCGGCAATGTGCTGATCGGTCAGGGCGAAATGCGTTTGTCCGCTAAACGCGTTCTGGTTGTCTACAATCAGGACAACAGTGCCATCGATAGAATGGAAGCTACTGGCGATGTTGTTCTGGTCAGCGGTCCGGATGCAGCCGAAGCCAACCGTGCCGACTATTCCATCGACACTGGCATCATCGTAATGACAGGTAACGTCCTTCTGACACAGGGTTTGAACGCGCTGACATCAGACAAAATGACTGTCAATCTGATCACGGGTACCGCGCAGATGGTTGGACGGGTCAAGACAATACTTAACCCGGAAAAATCTGAGCAATGAACAGGCTGTCTCCAGGTCCTGAATTGACCGTCACCGATGGATCTTCGGGTTTGCGAATATCCAAGCTTCGCAAGTCATTTCGCCGAAAACTGGTTATCCGGGATGTCACAATGACCTTGGACCGCGGCGAAGTTGTTGCGCTGCTGGGGCCAAATGGGTCAGGGAAAACCACGACATTCTATGCAGTTGCGGGCCTTGTGTTCCCCGAGGCAGGAACCGTGACAATCGACGGTCAGAACGTCACAACCCTGCCGATGTACCGGCGCGCCCGGTTGGGCATCGGCTACCTGCCGCAGGAGATGTCAATTTTTCGCGGCCTCAGCGTCGAAGGCAATATTTCCGCAGTTCTCGATATTTCGCACCGTGATCCGCACAAACGCCGTGAACGTTTGGAGGAACTGCTATCGGATTTTTCGATCGAGCACCTTCGTCGCGCCCCGGCGCTTGCGTTATCCGGAGGCGAACGTCGTCGTGTCGAAATCGCGCGCTGCCTGGCCGCCGACCCCAAGTACCTGCTGCTGGACGAACCGTTTGCCGGAGTCGACCCGATTTCTGTCGGCGATATTCGCCACCTTGTCGCCGATCTGACAAAGCGGGGCATCGGCGTTTTGATCACCGATCATAACGTTCGCGAAACACTCGAAATCGTGGATCGGGCCTATATCCTGCATGATGGACAGGTGCTGATGTCCGGCACGCCCAGCGAAGTTGTCGAAAACGAAAACGTCCGCCGGGTCTATTTGGGTGATAACTTTCGGATTTCCTGACCCTGCGGCAATATGGAAACTGATACAGGTTTGTTTTTGAGTATTTCGATGCTTCCGCACGTTGACTCTTGGGCCGCGCGGGGCCTCAATGGAGACATGGCAAACGTGCAGTTCGATGCAGTTACAGGTCCGGCCTTCGGTGCAAGGCCCGGACAGCCACAACCCGAACTGTCGCCATTCCCCAACACCCGAAACTGAACGCAGCCGGAGATCCGGTCTTATCGGGTGACTATCGTGAAGGAGAGCACATGCGTTACCAAATCAGCGGAAAACAGATCGACATAGGAACCGCCCTTCAGACTCACGTCGAAACAGAACTGAACGAAGTCGTCAAGAAATATGCCGAGCGTCCAACCGATGCTAATGTCATCTTTTCCCGCTCCGCACACGAGTATGTGTGCGAGGCAACCGTCCACCTGTCGACCGGTCTGACCGCCACTGCCAAAGCGCATGCCCATGAAATCTATGCCGCTTTTGACGCGTGCTGCGACAAGATGGAAACACAACTCAGGCGCTACAAACGGCGCCTGAAAGACCATCATCGTGACCGTGCGGAACCGGTTGAACTCTACGGCGCGTCCTCTTATATCCTCGCGTCGGAAGAACAGCACGAAAACGCAGAACCTGAATCTCTGCAGCCGATTATTGTGGCCGAGATGGAAACCAAGATTCCGTCACTCTCCGTCGGTGAGGCCGTGATGCAGATGGAGCTGGCTGGTGCGCCAGTGCTGGTTTTCCGGAATGAAGGTAAAGACGGGTTGAATGTCGTGTACCGCCGCGAAGACGGCAACATCGGCTGGATAGATCCGTAAACACGGTATTAACACCCGGCGTGTCACAAGGTGGGCACAAGAGCGGAGCAAGCGTCGATGGAACTTTCGAAGATCCTCAAGCCTGAGGCCGTGAAGGTATTTTCCGCAGCTTCGAGCAAGAAACGTTTGTTCCAGGAAATCGGGGACATTGCACATTCCGCTTACGGGTTGGATGCATCGACCACGGTCGAAGCATTGATGGAACGCGAAAGCCTTGGCCCAACTGGCGTGGGCCACGGCGTCGCCCTGCCCCACGCCAGACTAGACTCATTGGATCGCGTGGTCGGCCTATTCGTCATGCTGGAAACTCCGATCGATTTTGGGGCAGTGGACCGGCAGCCTGTCGATATCGCATTCGCGTTGTTTGCACCCGAGCAAGCGGGCGTCGAACACCTCAAAGCGCTGGCGCTGGTTTCAAGGACACTGAGGGAACCGTCGTTGTGTTCGAAGCTGCGTGCAAACCTTGATCCCGCCACGCTTTACACGATCCTGACCGAGGCGAGATCACTCGCCGCCTGACCGGTCAGGCGGCGCGCCATCCAGAAAACCCAAACATAACATAATCACGCTGGTACACATCTGCCGCCAGCGATTCCAGTTCGGCGTCATAGATGTCGGCGAGCGCATACGGGGTATCCTCGGTCACCGCGGTCAATACAGGCGGATCTGAATAGCCAAGCACTCCGGCCATTTGGGCCAGAAGTCCGGCCGCTTCATCCTCGCGCAGGACGTGATCAGGTGGTGCAAAATCGGTAAAACTGGCCAGCGTCTGGCTTTGTGTGCACCACGCCCCATCGACGCGGACGCCGGTTTGCCCGGCCAGGTTCATGCGAACAAACTCCATGAAGGCAACAAACGCGGCACGATGATCTGCCCGCGAAAAACGGTTGTCGGGCTCCGATTTTGGCACTGGCAGCTTGAATTGTTTGCGCAGCGTCTCACGGATTTGCAGATAGCTGCCCCGCCGGGTCGTCAGAATTCGGTTGCAGAACACAGTGTGCGCGCGCTCCAAGGGGTGACGCAACACGGTAAAGCTGCGGTGACCGGGGTGCGTCCGTTTCCATTTGCGCAACTGCTTTTGATTCATCCGGGTCTGCAACCGGCTCGTATCCACACCGTCTAGGGCAGCCATCCAGCGCATGACGTTTTCCTCGGGGCCTCCATTTATTGGCAGGAAAAGCAACGGAGCATTGGCGCAGGCCGCATAACTGGGCACTGCGGCGCCCCGCCGAGGTTCGAAATTTGGGGTCCGGGATAGGTTGAACCGGTCCAGACCGCTCAGCGAATCGATCATCTCATCAACGTTAGACACCTTTGAGATTACGGGGCTGGGGTTTTGCCGTTTCAACTTCTGATCCAGCGAGTCCAGCCGCGCGGGTACGCCCAACCATTTGGCCAGCCCGTTCATCATCTGTAGGTCCTGCAAATCTTCGTAAGCGACGTAGAACGCCGTTTGCCCACTGTGTTGCAGCTGGTTCAGCAGCAGAACCTGAAAATCCTGCAACGCCTCCACGTGGGTGGAAAATTCGTCCGGGTCAAAACGTGCCTTGGCCTCTTTCCGGCGTTTGACGTCCGTCAGTTTCCATTGACCTGTGGTCTGGGCAATCTTCCACGATACGTAGCTATCCAGTGGATTGCGGGTCAGGATGATCTTGGCACAACGCGGATCTTCCAAGGCCAGTTCCAGAACTCGTGGGTCATGGTCGTGGAAATACCGGAACCCGCCCAGAACCCCTGTCTGGTCGCGGATCGCACGGATCAGTCGGGACGGATCGGCCTCGCGTTCGGCCTGGGTCACACCTAGGATCTCGGACTTGTTCGGATAGCCGATAAAATGCGGATTGAACGCTTCGCCGTGGCAGGTCACACCGTCCAGCGCGTTCAGGTTCGTTTCCAGAAAATTGGATCCAGTTCGCATTTCCGCAAACATGATGAAGTAGTCGAAAGGCGCGGTCATTCAGTTCTATCGCACCAAATAGGGTTTGCGCGTGGGCTTTGGCATCTTGACCGGTCCTTGTTCCACCGGGAAATCACCCATCAGATAGGGGTGCATTCCCTGATTCTTGAGGTTCTGCAAAAACTGCCCGAAACCTTCGAGGTTGGCCATCGTCGGTGCTTCTGCCAGGTGGCGCTGACCGGGAGGACCGATTTCATCAATAATGGTCTGGATCGGTTCCATCGGCGCCTCGACAAACTCGGCCATTGTCCAGATCCGTATCCGGGCTTTGGTATGTGTGGATCGCAAAACATCCAGGTGACTACTTTCGATCCGTTGCAGCTCGGCGGCCTCTTTGCGAAGATCCGCGAAGTTTCGGTTTGACCGGAAAAGCGGTACCGCCCAGGTGCCAGAAATCACGGATATCTGCGCATTCGGGTCGCGCGCTATGAACCAGTTGATGTCCTGGTTGTCGCCCGGGCCGAATTGAAAACACTGCCGCTCACCGCGGGTACTCCATATCAAACTGGTCAAAAAGGCTTCTGGCGCATAATCGCGCTTCGCCGCGCTGTCACAGAGCGCGCCGTTAATCAGTGTCTGACCGCCTGCAAATTCGACCCTGTCAGGGGCAAAGATGTGGCCATGGACCCGCGCGCCGGTGACCTTGGCCAGCCATGGCTCGAAATTCTCAAAGAGCTCTGAAAATCCCTGAAAGACAGAATATGGGTTCGAGGTCAGACCATTTTCCCAACCGGCATTGGGGTATCGGCTTTGCATGTACAAACCAGGTCGGCCGCGTGTTCTCCGCTCCACTGCCTTGGCGAAAATCCGGTCGATCTTGCCAGGGTTCGGTTCGGTCTTGTTCATCGCACCGGCACCATCGGCTAAGAATGCCTGATACAAGCGTTCGGCCCGCGGCCAGATTTTGCGCGCAACGAAACAATCGGACCTTCGCAGCAGCTGAAGATGGTCATCATAAAAAATATGCGGCTTACCCTGAAAGTCGAACTTGCTTAGCGTCAGCGACCGGCTTTCGATATTGGTCGAATACAGCCTTGCCAGGGTCTGGTAATAACTTTCGTCCGGAATCCATACCTTCTTGAAATAGCGGTCATAGGTTTCGCGCTCCGGGTCTTGCAGGATGGCGGACAGGGTCTGGCGAGTCAGACACCACCACTGGCTGCCCATGTGCGGCACCAATCCGGACGGGATCTTTCGCTTGAACCCAATCCGTCTTTGCAGGTCGACGTATTTATCGAACAGATAACGGTTCTTTTTCCATGAAAAGGGAAACCGTAGGGTGAACCGTTCGCTATCAAGGCCGCCAACGGTCCATGGCACGTCTGCAGTTGTTGCGCTTTCGATGAAATCGGTGCGCGGGCGGGCCGCCAGATAGTCGATCAGCTCCTGTACCGGGCGCAGCGGCAGACAGGAGCCTGAAGCAAGGTAAACATGGCTGACATCCGGAAAACTCGCCAACATCATTTCCGATGCGGATTGCGACGCAGCCACGATACCCCAGGTGCCCCACTCGCAGCGATGGCGCTCGCTGAAACGGATCATGCGGTTGTGTGCGATGGCGGACTTGAAGCGGTTATAGACGCGCCGCGGTACACTCCGGTCGACATGAATGACCACCGGGCAACCCGCCGCCGTCCAGTGCCGGGCAACCTGCTCGGCCCGGTTCAGAGCGGTATGGACCAGCATGACAATCCCAACCGTCACGCCCAGTTTCCTTTCGACATCAGCCCGAGGATTTCAAGCTGTCGCCAGTTTATGTATTTTTCCGACCATTTACACCAAAGCTCGGGATCATCTTTCAGACTTTCGGCATAGGCGCGGTATTCGACGGACGCGGAGTAGTGCTGTTTACGTTCCAGCTCCTCTTTCGCCTTGGCAGAAAAGGTATCCAAAAACTTGGCATGTAGAAGCACACCGCTCGCCTTTTCGCCACCCCATTCGTCGTAAACCTGATTCAGCCCGCGTGGCAGCAACATGTGGGTGGAACTGACGTAAGTGTATTTCTTGTCCCATTTCACCAATGGAATCTTGTTCAAAGCCGGAGCCTTCGCAGGCATATCACGAAAGAATACACGGCTGCGCGGGCCGCCCTGAATCCACAAATTGCCGAACTTCATGTTCTTTTTGAGCGTATAGTTACCGCTGTCAAACCAGCAGGCGATCTCGATCGGGTCACGCCCTTCTTCATAGGGCTGAGCGTCAAGCCTGCCCTTTGGGTACATGTCCAGCAACATCGCGCTGAAGGACTTGATCGACGATGCGTCCAGCCAATCCGTGAGTGCCTGCAATGGACGGGTATCGCAGAACGGGTAAACCAGGAATTCATCCGGATCCACGACCAGGCACCAGTGCCCATCGCCATATTTGCGTTGCAGCCAGTTCAGCCAATCGACGCCAAAACGCGACCGCTTGTAGCTGGCCTGCGTGTGCCACACCGACACATCTGGTTGACCCGACAGATAATCCAGAGATCCATCCGTGCTATCGTTGTCGACAAACACGAAATGTCCGACACCCATGTCGCGATAGTAATTCAGGAAGAACGGCAGCCGGGTCCGTTCGTTGCGCTGGGTGCAGAAGACGATGATATCATTGGGACGTATTTGCGACGTGCGGTTCGCAACAGGATGCAATTCGCGCCGTTTTCGAAACGCGCGAATACGCCAGCGTTTCCGCTGGATCCTCAGGCGGTATGACTGCCATACGCCCACGCCTTACCCCCCTATTTCCTTCGCTGCCTGCTTGTACCGCACTTATCAGGTATACTTTAAGACGGTATTGAAGTGATCCGCCCACGTCGGCGCAACAAATTCCGCGCCTCTGTCGGCATTTTCTCGCTCTCCTCGACCCTTGATCAGGCTTTGAATTCTGTTGCGCCATTGATAACGGTCCGTTTCTGCTGCGTAAACTGCATAGTCCCCCAGAACTTCGCGAAATGCTGGAAGATCAGAACAAACCACTGGAACTCCCAGTGCCGCCGCTTCGGCCGCCGGAAGACCAAACCCTTCGGTATGACTTGGACAAAGCAGGCCGTTGGACCCCTTCAGCAGCGCGGCAACCGTGCTATCCCCCAAACCATGAAGCTCGCGGACCGGTCCGCCTTTGGGCAGGACGTCCAGCCTGGCGAAAACGGAATCATTGTTCCAGCCCCTCGATCCACAGATCAGCAGGCCCGGGACGGCAGCGTCTGCGGGAAATTCGTCCCAGATATCCAACAGCATGTCGTGTCCCTTACGCGGCTCGATGGTGCCCAAGGTTACGAAGTACGGACCAGACGGGATAACCCCCGCGGGCAGGGCTTCTGGCGCGGTCTCAGGGACATTAACGCCCAAATGGGCAACGATCCCGTTCGGTGGTGGCCCCCATTGTGCCATGAACCTTTCCGCCCGGTCTCTGGTGTCGGAGGTATTATAGATCACCAAATCGGCCTGCGCGCGAACGCGCTTGAGCATTTGTCGAAACTTTTCGGGTGTGCCCGTCCGCTGAAATTGCGGGAACTCCAAAGGGATGACATCGTGGATCATGACCGAAGACTGGCCGCTCAGCCCATGTTTAGCCGCTTGAAACATGCGATCAGTCAGGTTGGAATGCCCGACATTCAGATAGGCAGACCCCTTTGGCAGATGTCGGGCCAGCATTTTGAACAGCCCGCGTGGCAGGCAGCGATCCAGCGCATACCGGCGCAAGTCGCTTTCAGCTCGCCGCACTTCCGGAGACTTGCTGCGGGCCAATCTGGACAAACGATCAGGCAATCCCCAGTCGACCTGGCCCGATAACCGTTTTTGAACCGACTTGACCCCCGTGTGATCGAGCAGGACAAACCCAAGGGTCGTGCGTACCACCGCAAACAGCGGCTCGGGCCGCTGAATCAGGCAATTAAGATAGGCCAGTTCAACGCGATCCACCCCGGTCGCGACACGTCCCGCGCGACTGATCAGCCGTGTCAGATCCAGCAGACGCGCAGGTGGCGGGCTATTTCTCGTACGATCCAGTTTTGTGCCATCTCCAAGCGTCTTCAATCATCTGTGCCATAGTTGACCTCTTTGGTGTCCAGCCCAGATCGCGGGTGGCGCGCGTTGAACCGGAGACCAGTTTGGTGGCGTCACCAGCACGACGAGGGCCAATTTCGTAGGGCACCGTGCGGTTGGTGACCGCCCGCGACTGTTCGATCACCTCCATCACCGAGAACCCGCTGCCGGTGCCAAGATTGAACACCTGGCTCCCCTTGCCCTCCTGCAGCCACTTCAGCCCCAGGACATGCGCATCCACCAAATCGCAAACATGCACATAGTCGCGGATACACGTGCCATCCGGCGTGTCGTAATCGGTGCCAAACACTGTCAGCGCGGCGCGCTTGCCGTCGATCACATCCAGCATCAACGGCACCAGATGCGTTTCCGGACGATGATATTCGCCAATGTCTCCCTCGGGGTCGGCACCGGCGACGTTGAAGTACCGAAAGATCACCGATTCCAGCCCGTCCGAGGCGCCGAAATCGCGCAGCATGTCCTCGATCGCGCGCTTGCTGGCGCCATAGGCGTTCAGCGGCAGCTGCACTGTATCCTCGTCGAGCACCACGTTGTCATGGTCGCCGTACGTCGCGCAGGTCGAGGAAAACACGAACCGCTTGCAGCCCGCCGCCACCGCCGCCTCGATCAGCGTCAGCGACCCCTCGACGTTGTTGCGCCAGTAACGGCCCGGTTCGCGCATCGCCTCGCCGACCTGGCTGAGTGCTGCGAAATGCATCACCGCCGCCGGCTGGTAGCGCTCGAACACCGCGTCCAGCCGCGCCCGGTCGACCAGCTCACCTTCCTCGAACGGGCCGAATTTTACCGCATCCCGCCAGCCGGTCACCAGATTGTCAAAGGTCACCGGGGTGTAGCCCGCGGCCTTCAACGCCTTACAGGCATGCGACCCAATGTAGCCCGCACCGCCTGTCACCAGGATATTGCTCACGATAAAGCCCCCGCCTGGCGCTATTGCGCGGCCTTGTCGACCTGTATGATCTCGCTCAGATACCGGGACAGATCCTCGCGCAGGTCATCACGGGCCAGTGCGAATGCGACCGTCGCCTGCAGGAAACCGGCCTTTGATCCGCAATCGAACCGCTGTCCGCGGAACCGGTAGCCGAAGACGTCGCGCCCAGCATCGATATCCTCGGCAATCGCGTCGGTCAGCTGGATCTCTCCACCCGCACCGGACTTCATCCGGTTCAGGTTGCCCAGAACGGACGGGTTCAGAATGTAGCGCCCGATCACCGCCAGGTTCGACGGAGCCTCCTCCTGCTTCGGCTTTTCCACCATGCCGCGCACCGACACAATCGACCCCATGTCCTCTTTCACGTCCAGGACACCGTAGGCCGACGCTTTCTCGGGCGGCACTTCCATTGCGGCAACCATGTTGCCGCCCGTTTCCTCATAAGCCTCGACCATCTGCTGCAGGCAGGGCGTCTCGGCGGCAATCACGTCATCGGGCAGCATCACCGCAAAAGGCTCGTTGCCGATCAGGCGCCGTGCGCACCAGACCGCGTGGCCCAGGCCCAGTGCCTTGTGCTGGCGGATATAGGCAATCGCGCCGGATTCCATGTTGGTCGCCTTCAGCGTCTCCAGCAGCTTGTCCTTGCCCTTCTTGCGCAGCTCCTGCTCCAGCACCGGCGAGTGATCAAAATAATCCTCAAGCGCCGATTTCCCCCGCGACGTCACAAAGATGAACTCCTTGATCCCCGCCGCGCGCGCCTCGTCAATCGCGTATTGAACCAGCGGCCGGTCGACCAGCGTCATGATCTCCTTCGGAACCGACTTGGTCGCCGGCAAAAACCGCGTTCCCAATCCAGCAACCGGAAAAATCGCCTTCGTTACTTTTCTGCGCATCAACCTCTTCCTCAAAATCCAATACAGGCACCCTTTCGGCGCTTTCGATCAGTGTTGCACCAACATGCGAATAGTAACAGCTTTGCGCTCGGGAAACCGCTGCACTTGGCCCTATTTTTTTACAGCTGTGCGCTTTCCAGCACGTTAATTCATCTGATCCCGCGGACGGCACCGATCCGATCCGATTCCGCTTGCACCCTTTGCTTGAACCGCCACAACCGGAACAGCTTTTGCTTGCGCTCACTGCGTCCGAACAAACCGCCGAATTGTTGCCAGACCCCGTCATTGTTGAACTGGATACGGTGAAATAAGGCGGTTGGAGAAAAGCAAAACAGGCTGGTGATGTGTCCGGCGGCTACATCGTGACGCGCTTGCCGCAGCAGCTTCTTACGAGACCAAATCCGTCCCGCGACAACGACACTGGACGTCCCTGACCCCGAAACGAAAGGGCGGAACCTGGCACTCGGTTCGGGCAGAGCAGCCAGCCGGGCTGGCCCGCGTAGCAAACCTGACTGGTAACCCGCCTGCAACCCGTGCATCAATCGCCCAACATCCCGCGGCTCAAGTGCTCCACTAACCATGTGCCGTAGTGCCCGGCGGCGTTCTTCCGCCTGAATCTCGGTCCACCGCGCTTCACGTCTGGATGCGGGGCAGTGAGTTTCCAGAAAAACCGCCCAGCTCGCGCCAATCTCGAACAGATCTGTCGGTACCCGGTCAGAACGTCGCCGGGCACTGGCCTCGTAGCCATGGTGCACTTCAGCGCGCGGGACCAGAGCGGTTGCCGCCCCCATCGCCGCCAATCGCAAGTTCAAATCCGTCTCGTCCAAAAAAAAGCGATACCTTTCATCAAACCCGCCGATTGCAGCCAGACAGGATCGACGCACGGCCATATTCGTTCCTTCGGTCTTGATCGCCTTGCCCGGTCTCGCGGTGAATACGGTCGCTCGACCGGGATCCACCTCCAACGGCATTGTCGACCCGGTGCAATCCACCGATTGCGATTGCGATTGCCAGGAAATTCCGTTGCGCCCACGCACCCAACCGCCGGCAGCCATGACCCGAGCATCAAGAAATGGTGAAATCAGATAGGTCAGCCAAGTTGGCTCTGGCACGGCATCGTCATCGACAAACGCAAAGATGTCACCAGTTGCCACACTTATCCCGCGATTGCGGGCCGCCGAGACATTCGCATGGTCATACGGAACGACCCTGACCTGAGCAGCCTGCGGCCATCCACGCATATGTGCGCAACTGGCAGGGTCAGCAACAACCACGACCTCGAACGGACGATAGGTCATCTGCGATACCGCCATCAGGCAACGGCGCAACGCATCAGGGCGCCTGCGGCTGACGATCACGACACTGACCGTCAGCGAAGAAGTCATTCCAACCCCATCTCGGCTAGCATCGCCTCGATCCTGGGTACATCCTCCGGATTGTTCAACTCCCAGAATTGGCGACCTTGCGCTTCGACCTCAACACACAGGACGGTGTGGCCGTGCTCCATGAAACGAAGTTGCTCCAAACCTTCCAGCTGTTCCAAAGGACCTGGCGCCCAATGCGGGTAGGTTCCCAGCGCCGAAGGTCTGTAGGCATAAACGCCGACGTGATGAAAGACTGGCGTTTCATCGCCGTCTTCGTAGCGTTCCGAGGTGTACGGCACGACCTCTTTCGAAAAGTACATGGCGTGATTGTTTTGGGTGAACACCGCGGTCGTCCCGCCAACGCGGCCAGCCTTGCGATCGTCGAGAAACCCGTTCAAGGCCCGACCATCGCAACGCAGGACCGGTGTGGCAACCTCGGCCATGGAGTCTGCGCGCAGGCCTGCAACCAGTTCCTCGACGAACCACGCAGGTGTCAGCGGCGCGTCGCCCTGCAGGTTCACCACGATATCGAACCCACCGCCCAGTTTATCGAACGCCTCGGCGCAACGTTCCGTTCCATTGGAGCAGTCGGACGAGGTCATCACGACTTCCGCCCCGAACGCCTCTGCTTCGGTCCGGATGCGTTCATCGTCGGTCGCGACCACCACGCGATCCACGCCCTGAACTGCGCGGGCAGCATCCCAGCTGCGCCGAATCAGGGTCTTGGACACGCCCCCCGCGCCGGTCACTGGGACCAGCGGCTTGCCCGGATACCGGGTCGACGCAAAGCGCGCGGGGATTGCCACCAATACCGACATCAGGCTTCTTTTAGCTCAACTCCAGGGGCGTAGGCGATGAAAAACGGGTTGGCGTAGCCGTCCTTGCCATAGGTCAGCGGGGTATGATCGTCGAAACGCACCACCTTGCCGCCGGCACCGTGCAAAACGGCATGACCCGCTGCGGTGTCCCATTCCATCGTGCGGCCGACCCGCGGATAAAGATCCGCTTCGCCGGTCGCCACAAGGCAGAACTTCAGCGAGGAGCCCGCACTTTTCATGTCTTTGACGCTGTATTTGTTGATGTAATCGTCTGTGGCCTGGTCCCGATGCGATTTGGACGCGACGACCATCAGGGCACCATTGTCGCTGTCTGCCACGTTGATCGGTATCGTTTCGCCGATCGTATCTGGATCGAAGGCACCTGTTTCCTCGACGGTACTGCCATCCGCAAGGGTAAAGAACATGCGATTCTTGGCCGGCGCATAAACCACGCCGCGCGTCGGAACACCGTTCTCCACAAGCGCGATGTTGACGGTGAAGTCGCCGCGGCGATGGATGAACTCCTTGGTTCCGTCCAATGGGTCCACGATCAGGAACGTATCGCTCGAGGACTTGTGACTGTCGGCCTGCTCTTCTGTCACCAGCATCACATCCGGAAAGGCGGCGCGCAGCCCCTTGGAGATCAGGGCGTCCGCCGCTTCGTCGGCTGCGGTAACGGGGCTGTCGTCCGACTTCACCTTCACGTCGAAATCATCCGCATCATAGATCTTCATGATTTCGGTGCCTGCCTCGATGGCAAGCTTACGGATGACAGGAATAAGAGCATGGTAGTTCACAAAAGGGCTCCAGCTTTGCGAGTTGTTGAAAATCGGTACACCGCCTCTTATGCTGCGGTCGCAACGGAACGGCAAGATTTCCGTGCATATTTGAGCGCAGAGTCTCGGGGTCAAAGATTAATGTTTCGGCACAGAGTACACAGATCGCGATTGAGCGGCGCGTTCACAATGATCGAGCTGATCTTTCATGCCGCCGTTCGCAGTGTGCGCGCATCGCACAGCAACGCCTTTGTGGCCATCGCCAAGAACATATTGCAGATTGTTGTTCTGGTCGCGGCCTTTTACCTGATGTTCTCTGTTCTGGGTATGCGCAGTTCGGCAGTACGAGGCGATTTCCTGCTGTACGTGATGTCCGGCATTTTCCTTTACATGTGCCACATCAAGACCGTCTCGGCTGTCGTCGGATCAGAGGGACCAAGCTCCCCGATGATGAAGCATGCACCGATGAACACGATCGTTGCTATCGCAGCGGCCGCCTTGGGCGCGCTTTATATTCAGGTGCTTACCGTCTTTGTCATCCTGTTCATCTACCACGTCGCTTTTGTCCCAATTCATATCGAAGAGCCGATACCTGCATTCGGCATGATGTTGCTAGCATGGTTTACCGGTTTTTCGGTCGGCCTGATTTTTCTGGCACTGAAACCTTGGTTTCCCACCTTTGTGGGGGTCGCGATGTCTATTTATCAGCGCGCCAACATGATCGCATCGGGAAAAATGTTTCTTGCCAACTCTCTACCTGGCTTCATGCTGCCCATGTTTTCGTGGAACCCCCTGTTTCATGCCATTGACCAGGCAAGGGGCCACACTTTCATCAACTACAACCCGTTCAACAGCAATTGGCAGTATGCGTTCTGGGTTGGACTCGTCATGATGATGGTCGGACTGATGGGTGAATTCTACACGCGCCGTCACGCGTCGGCGAGTTGGAGCGCTCGGCGGTAATCCGGCGGTGCCTGACGACAGCACCTACCGGACAGATTTAGGGGTTTTGAACAACGGAGGATTTCTAGTTCATAGAAACCATTTTGGAGCGAAGATGAACAAGAAATCCGGAACCTCAAAAGACACCGCTGACAAGCTGGTCAGGGGTATCAAGCGCAAGATTCGCAAACATTACTCTGCCAAGGAAAAGGTCAGGATCGCTCTGGCGGGCTTGCGCGGCGAAGAATACATCGCCGCACTGTGTCAGAGCGAAGGGATCGCGGAGTGGCCAGGTTGCGGAACTTGGTCTCGTTGAGAAGTTCATCCCGCATCCGCCCGTTGAAGCTGTCCACGAAGCCATTCTGCATCGGCTTGCCCGGCGCGATGTCGTGCCACTCGATCCGGTGCGCGGCGGCGAAGGTTAAGATTGCGTTACTGGTCAGTTGGGTGCCGTTGTTACTGACGATCATCCCGGGCTTGCCGCGCCATTCGATCAGGGCCATCAGGTCACGCGCCACACGGGGTCCCGGGATCGCCGCCAGGCACACCCGGGTGACATCGTCGACCACGTTGAGCACCCGGAAGTGCTGGCCTCTGGCGAATTGGTCGTGGACGAAATCCAGCGACCAGCGCGCATTGGGTTGCGCCGTGCCCGCCGCTTGCGCACCGTCAGGCCTTCTTCGCGGTAGAGCCGATAGATCCGGTTGATGCCGGATGGTTCGCCCCCGCGGCGCAGGAGTACAAAGAGCCGCCGATAGCCGAACCGACGCCGCTCATTGGCCAACTCGCGCAGCCTGCCACGTAGCACCGTGTCATGCGCACGCTGCGACCGGTAGCGGACCATCTTGCGATCCGTTCCGATGATCCGGCAGGCCCGCCGCTCCGACAAAACGTGACCGGCCTGAAGGTAAGCGACCGCTTTGCGCTTCACGGCGGACCCTACCATTTTTTGCGACCAGATCCTTCATCGCGGCCAGATCGAGCATCTGCTCGGCCAGGAGTTTCTTCAGCTTCGCGTTCTCATCGAGAGCGCCTTCAGCCGCTTCGCCTCCGGCACCGTCATGCCGCCGAACTTGGCTTTCCAGTTGTAGAAAGTGCCTTCCGACATGCCGTGTTTGCGGCACAGGTCCTCGCATTTTGCGCCTGCCTCGTGCTCGGCCAAGATACCGATGATCTGTTCGTCCGTAAATCTCGTTCGCTTCATTGTCCGTCCTCAAGTTGGATCGGACTCTAATCGATGGTGGAGGAATAATCTCGTGGCAGGTCAGTGAGAACCGCTATTCACCTGAGACACGAGCACGGACCGTGCGGATGGTGCTTGACAATCAAGGCAACTATGAGAGCCAGTCGGCGGCGATCAAGGCAATTGCGCCGAAGATTGGCTGGGGCCGGGACACGCTGCACCGTTGGGTTCAGCAGGTGGAAACTGATGCAAGCCGCCTTTAAGGCGTGACATCTGAGAAGCGGGTCAGGATCAATGAACTGGAAAGCGAGGTGCGGGAGCTTCGGCAGGCCAACGAAATCCTGAAAAAAGCATCATCCTCAACCCGATCCAACAGATGCCGGGATTGAACACCAAGAAAAGGCAACGGTGTACTTCGCGCGAGGGTTCCAATGACGTACGCCTTCATTCACTACCCGGCAGGGCATTACCCAGCAATGTCCCGAGAGGCTGGGCGCATCGTGGCGAGTTCGGCATCCGGGCCATCTGCCAGGTGTTGCGGGTCCATTTCAGCGACTTCTATGCATGGCTTAAGGAGCCGTTGGCGGGCCATTCAATTACCTGGTTGCATGGTCTGCGGGGCCGGCACCGCGACGCAAGATTAGGCCGAGCCTGTCAAAACTGGCGCCTATTCCATCATTCTCATTACGTGCAAAAAACGCGTCAAACTCGGGCCACAGTCGCACCGCCTTGTCGAGAACTGGATCGGCCCCTTCGGCATACAGGCCCGCACGAATCATTACTTCGGATTGTTCGTAACTTCCGAGGTATTTCCTGACCTCAAAGATGATTTGGTTTTCTGTATCGCTTGCCGCGTCGGGGAGGCTGCGTGATACCGAGCGGCCGACGTCGATTGCGGGAAACCTGCCGCGTTCGGCGATTTCACGATTCAGAATAATGTGACCGTCAAGAACGCCACGCAGTATGTCTGCTATCGGCTCATCCATGTCCGATCCGGCGACCAACACACTGAAAACGGCAGTGATGTCGCCTTGCCCTTCGGTTCCGGGGCCCGCGCGTTCACACAACGCGGTAACCATCGGGGTTACAGAGGGGGGAAACCCGCGCAGGGCGGGCACTTCTCCAGCGAAGGTCGCGACCTCACGATGAGCTTCGGCAAACCGTGTCACCGAATCCGCGAGGTAAAGAACATTCATACCGCGGTCTCTAAAGGATTCCGCCACTGCCATCGCCGACCAGGCACACCTGCGTCGGGTCAACGCGGATTGGTCCGACGTCGCCGCCACGACGATGGACCGGCGCATACCTTCGGGGCCAAGAACCTTGTGCACAAATTCGTTCACTTCGCGGCCCCGTTCGCCAATCAGTGCGATCACGACGATGTCGGCTTCCATTCCGCGTGCAAGCTGCGCCAGCAATCGTGATTTCCCGACGCCGGATCCGGCGAACAACCCGACACGCTGCCCGCGGACGATTGGAAGCATGGTGTTGAGAACCGCCAGCCCGGTGGACATCCGTTCACCCATGGGGCGGCGTGACGCGGCAAGCGGGGGTGAAGTGACAACTGGCCGTGATTCGCTGCCACTCGGCAGAGGCTT
>JBFHMM010000010.1:0-34123 GCA_041594355.1 Paracoccaceae bacterium | reverse complement strand
GGGGTGACAATTTTGGTGGCCGGGCCATTATCCGGTGCGCATCAGGTCCACGAATGCTTTTCTCATCGTATTGCTGATCGCGACCGGGCGGCGGCTGGTGCGGTCGACATAAACGTGGATGAAGAACCCGTTGGCCGAGGCGGCGTATTGGTCGTTGCGGAACAGGCCGATTTCGTAGCGCACTGAGCTGGTGCCCAGATGGGCCACACGAATCCCGGCGGTGATGACATCGGGAAAGCCCATCTCGGCATGGTATTTGCACCCTGTCTCGACCACCAGGCCAAAGCTGTCGCTGGTGCGTGGGTCGAGCAGGCCGTGTTCCATCAGCCAGCCGTTCACCGCCGTGTCAAACAGCGAATAATGCACCACGTTGTTCATATGGCCGTACATGTCGTTGTCCATCCAGCGGGTCTGGATGGTTTGGAACGCGGTAAAGTCGGAGCGGGTCGGGACCGGGGGGCGGGGTGCCATCACCAGGCCGCCGTGTAGATGTTAAAGGCATCCGTTTCGCTGACATCGCGCGGGTTGTTGACCAGTAGCCGGGTCTGCAGCATGGCATCGCTGGCCATCTTGGTGATGGCGTCCTTTGGAATCTCGACATCGCGCAGGCGGGTCTGCATGCCCAGTTTTGCCGAGAGATCCGCCAGCGCGTCGATGAAGCCGGCGCAGCGCGTCTGGCTTCCGTCGACATTCGCCAGGTGCGGAAAGACGTCGGCGGCGATCTCGGCATAAACCGCACTGGCTTCTGGCGCATTGAAGCGCAGCACATGCGGTAGCACCAGAGCGTTGG
Organism: Paracoccaceae bacterium; assembly: GCA_041594355.1. Taxonomy (GTDB): domain Bacteria; phylum Pseudomonadota; class Alphaproteobacteria; order Rhodobacterales; family Rhodobacteraceae; genus JAIUZI01. The sequence goes on along the minus strand of JBFHMM010000010.1, from coordinate 33,333 downwards.
ACAGACCATGCGGGATGTGGAAGGTGCCGCCGATGGGGTAGGCTAGCGCATGAACGGCGGCGACCGGCGAATTGGCAAAGGCCTGTCCCGCCAGCATGGAGCCCAGCAGCATCGCGCCGCGCGCGTCTTTGTTCTGGCCGTCGAACACGGCGGTTTCGATGTTCGCCCCGAGCAATCGCAAGGCTTCGCGCGCCAGCATTTTCGACAAGGGGTTGTTGTTGGCGCTCTTGGAAGCGTAGGCCTCGATCGCGTGGACCATGGCATCGACCCCGGTGGCGGCAGTGATATGCGGTGGCAATCCGACGGTCAGGTCTGCGTCCAGAATGGCGATGTCGGGTAGAATGACCGGCGAGGACACCCCGCGTTTTTCCTCGGCACCGACGGTGATGATCGACACCGGGGTAACCTCGGACCCGGTGCCCGCCGTCGTGGGCACCAGAACAAGCGGCAGGCGCGGACCCTTGGCCCGCGCCACGCCCCAGGCGTCGTCCAGATCCTCGCCTGAACCGAGCAGGAGGGCCACCAGCTTGGCGACGTCGAGAGAGGAGCCGCCGCCGAAGCCCACGACGCCGGTCGCACCGGCGCTGCGTCCGGCCTCGACTGCGGTCATAAGGGTTTCGCGCGAGGGGTCGGCTTCGACCTGGTCGAAGATCACCACCTCGTGGCCTGCGCCTTGAAGCGAGGCGATGGCCGCATCGGCAAGACCGAGGGCGCGCAGCCCGGGGTCGGTGACCAGCAGGCAGGTCTTGCCCAGGACCGCACCCGCGACCTCGGCCAGGCGGGCGGCGGCCCCGGTTTCAAAGACCAGCGATTTGGTGGTGTTGAATTGGAAGGGTGTCATTTATCGGGGTCCTTTGAACATCAGTCGCTGCGCAAATCCGTGTTGGAAGAGGGCACTGGCCGGGCCGCAATCGTGCGGTCGGGCGCGCGCCCCGCCGGGGCATGAGCCGGGGCATGATCTGACCTCTCCCATGCCCGCACTGTCCGGGAAGAGCTGTGCCAGCACAATGGTTTGTTGGCGCGTGGCGCAACGAAGTTGAGCGTTATGTCAGAATTCGAGGGTCCGGTACGAAAATTGATCCCGGATTGACGGGCCGCGTGCGGGTTCGCCGGCGCGTGGATTTGCGAAAATGCTGGGCAGCCGCTGGCGGGTGGTAAAGGTGTTCGACGAGCGGCGCTGCAGGAGTTGGGCGCGTTGAGTGAGAGCAGCGGTCTGGATAGACGTCCCGCTGGAGGCCAGGGAGGGAGGAGCCGGCGTGCTGGAGTTTTCACATAAAGGATGGCTGAGTCTGGCGTCCTTCGCCGTTGCCCCGATGGCGGCCTTTACCAGGCTGTCGCTGACGCGCGACGCGTCGAAGGTACCGGAGGGAAAGCGAAAGCTGATCGCTGTGATGGCGGCGGCGGCATCTGGTCGAGCATTTCGTGGCGTTTCTGGTTGTCGGGCTGGCGCTGTTGATCCTGCATTTCTACCCGCGCGGGGCGGGGTCCATCGCTGCGGCGGGGCTGGCGCACCGGATGGCGGGGTTCGTCGGGCATTTGCGGGTGAACGGGTTCGTGTTGGGGCCGGGGGATACCGGTGCGGCCATGAAGGCGTTGGCGGCGGTGCGGGCAGCAACGCGGCGGAGGCGCGCGCGGCCTTTCGGGTACTGTTGGCGGCGGATGGCGAGGAATGGCGGCGCTTTGATGGTTTGTTCGACGCCTATTGGTTCCACACGGGGAAACAACGCGAGGACAAGGCGCCGAACCCGAATGTCAGGGTGCAGGCCGCGCGCCAGCCGCTGTGTCAGCCGCATCTGGAAACGGTTCTGAGCTATACCGCCAAGGCCGAGGTCGGCGGTAAAATTGTCCAACCGGGCAGCCGATTGATTCAAGGAACGGCCAACAAACCGTTGGCCAAGTTTTTTGCCAGTTTTGCCGAGGAAATCCGGGCCAGCGCCATCTCTTGAGCTGAAACCGGGGGCGCTGGTTGCCTTCGGCTTGACCCTCGCGGGAAAAATTTTGTGATCCGATACCGCTGCCTCCCCGTAACCTGTTCAAAGGAATGGAGAGCCAATGTCGTTTGATGCCCCTCACAACAGCCAGCAGCGGATTGCCATCATCGGTGGCGGCATTTCCGGCTTGGCTGCCGCCTACCGGTTGTCGCCGCACCACAAGGTCGTACTCTTTGAGTCAGACAGCCGACTGGGCGGGCACGCCCGCACCATCAACGCAGGATTGCGCGGCGATCAGCCGGTGGATACCGGGTTCATCGTGTTCAACTATGTGAACTACCCGCATTTGACCGCGATGTTCCGCGATCTGGATGTGCCGGTTGCCAAAAGCGACATGACCTTTGGCGCCACGGTTGATGACGGGCGCGTGGAATATGCGCTGTACAGCCTGAACGCGCTGGTCGCGCAGCGGCGCAATCTGGCGCGTCCGGGGTTCATTCGGATGGTGCGCGACATTCTGCGGTTCAACGCGCGGGCCGAGGAATTTGCAGTGACGGATGACGCCACCATTGGCGATCTGGTCGACGAATTGGCGTTGGGCGACTGGTTCCAGCGATATTATTTGCTGCCGATCTGCGGCGCAATCTGGTCGACGCCAACCGAAGGCATCCGTGATTTTCCGGCCCGGACGCTGGTCAGCTTCTTCCGCAACCATTCGCTTTTGGGGCTGGAGCAGCACCAGTGGTGGACTGTCGACGGAGGCAGCATCGAATATGTCAGGCGGCTGGCGCAACGGCTGACGACCCTGGGTTGCGACCTGCGGGTGTCGACCCCGGTGCGTGGCATCGTGCGCGATGCGCTCGGTGTCACCGTCCACAGCGCCCGGTGTGGCGCCGAGCGGTTCGATCAGGTGATCATGGCCTGTCACCCCGATCAGGCGCTGCGAATGCTGCAGCAGCCCTCTGCCGCCGAGCAGTCCGCGTTGGGCGATATCCGCTATCAGGACAACCAGGTGATCCTGCATCGTGACCCGGGGCAGATGCCCCGGCGGCGGGCGGCCTGGAGCAGCTGGGTCTACAAGGCGCGGTCGGAGCGCAAGGAAACCGCGATCGGCGTGACCTATTGGATGAATAGGTTACAGAACATCCCCGAACGCGACCCGCTGTTCATTTCGCTGAACCCCGCGACCCCGGTGAAGGAAGAGTTAATCTATGACGTTAACACATTCCGTCACCCGGTTTTCGATCGCGCCGCGCTGAGGGCGCAGCGCCGGGTCGCCGACCTGCAAGGGCAGCGCAACACTTGGTTCGCGGGGGCCTGGCTGCGGCACGGGTTCCATGAGGATGGCTTTACCAGCGCGGTGCGCGTGACGCGCCAGATGGAGTGCATTCCCGCATGACAGCGCCGGAACATATCAGCGGCATCACCACACATGCCCGGCGCGGTACGGTGTGCCACGCTTTCCGATATGGCGTCGACTTCGTGCTGATCGACCCCGAAGCGCGCGGCGGACCGGCCTTATTCTCGCGCAACCGGTTCAACCTGAGCGCCGTGCACGACCGCAACCATGGCGGACCGCGCGGTAAGGGGCGTGGCGTGAAATGGGCGCGCGAGGTCTTTGCGTGCGCTGGCCTGCAGGGCGCACAGGTGCTGCTGCTGACACAGCCAAGCTACCTCGGCCATGTATTCAACCCGGTCAGTTTCTGGTTGGCGATGGAGGGGGGCGCGTTGCGGGCGGTGATTGCCGAGGTCAACAACACCTTTGGCGACCGCCACAGCTACCTATGTCACAAACCGGGGTTTGCGCCGATAAATGGCCGCGACCGTCTGACTGCTGAGAAGATCTTTCATGTTTCACCGTTCCAGCAGGTCCAGGGCCAGTACCACTTCAATTTCGACGTTCGCGCTGACCGGATCGCCATCCGCATCCTGCATGAAAACGGTGACGAAGGTGTGATCGCTACGCTGGCGGGCCCCCGCCGCACGCTGACCAACGCGGGCATTCTGTGGTCGGGCCTGCGCCGTCCGGCTTGGGCGTTGCGGGTGCTGGTCCTGATCCACTGGCAGGCGCTGCGCCTGAAACTCAAGGGCGCGCCGTTCCGTCCGCGCCCCGTCCCGCCGCAACAAGAGGTGAGCTGATGCAATTCGTGACCAATCGAGTGCGCCAGGATTTTCTGGAAACCTGCGCCAATTTAAACGCCGGTCGTCTTCGGCTGACCACGCCTGAAGGCACGGTACACGATTTCGGCCAGGGCGCGCCCGAGGCCGATATCCACCTGCGTGACTGGTCCGCCGTTACCTCGATTGCCGCACGCGGCGACATCGGGCTGGGCGAAACCTATGTCGCCGGTTTGTGGGAAACCTCTTCGATCGAGAACCTCGTGACTGTGGCGCTGCAGAACCGGGCGGCGTTGGGCACATATGCCCGTCCGGGGTTTTGGAGCACGCTGAAATTTCGCGCCATCGACCGAGTGGTCCGCGCCAATTCGATGCGCGGCGCGGCACGCAACATCCGGGCACATTACGATGTGGGCAACGAATTCTACCAGCTCTGGCTGGACCAGGGGATGACATATTCCTCGGCGATGTTTGCGCCCGGCGACGGCGATCTTGTCCGCGCCCAGACCCGCAAATATGATCGGGTGCTGGACCGGCTTGGTGCGGGCGAAAGCGTGCTGGAAATCGGCTGCGGCTGGGGCGGTTTTGCAGAGCGCGCCGCCGATCAGGGCCGCCGGGTGACAGGTATCACCATCTCGCCGAGCCAGTTGGGCTATGCAAACGCGCGACTGGATGGGCGGGCCGAGCTGCGGTTGCAGGACTATCGCAATACGACCGGCACATTCGACAATATCGTCTCTATCGAAATGATCGAGGCGGTCGGTGAACGTTACTGGCCGGGGTACTTTGCGACGTTGAAGAACCGTCTGGCGGACGAGGGGCGCGCGATGGTTCAGGCGATCACCGTCGATGACGGGTATTTCGATATCTACCGAAACAGCTCTGACTATATCCGGCAATATACCTTTCCCGGCGGCATGCTGCTGTCCGAGGGGGTGATCCGGAAACAGGCCGGGCGGGCCGGGTTGCAGGTGCGCGATGTCCATGGCTTTGGCCAGGACTACGCGCGGACCTGCCGGGTCTGGGCCGAGCGGCTGATGGCCAAGGCTCCCAAAGTGGCCAGCCTTGGCTACGACGGAGCGTTCTTGCGGAACTGGCAGTATTACCTGGAACTGTGCGCGGCGACATTCGCGGTGGGGCAGACCAACGTGTTGCAGGTGGAGCTGGCCCATGCGTAGGTTCGTGATCGCAGCGGTTATGGCATGGCCCCTGTCGCTTTCCGCCAGCGCCGATCTGGAACGCACGGGTCTGCGTGACCCGGTGCAACTGGGCGAGGCGACCATTCGCTGGCTGGGCGCGCCGATATACGACGCCGCGCTTTATACGACTGGCGGCGGGGCGTTCCGCTGGCAGGCTCCGATGGCGCTGCAGCTGGCCTACAGGCGCGGGTTCTCGGGCGGACAATTGCTGGAAGCCACGATGCAGGAGATCCGGCGGATCGAAGGCAATCGCGCAGATCATGCCGAGCTCGGCCGCGATCTGGAGGCCTGTTACCGCGACGTGGCCCGCGGTGATGCGATCACGGCGGTTTCGAAGGGCGCGGACGATTTGTCGCTGTGGATGAATGGCAGCCGGCTTTGCGCTTTGAACATGCCGAATATTCAGCAGCGATTCCTGGGCATCTGGCTGTCGCCTCAAAGCCGGATCGCACGTCTGGGGCCGCGTCTAAGGGGACAATGATGTACGCGCGGGCCGGTCTGTTTGCGTTTATGCTGGCGGCGGCTGGTCTGCCATTGTACATCCATTTGCCGCGTTATGCGGTGACCGAATTGGGCCTGAGCCTGTCGATGCTGGGGACGATTCTGATCTGCATTCGGGCAATGGATTTCGCCCAGGATCCCTTGCTGGGCCGCCTTGTCGACCGTTTTCCGCGGTTTCGGTCCGGATTTGCCGGGCTGGCCTGCGCGGCGATGGGGCTGGGCTTTCTCGCCTTGTTTTCCGTCTCACCGCTGCTGCGTCCCGACCTGTGGCTGATACTGACGCTGGTGATCCTTTTCACCGGGTACAGTCTGGGTGCGATCCTGTTCTACAGTCAGAGCACGGCACTTGCGCGGGACCCGCAGGCGCTGATCCGGCTGGCAGGGGTGCGCGAGGCGGGGACGCTGGCGGGCGTCGTACTAGCGGCGCTGGCGCCGGTTGTGTTGCTTCAGTTGGCTGGATCCGAAGCTCATTACGCGGGGTTCGGCATGTTGTTGGCGCTGGTCTGTGCCGGCACCTTTTGGGCGACCCGCCCCCTGTGGCGGCCCGACCCTCCGGAGGGTTCGATGCTGAGCCTGACCGGGCTCATTTCGTCGGGCGGCGGTCAGTTGCTGGTGCTGGCTCTGGTCAACAGCTTGCCTGTGGCGATGACGTCGACGCTGTTCCTGTTTTTTGTCGAGGACCGTTTGATGCTGCCGGGACAGGCCGGCGGTTTTCTGATCCTATTCTTTGCCGCGGCCGGGGTGTCGGTGCCGCTGTGGGCCCGGTTGAGCGATCAGTTCGGTGTCCGCGCTGTCTTGCTGCCAGCTATGGTGCTGGCGGTGGCCTCCTTTGTCTGGGCCGCGGCGCTGGGACCGGGCGCCGCGGTACCCTTTGCGCTGGTCTGCATCGGTTCTGGCGCGGCGCTGGGCGCAGACATGGTGATATTGCCGGTGGTTTTTTCGGCCACGCTGCGGCGGGCCGGTTTGCCGGCCGGTCAGGCGTTTGGACTGTGGTTCCTCGCCGGAAAACTAGCGCTTGCCGTGGCGGCGGTGGTGCTGTTGCCCGCGCTCGAGGTCGCGGGGTTCACCCCCGGATCGCCGAACGACCGCGCGGCGCTGATGTCGCTCAGCTTTGCTTATGCGGTGGTGCCCTGTGTCCTGAAACTGATTGCCATCGCGCTTGTCTTTCGCCTTCCCAGAGAGGTTTTTGCCCTATGAAACTTGCCCTTCTACTGCTGGTCGTCCTATTGGCCGTATTGTTGTTTCGCCCCGGTTTCGGATTTCGGACGCAAAAGCCCAGCCATTATGCAGCGACCGGGCCGGCGTTCGACATGGCGGTGCATCTGAACGGGCCGATTGTGTCCGAAGGGATGATCCACGATTTTCGCGGGCGCATGGTGTCGCGTTTCGTGGCGCGGATGCAGGGCACTTGGAACGGTTCGAGCGGAATCCTGTCCGAAAGCTTTAATTATACTAACGGCGGCACCCAGGAAAGGGAATGGGCGCTGACAATGGGCGAGAACGGTCATTTCACGGCAACCGCAGACGATATCATCGGGCAAGCGCATGGTCAGGTCTCTGGCGCCACGTTGTCGATGACCTATCGGATACGCCTGCCGGAGTCGGCTGGCGGGCATGTTCTGGACGTGACAGATTGGCTGTACCTGATGGAGAACGGCACGATTCTGAACCGGTCCGAATTGCGCAAGTTCGGGCTGCGAGTCGGCGAGTTGACGGCGACCATGCGTCGCGAAGGGCCATAACATGTTCGATGGGCAAAGGTGGTGGATCGTTGGCGCCAGCGAGGGGCTGGGCCGTGCTTTGGCGCAGCACATGGATCGACGCGGTGCGCGTTTAATCCTGTCGGCCCGCAGCCGCGACCGGCTGGAGGCTCTGGCCGGATCGCTGCGGCAGGCCACGGCGCTGCCGGTGGATGTCACCGACAGCGCCGATGTGGCGCGGGCTGTCAACCGGGCGGGACTGGTCGACGGGGTGATCTACTGTGTCGGGGAATACGATCCGATGACGGCGCAGGACTGGAATGTCGAACTGGCGGAGCGGATGTGCGAGGCCAATTTCACGGGCGCGGTGCGGGTCTTGGGCCGCGTGGTGCCGGACATGGCCCGGCGTGACGGTGGCTCGGTGGTGCTGATCGGGTCGCTGGCGGGGTATTCAGGCCTGCCGGGGGCCATCGGGTATGGCGCGTCAAAGGCCGCGTTGATGCACCTGGCCGAAAACATGCAGGCCGATCTGCGCGGTACCGGAGTTCGGGTGCGGCTGGTCAACCCTGGTTTCATCCGCACCCGCCTGACCGACAAGAACAGTTTCGACATGCCGTTCATCGTCTCTCCGGAACAGGCGGCCGAAAGGGTCGTGCGTGCCATTGAGGGCCGCGGATTCGCGACTGCCTTTCCGATGTTGTTTTCCTGGCTGTTCCGCGCCGGACGGTTTCTGCCTCGAAGCCTGTTTCTGCGGTTGTTTCCGCGCTAGAGCGCCAAAATGCCGCGATTCTTGGGACAAACTCAGTCAGGCAAGGGCGCAAACGGCAGGTTACTGCCCGGAAACCTGGCAGACTTGGCGGGCCAGGGGCTTGGTTTGCGCCAAATCAATTCTGACAGTCACAAAGCCTGATTATCCTGTCCCCATTGTGCAGTCACAAGAACGGGGACAGCCTATGGTCCATAGTCAGACAGACATAGCGACGCCTTCTGAGATCAAGGCAATCTGCGCCCGTTTCGACGATGATCCGCACCGCATGCTGGACATTCTGCAAGAGGTGCAGACCCGGTTCCGTTTCGTGTCTGCCGAGGCGATGGAAGTTGTTGCCCGCGCCACCGGGCTGACCCGCGTAGCCGTGGACGCGGTCGTAAGTTTCTATTCCTTCCTGTCGGACACTCCCAATGGCCGGATCACCATCCGGCTGTGTGACGATATCGTCGACAGGTTTTCGGGTCTGGACGCGGTGATCGCGGCGTTCGAGGCGGAACTGGGGATCAAGGTCGGGCAGACCTCTGACGACGGGGGGGTCTCTCTCGATGTGACGCCCTGCATCGGCATGTGCGATCAGGCACCGGCGGCGCTGATCAACGATGTGGTGCTGACCAGCCTTTCGGCGGACCGGGTGCCAGAAATTGTCGAGCGGCTGCGGCAAGGCGAGGCGCCTGGGCTGCTGATCGGGGCCCGGTATTACCAGAAACCGCCACTGGACCGGGTCCGGGATGCGGTGCGCAACAATATCCGGCACGCCGGTGCGGTTCTGTTGGGGCCGGTTTCAGCCGACGCCGGGTTGAAGAAAGCGGCCGGATTGTGCCCCGAGCAGATCATCGACCGGATAGAGGAGAGCGGCTTGCGTGGCTGCGGCGGAGCCGGTTTCCCGGTGGCCCGCAAACTGCGGTACGCAACCCAGAACGACGCCACGCGGAGGTTCGTATTCTGTAACGCGGATGAGGGCGAACCGGGCACGTTCAAGGACCGTGTGCTGCTGACAGAGCGGGCGCATCTGATGGTCGAGGGAATGACCATTGCGGCCCGCGCGATAGGGGCCGAAGAGGGGCTGATCTATCTGCGGGGCGAGTATGCCTATATGCGCGAGCATATTCTGCAGGTTCTGGAGGACCGCAGGCAGCAGGAACTCTTGGGGCGCGACATCATGGGGCGGGCGGGGTTCCATTTCGACATCCGCCTGCAGATGGGGGCGGGGTCCTATATCTGCGGCGAGGCGGGGGCGATGATCAGTTCCTGCGAAGGGCTGCCCGGAGAGCCCAAGACCAAGCCGCCGTCCTCGGTGGTCCGCGGCTACTTTGGTCTGCCGACTGTGGTCAACAACGTGGAAACCTTCTGCCATATTGCGCGGGTGATCGACCGGGGCGCTGAGTGGTTTTGCAGCATGGGAACCGACACGAGCCCGGGAACCAAGCTGTTCAGTGTGTCGGGCGACTGCCTGAACCCCGGCATTTACGAGCTGGAATACGGGCTGACGCTGGCCGAATTGCTGGATATGGCAGGCGCACCCGAGGCAGCGGCGGTGATGGTGGGCGGCCCCAGCGGCACCATCATCGGGCGCGAACACTTTGGCCGTCGGCTGGTTTTCGGCGACCTGCCCACCGGCGGCGCTGTGATGGTCTTTGGTCCACAGCGCAACATTCTGGAAATCGTCGATTACTACATGGCGTTTTTCGCGCATGAAAGCTGTGGTTATTGCACGCCCTGCCGGGTCGGCAACGTGTTCCTGCATAAGGCAGTGCAAAAGATCCGTGCCGGGCAAGGCAAACAGGCGGATCTTGACTACATCCGCGAATACTCCGCGACGATCATGGAAACCAGCCGCTGCGGTCTGGGTCATACCTCGCCCAACCCGATCCTGAGCACGCTGAAGAACTTTCCGCTGCTGTATGCGGCGATGCTGAAGGGCGGCGGTGACCGCACGCAGCCGACGTTCAACATTCAGGACGCCATCGAAGAGGCGCGGTCGATCGCGCAGCGGCGCTCCTATATCTTTGACAGGGATTTCACCCAATGAGCTGCGACAGTTTCACCTTTACCATCGACGGGGTCGAGATACCGGCGGCCAAAGGCCAGACGATCATGGAGGCCGCCGATGCCGCGGGCATCTATATCCCGCGGCTGTGTGATGTCGAAGGATTGCGCCATCAGGGCGGTTGCCGGGTTTGTACGGTCAAGGTAGGCGGCCGCAGCGCGGCGGCCTGCACGCAGCCGGCGGCACCCGATCTGGTGGTCGACAACGAAACAGATCATCTCAACACCATGCGCCGACATCTGGTCGAGATGCTGTTTCAGGAAGGCAACCACCTGTGCCCGGTCTGTGAGGCCAGCGGCAATTGCGAGTTGCAGGCCATGGCCTATCGGTTGGAAATGGTGGAACCGTTCCGCTTTCCGGGGCTAGAACCCTGCCGCCCGGTCGATGCCAGCCATCCGGACATCGCGCTGGATACCAACCGCTGCATCAGCTGCGGGCGCTGTATTCGGGCATCGGCGGATGTCGATGGCAAGGGGATCTTTGGCTATGTCGGGCGCGGCATTCACCGCCGCGTTGCCGTCAATGGCAGCGACTTGGCGCATACGGATGCCGATATCAACGATCACGCGGTCTCCAAGCAAGTCTGCCCGGTCGGCTGTATTATCCGCAAGCGCGAGGGCTTCAGCATTCCGATCGGGGAGCGCGAATACGATCACGGTCTGATCGGCGAAGAGGGGGGCAGCGAATGAGCACGGATCGTAAAGTGCGCATCGCCACCGTATCTCTGGCGGGCTGTTTCGGATGCCACATGGCGATCCTGGACATGGACGAGCGGCTGATCGACCTAATGGCGCGGGTGGAATTCGACCGGTCGCCGCTGAACGATCTGAAACGGTTCACCGAGCGGTGTGATATCGGCATCGTCGAGGGCGGATGCTGCAACGAGGAAAACGTGCACACCTTGCAGGAGTTTCGCCGCAACTGCGACGTTCTGGTGGCGCTGGGGCAATGTGCGATCATGGGCGGGCTGCCAGCGATGCGTAACGCGATCATGCATTCCGACGATCCGCTGCGCGATTGCCTGGAAGAGGCCTATCTGACCAGCCCATATACCCGCAACCTGACGAACACGGTGCCCAACGACCCGGTGTTGCCGCTGCTGCTGGACCGGGTGTACCCTTGCTCCGAGGTGGTCGAGATCGACCTGCAGATCCCCGGATGTGCCCCCTCGGGGGACGTCATCCATGATACGCTGATCGCACTTCTGGATGGCAAGTTCCGGGGTTTTGAACGCACCGCGTTGCGGTTCGATTGAGCGGAGGAGGGCACCATGGACAAACCCCGCATTCTGGAAATCGACCCGGTCACCCGCGTCGAGGGTCACGGCAAGGTCACGGTTCATCTGGACCGGCAGGGCAACGTGAACGAGGCGCGGTTGCATATCGTCGAGTTCCGTGGCTTCGAGCGGTTCATCCAGGGACGCCTGTTGTGGGAAGTGCCGGTCATCGTGCAGCGGCTCTGCGGCATCTGCCCGGTCAGTCACCACCTGTGCGCGGCCAAGGCGATGGACCGGATCGTCGGAGTCGATCAGCTGACGCCGACGGCCGAGAAAATGCGCCGGCTGATGCATTATGGGCAGGTGATGCAGAGCCATGTGCTGCATTTCTTTCACCTCTCGGCACCGGACATCCTGTTCGGATTTGGCTCTCCTGCGGAAAAGCGCAACGTGTTCGAGGTCATCCGCCAGAACCCCGAGCTGGGCCGCCGCGCGGTCTTGATGCGGAAATACGGACAGGAGATCATCGAGGCGACGGCGGGCAAGAAGATCCACGGCACCGGCGCGATCCCCGGCGGCATCAACCGCAACCTGTCCACTGAACGGCGCGATCATTTTCTCGCCCAGATCGACGAAATGCAGGACTGGACGCTGGAAGCATTGGCGCTGGCGCGGGACTACTGCCTGCGGGAAAAAGACTTTATTGCCCAGTTCGGAGCGCAGGCGTCGAATTACATGTCTCTGGTGCGGCCCGGAGACGGCGCGCTGGACCTCTACGACGGCAATCTGCGGATGCTGGACGCGCGCGGCGAGGCGATATTCGATCAGGTCGACGACAGCCGCTACCACGAATATCTGACCGAGGACGTGCGCCGCTGGTCTTACATGAAGTTCCCCTACATCAACTCGATCGGGGCCGACGATGGCTGGTACCGGGTTGGGCCGCTGGCGCGGATGAATACCGCCGGTCTGATCGACACGCCGCTCGCCGCCAAGGCCCATGAAGATCTGCACGCGGCCTTTGACACGCCGCTGATCCATGGCGTGCTGGACAACCATTGGGCCCGGATGATCGAGGTGTTGCATTGCGTCGAAAAGATGCGCGAGCTGCTGAACGATCCGGACCTGCAGGGCACTGACCTGGTGGTCAAAGGCGAGCGGCGGTACGAGGGCGTCGGCGTGATTGAGGCGCCGCGTGGAAACCTGATCCATCACTACAAGGTCGACGAGAACGATCAGGTGACCTTCTGCAACCTGATCGTTTCGACCACGCACAATAACGAGGCGATGAACCGGTCGATCCGGGATGTGGCAAACAAACATATCTCGGGGAAGGAGGTGATCACAGAGGGTATGATGAACCATCTCGAAGTGGCCATCCGCGCCTATGACCCTTGTCTCAGCTGCGCGACCCATGCTCTGGGCCAGATGCCGCTGAAAGTGGAATTGTTCGACAGCGACGACGTGCTGATCGACAGCGCATTACAGAGCCCGTGACGGTTCTGGTCATCGGCTATGGCAATCCGGGGCGCGGCGATGACGGGCTTGGCCCGGCGCTGGCGGAGCGGATTGAGGCATTGCGATTGCCCGGCGTCGCGGTCGATTGCGACTATCAGTTGACTGTGGATCACGCCGCCCTGATCGCCGAGGCCGACCACGTGGTCTTTGCCGACGCGGCGGCGGATCTGGAGGAGCCATTTGCATTTGCGCCCCTGTCCGGCGATGCCCCGCAGACGCTGGGCAGTCATATGGTCACGCCGCAGGCGGCCATGCGCCTGGCCCGGGATCTGTTTGGGCACCGACCCGCCGCGTATGTGCTGGCCATTGGCGGGCGCGATTTTGGCGAAGTGGCTGAAGGGCTGAGCGATACGGCCCGCGCCAATCTGGACGCCGGGACGGCGTTTCTGGCCGACTGGTTGCGCGACGCCAACTGACACGTCGCGAGGCCTGCGCCGGGTCACAGTGGTCACGACAATTGCGTCAGGGGGCATGTGTGTCTGTCAGTCGGAAACTGGTACAGGACATGGTCGATGCCGGCATCGGATTTGTCACGTCGGTGCCCTGCAAGCAGCTCAAGGGCGTGCCGGAGGAGATCAATGCGACATACCGCATCCGCCATGTGCCGGCCAACAAGGAAGACGAGGGCATGGGGCTCGGTGCCGGGGCGTTCCTGGGCGGCACACGGCCTTGCATCATCTTGCAGAACAAGGCGCTGGGCGTGACGGTGAATGCGCTGGCCTCGCTGATCCAGTATTGCCACATGCCCCCGCCGATGATGATCAGCTATCGCGGCGAGGTGGGCGAACCGGTGGCTTGCCAGGTGGAAAGGGCCGTGCACACCAAGGCGGTTCTGGCGCAGCTGAACATCCGGACCTACCATTTCAACGTGCGGAGGATTCCCGCGATTTCCCTGGAATCCTGAGCCACATGTTCATGAGCCGCAAACCCACGGCGATCCTGACAGACGCGACATTCTGGGGAGAGGTGCAATGAACCGGTTCGAAGTGATCCAAAGCCTGCTTCCCGTTTTGAAAGATGAACTGGTCGTGTGCAACATCGGGCTGCCATCGCAGGAGTTGTACAAGATGGGCGACCAGCCGTCGAATTTCTACATGTTGGGGACAATGGGGCTGGCGTCCTCCATCGGGCTGGGCCTGGCGCTGGTGCAAGAGGCCCGCGTGGTTGCGATCGACGGCGACGGATCGGTTTTGACCAACCTCGGCACACTGCCCACCGTTACCAATGACATGGCGGATAACTTCACGATCTTCATTGTTGACAATGGCAGCAACGACTCGACCGGGGACCAGCCGACCTATGCGGGGCGCAAGACCTCGCCGGCGCGGGTGGCCGAGGCCTGCGGATGCGAAAGGGTGGTGGAATGCGCCGCCGATCAGGTCGCCAAAGCCTTGCAGGCAGCACTGGACAGCCGCCGGATGACAATCATCGTGTGCAAGTGCGACCCTGGCAAAATTCCGGTCCCGGTGATTAAAAAGCACACGATCACGATCCGCGACCGGTTCTTGCAGGCTGTGCTGCGCCGGGCCAACGGCTGACCGATTACAGGAACCCCTGCAGAACGGTGCGCATGGTGGCCGAAAGCTCCTGCCGCGATGGCGGCGGGTCGCCGGTGATCTGCTTTTGCATCAGGTAGCGGAACACGCCATCCAGCAGCGCATATTTTATCTCGACGTCTCTGCCCGGCTGACCGGCGGAGCACAGGGCACGGCGCACCACGTCGATGAGCATGGCTTCGACCTCTGCCACGATCGGCTGGAACGCGGCGTCGAACATCGCCTGATTGCGAATGTCGTACCACAGCCGGTGAACGGAGTTGTCGTCGATGATGGACCGCACCAGCGCCTCGGCAAAGGCCGCGATCATCTGATCGCGGTTCTGGGCGCCATCAATGGCCTCCGACATGCCCCGGACGAAATCCTGCTTGTAGATGCTGACGCAATAGATGATCAGCTCGGTCTTGTCCTCGAAATAGTAGTGCAACATGCCCAGCGACAGATCGGACTTGGCGGCGATGTCGCGCAGGCTGGTGCTGGCATAGCCCAGCTCCTTGAGCGCGTTCAGCGTGCTTTCGGCGATCTTGCGTTTCTTTTCGTCACGCTTCCTGCCTTTGCGCTCGGCGCGCACCTGTAGTTTCGAGGGCATCTGGCTCATCCGCGGACTCAGGGCTTTGTTAAGGACCGGATGCAAGGCGCATCCGGATACCTGCGCGGATACGTCTGCGGCCCGGGCAGTTCCCGGCCGCAGACGGTTGGTCTATTCGGCAGAGGCCGCGGTTTCCTCCGTCCTGGCGGTGCCCTTCATACGTTCGCGGAGGCCTTGCATCACCGCATAGAGCACGGGAACAAGGATGACGCCCAGAACGGTCGCGGCCAACATGCCGCCAAAGACCGCGACGCCAATGGCCTTCTGGCTCGCGGCTCCGGCCCCTTTGGCGGCCAGCAGCGGGATCACCCCCAGCAGGAACGACAACGCGGTCATCATCACCGCGCGGAATCGCTGGCGGGCGGCCTCTCCGGCGGCTTCGATGATGGACAGGCCGTGTTGGCGTTGCTCCATCGCGAATTCCACGATCAGGATCGCGTTTTTCGACGCCAGCCCGATCAGCATGATCATTCCGATCTGGGTATAGAGGTTGATGTCGCTGCCGACCACGGCCACCGCCGCGACGGCCCCGAACAGCGCCACGATGACCGACAGCAGGATCGCCACGGGCATCGTCCAGCTCTCGTACTGGCCGACCAGGAAGAGATAGCCAAATAGCACCGCCATCGCCAGGATCACCTGTACCAGCCCGCCTGATGACAGTTGTTGCTGCGCGGTGCCGGTCCATTCAAAGGCGTAGCCCGGTGGCAGCGCGGTGGAGGATACCTCGGTCATGGTGTTGATGGCGTCACCGGTGGACAGACCCGGAGCCGGAATTGCCGTCACGGTGGCCGAACGGAACAGATTGTGCCGTTTCAACAGCACGGGTCCCAGCACGTTCTCGACGTCCATCAGCGTCCCCAGAGGCACCATTTCGCCCTGTTGCGAACGCACGTAGAGGTTCGAGATGTCGTCAACCTTGTCGCGATAGGTTCCTTCGGCCTGGATCATCACCCGGTAAACACGGCCAAAGAGGTTAAAGTCGTTGACGTAATACGACCCCAGGTGCGCCTGCATGGTCTGGAACACCTCGGCCACCGAGACATCCAGCGTCTTGGCCTTTTCACGGTCAAGATCGACAAACAGCTGCGGCACGTTGGCCCGGAACGAGGTGTAGGACTGGCCGATAGTCGGGTTCTGGTTGGCGGAATAAACCAGCGAACCCACGGCGGCAGCCAGATCCTGTGGGCTTCCGCCACCGGTTTGCTGCACCTCCATCTCGACCCCGGCGGACAGACCCAATCCCTGAATCGGCGGTGCATTGAAGGCGATGATTGAGGCGGCGGCTTCGCCATAGGCGACATGCAGGATCTGTTCGAGGATACCGTCCGCGCTCAGCTCGGGCGTTTGTCGTGCGTCCCAATTGTCGAGGTTCACGATGATCATCGCGCCGTTTACGGACAGCCCGTTCAGCAGCGAGAAGCCGTTCACCAGAACCGTATTGGCAACGCCGGGGATTTCGCGCAGCTGTTCGTTGACACGGGAAGAAATGACCTCGGTCCGGGTCAGCGTCGCGGCATCGGGCAGCTGGATATCGACGAAAAGGTACCCATTGTCTTCAAGCGGGATAAATCCCTTGGACGTGGTCGAGAAAATCGACCCGACCGCCAGCGCCACGGCGGCAATTATGGCAAGGCTGATCAGCGGAATGCGCAACAGCCGGCTGACCACGGCGACATAGCCACCGCGCACACGGTCGATCCCGCTTTCGAACATCGCCAGCAGACCCTTGGGCGGGCCTGAGCGCGGCTTGAGCACCAGTGCACAAAGGGCGGGCGATAGGGTCAATGCGTTGATCGACGAAATCACAACGGCGGTCGAAATGGTGATCGCGAATTGCGAGAACAGCCGCCCGGTGATGCCGGGCATGAAAGTCACCGGCACGAAAACCGCGAGCAGAACCAGCGTTGTCGCAATCACCGGTGTGGTGATCTGACCCATCGCCTTGAGCGTGGCTTCGGGTGGCGGCAGACCTTCGTCCGCGATGATCCGTTCGACGTTCTCGACGACGACGATGGCGTCATCGACCACGATGCCGATGGCCAGCACCAGCGCGAACAGCGAAATCGTGTTCAGCGACATGCCAAAGGCGAGCAGGAAAGCAAAGGTGCCGATCAGCGACACCGGGATCGCCACGGCGGGAATGATGGTGGCACGCCAGTTGCCGAGGAAAACAAAGACCACCGAAATTACCAGCGCAAAGGTTAGCATCAGGGTCGAAACCACGTCATTCAGAGACTGTTCGACAAAGTCGGTGGTGTTGAACGGTACCTCATATTCGATATCCGTGGGAAAGGCGCGTGCCAGCCGCTCCAGCTCGGCGGTGACCAGTTCAGACACCGCCAGCGCGTTGGCGCCGGGCGCCTGATAGATGCCCAGCACGGTGGCCGGCTTGCCCTGATAATAGCCCGAGGCGTTGTAGAACTGCGCCCCCAGCTCGACCCGCGCGATGTCCTTGACCCGCACGATGGCGCCGGCGTCACCGGTCCGCACCACGATATTCTCGAAATCCTGAACCGTGGTCAGCCGGCCCTTGGTCTTGATCGTGTATTGAAATGCCTGATCGTCCGGCGCAGGTGGCGCGCCGATCTGGCCGGCTGAAACCTCGATATTCTGTTCGCGGATGGCAGAGATCAAATCACCTGGCGTGATCGAGAGCGCTGCCATCTTGTTGGGGTCCATCCACATCCGCATGGCGTATTTCAGATCGGTCAGCACGTCCGCCTTGCCGACGCCCGCGACCCGCGCCAGCGCGTCCTTGAGGTTGATCGAGGCATAGTTTGCCAGAAACACCGCGTCGTAGGTGTCATTTGGCGATGTCAGGGTGACCACCATCAGCATGTTGGTCGATGACTTCTGCGTCACCACGCCAGAAGATGTGACCTCGGTCGGTAGCGACGCCATCGCCTGCGCCACGCGGTTCTGCACGTTGACTGATGCGATGTCGGGATCTGTTCCGACCTCAAAAGTCACCTGCAGCGAATACGATCCGTTGTCGGAGGAGGTCGACGTCATGTAGAGCATGTCGTCGACGCCATTGACCTGCGCCTCGATCGGCGCAGCCACGGTGTTTTCGACGGTCTCGGCATTGGCACCAGTATAGTTGGCCGAGACATTGACCACGGGTGGGGTCAGGTCAGGAAACTGCGCGACCGGCAAAACCGAATAGGCGATCATGCCCATGATCGTCAGTACCAGCGAGATCACGATGGCGGTTTTGGGACGGTTGATAAAGACCGCTGAAAACATGGATCAGTCCCCGTAGCTTGCGGTGACGGCATCCACTGCGACGCCGGGCCGGACCCGTTGCAGCCCTTCGACGATGACGCTTTCGCCCTCACGCAGACCGTCCATCACGATGATCGCGTTGTCATAGGTATCGCCGGTCTGGATGTACCTCTGTTCCACCAACTGCTTGTCGGTGACCACCAGCACGAAATCGCCGCGCTGGTCGCGTTGCAGCGCCGCCTGCGGGACCAGAACCCGGGAGACCGGTTCCAGCGCCTGGATGTGCACCTGCAGGAAACCGCCATCGACGATCAGACCCTCTTCATTCTTAAACTCTGCCCGCAGTGCGATGGCTCCTGTCAGCGGATCGATGCGGTTGTCGATAAACACGATGGTTCCGGCCTCTGCCAGTTCGGTCCCGTTGGACAGTGTCAGGAACACATCGGGGCTTTTGCCCGATTCAACCAGCGTATCGGCTGCTTGATTCAGTTGCTCCAGAACCGTGATCAGCTGTTTTTCGTTCAGGGAGAAGGTCACATAGATCGGGGCGTCGCGCACGAGGTTGACCAGCGGCCCGCTGTTGGGGCCGACAACATCGCCCTCGCTGACGGCGACACGCCCGATCCGCCCGGCAAAGGGGGCGTGGATTTCCGTATAACTCAGGTCCAGTTCGGCCTGCTGAATGGCCGCCTTGGCCGCTTGCACCTCGGCTTCGGCCACCAGTTCGTTGGCGCGCGCGATGTCCCGTTCGGAGACCGGCACCGCCTCGCGCTTCAGCAGCTCTTCCTTGCGGGCCAGTTCAACAGTGCGCAGCTCCAACGTGGCCTGCGCCCGGTCCAGATCGGCGCGGCGTGCGACCAGAGTGGCCTCGTACAGATCCGGTTCGATGCGGAACAGCAGCTGGCCTTCCTCGACCGGAACACCGTTGTCCACCAGCTTTTCATCAAGGAAACCGTTGACGCGGGCGATAATGTCGACCTTGTCGATGGCTTCGCCCCGCCCGATGAATACGGCCTCGTCGGTGATTTCCTCGGTATAGGCCGCTGCAATGGACACTTTCGGGGCTGGCGCGCCGCTGTCCTGAGCCTGACCGGGGGTGGTGGCAATCCCGAGCGACGCGCAAATGGCAGCGGTCGCGATCCGGTTCTGGAGGCGGGAGAATACGGACAGAGGCGAATGAGAGTGCAGGGGCATTGCGAGGCCTTTGTTAAAGTTTGGAACGAATACGCATGTGACGCTGAAGCCTGTTCGCAGACTTGCAGCAATCTGTCTCGGGCTCAAGGCAGCAGTTGATGGGTCAGCGCGCAAAAACGGCCTCATCTCAACCAGGTAAAAAAGGATCTGACACGCCGGGGCGATGCCCGGATCTTTCGATCACCGATCCGGCTGCCAGCAGCACATCTTCGCGGTAGCGCGCACCAACCAGTTGTACGCCGACTGGGCAGCCCTGGGCGTAGCCGGTGGCCACCGACAGGGCGGGCATGCCCATCGCAGGCAACCCGCGCTGGGTCAGCTGCGCCTCCAGCACGGTGTCAAAATCCGTTTCGGACCGCACGTCGAGCTGTTGGTCGAACGGCAACATGCCTGAAACCGGGCAAATCAGCACCGGGTATTGCTGCAGGAATAGCTCCCATTGTCGGATCAGCGTGGCGCGGGTTTGCAGGGCACGCATCACCGTTTCCAGATCGATCTGCCCGGCCCGATCCCGCATCCATCTGTAAACCTTCAGCGAATCCGCCTCGTTCTCCTGTGCGATCAGCGCTTCTGCGGACATCAGCGATTCGGCCATCCACAGGGTTGCGTTGATGTCGGCGGCGGCGCGCATGGGCGGGCAGGGGACTTCCTCGACAACCCAACCGTCGGTTTCGAGCTGATGCGCGGCGGCTGTTAGCGCGGTGCGTACCTCGGGGCAGACCGGCATGTCGTCGGGGGCAAGGGTGAGCGCGGCGCGTTTTTCGAACCCGCCGCCGTCAAGCGGCGCGGGGGTGTACCACGGATCGCGCGCGTCCGCCGCCGCCATGGCGCGCAGGCTTAGCGACAGATCGTCCATGCTGCGCGCAAGCGGGCCCGAAACCGCCATCAGTTGCGCTCCGATATAACGGTCGGGCCCGGTGGCATTGTAGGCAGGCACCCGGCCTAGTGTCGGGCGCAGACCATGCAGGCCGCAAGCGTAGGCCGGGTAGCGGACCGAACCGGCGATGTCGGTGCCATGACCAATGGCGCAGATCCCTGCGGCCACAGCCGCCGCCGCGCCGCCAGACGATCCGCCGGGCGTGATCGCTCGGTTGCGCGGGTTCAACGTCTGCCCATGCAGGTCGTTGCGTGTGAACCAGCGCAGCGAAAAGGCCGGCGTGTTAGTGCGCCCCACGATAACCGCCCCGCAGTCACGCAGGTTGGCGACGACCGGGCTGTCGGTCTGCGCCACGACATTGGCGGCAAGCTTGAGCCCGTTGGTGGTGGCAAGACCTGCCTGATCGACGTTAACCTTTATGGTGACCGGGACCCCCGCCAGCGGGCCGGGATCCTCGCCGCTGGCGATCCGGGCGTCCAGGTCCGCCGCGGCTTTCAGAGCTTGGGCGCTGCAATCCTGTACGACGGCGTTGATCTCGGGGTTCACCGCGTCCAGCCGCGCCAGATGACTTTGCGTGACCTCTGTCGCCGAAACCGCCCGGCTGCGCACCGCTTGCGCGATCTCATCGGCCGTTTTCCGCCAAATCTCCGCCATGTGATGATCTCCCATTCACCCGCCTGTGTCGGTCGCCACTCTAGCGGCGGTTCTCCGACAAACGCCAGCTTGTAGCGCCGCGACCGCCAAGTGCGCGGTGCCGGCGGGTTTACGTGCTAGACTGATGCAGGGGCCGCGGCACGGGAAAGGACACGGGAATGATCTGGCAGGGTTTGAAGGTTCCGCCCGTCCTGGTATTGACCATCGTCGGCGTTAATTACGCGGTCGGCTGGTACCATACCTATCAATAGGGCCAGGGTAAAAGGGCCAGGGTAAAAGGGCCGGGGTAAAAGTTTCGACGTCTGGCTGTACGCCGATTTTCTGGATCTGCAGGCGCTGGCCGCCAACGGGCTGCCGGTCATCGACCGGATCCTTCACAATCTGATGTGGCTGAAGGCTGCGGACTACGCCCCCTTTCCTGCATTCGTCTCACGGATCCGGCCTGCCGCCGGTGGACATCTTTCAGGCGCAGGAAGTCGCCAGCGGTGGAAAATTGTTTGCAAGCTCGGTCAAGCTGCTCAGGGACCGCTACTTCCCGTCGCTCAAACGGGCCGATAACGCGGATGGCCTGACCATTGGCTTTGCGCGCACCGAAAAGCTCTGGCAGAGCGAGGTCTTTGTTGGGCTGATCTGTATGGGTTGCCACGCCGGGTTGCTGACTTATCGGGGCACCGGACTTTTTGTCGCCGGGCCCCCGATGCAGGGCAACTTTCAGACCATGACCTCGCCTCGCCAGGCGCCTGGGCGTGGGAGAGGCGGCAGAGCGCCGAACAGCACCGCCGCCTGTCGCGTGAAGAGGCGATCCTGACCCAGCGCATCACCATAAACGCTGCCCGGCAATCGCAACACCGGACACGACGCGCGCTTTTTCGAGACAACCTTTTCGAAAAAGCAGCGCGAGGCGCTTGTCGAATACCTCAAGCCCCTGTGACGCGAAAATTGTTCGGGGAACCGCCCGCCAAATGCTCTGGTTTGTTAACCATGGTACATTTGCGGGCGTTCCGGCGCCGCTGGGCTTTGGAGGACCATAAACAAGTTGACGGGCACAATGCGTTGCGAAGTTGCCATTCTGTGTGGCGATGTTGTGGACTATTCGCGCTTGATGGATCTGGACGCGGATCGGACCTCTTAGCGGCTGCGCGACTGTCTCGTCGATCACTGGTGGGCGTTTATCAAGGAGTTTGGCGGGCGCATTGTCGGCACCGGAGGCGACAGCATGTTTGCCGAGGTCGCCGACGCCGCGACTGCCACCCGCTGCGCCACAGCCCCGCAGATCAGGATGTGCGATGTCAATGCCGACCTGGCCGATGACGACCGGTTCCTCCTGCGGATCGGTGTGAACTTCGGCGAGGTTCTGGATACCTGGGATGACCTCTATGGCGCGATGGACAATGTGGCGGGGCGGCTGCAGGCGCTGACCGAACACCGATGGTGTGCTGGTGTCCGAGGCGGTTCGGATCCGGTTGCCTGACGATCTGGCGGGACAATTCACCGAGGCCCGACAGAAGCGGTTGAAAAACATCGCCAACCCGGTTGCCGGTGCACCGCTGGCGGCGTGGCCTCACGGACGAGATCGCGCCCGCACCTTCATGGCGCGGGCGGCGAACGGTGCAGCGCAGGCTGCGGGCGCAATGCGGAGCTTGCCGGGAAAGGTGCTGAGCCGCAGGGCCAAACCGGTGGAGGGCGCGCCGGTCGAGGACGAACAGACCACGCCCGGCATCATCGTGATGTCGTTTTCGGTGCTGGAGCCGGACAGCGGAGATCAGGTGCTGGCCGATGGTATGACCGGGCAAAAGCGGACCATGAAAAGATACATCTGGGCTGGCGATTTGCCGCGCCCTGGGCAAGAGTGTGGTGATCGCCGCATTTCGTGCGGCCCGAAATTGCGCCGGAGCCCGAAGCCATGACCGCACATACCCCGACCAAACGCCTCGAGATGTCGCTGGACGACCGGCTGAACCAGGGCGAGGGCTGGGTGTACATGACCGGGATGCAGGCGCTGGTGCGGCTGCCGATACAGCAACGCAAGCGCGACATCGTGGCCGGGCTGAACACGGGCGGCTATATCTCGGGCTACCGTGGGTCTCCGCTGGGCACGTACGACATGAACCTGTGGAAGGCCGAAAAGGAGTTGAAGGCGCATGGCGTGGTCTTCCAGTCCGGCGTGAACGAGGATCTGGCGGCCACGGCGACCTGGGGCAGCCAGCTCGTCGGCCTGTTCCCGGGCGCCCGCGTCGACGGGGTATTCTCGATCTGGTACGGCAAGGCACCGGGCATGGACCGGTCAATGGATCCGCTGCGTCACGCCAACCTGGCGGGCACCAGTGCGCTGGGCGGATCGCTCTTGCTGGTGGGTGACGATCACGGATCGAAATCGTCAACGCTGGCCTGCTACTCCGATTACAACTTTGTCTCGGCGGGCATGCCCCTTCTGGCGCCGGCAAACGCGCAGGAGGTTCTGGACTTCGGCTTGCACGGCATCGCCATGAGCCGCTTCTCCGGTGCGTTGGTCGGGTTGAAACTGGTGACCGATGTGGTCGAGGGCGGCGGATCGGTTCTCGTCGGGCCCGACAGCCCCAAAATCGTGATGCCCGAGCGCGATGGGCCTGCGCCGAATATCACCGTCTTTACCCCGCAGATGGAGCAGGAACGGCGGCTGTGGGACGTCAAGATCAAGCTGGCGCTGGACTATGCCCGCGCCAACAATCTTAACCAGATCGGCGGTGACCCGCAGGCCACGATCGGTATCGTCGCGGCGGGCAAGGCGTGGCAGGATCTCAACCAGGCGCTGGACGGGCTGGGGTATCGCGATGGCAAGATCGGAAATGCTCGCGTCCGGCTGCTCAAGGTCGGCATGGTCTGGCCGCTGGATGACGTTGCCGTGCGCGATTTTGCCCAGGATCTCGAGACCATCATCGTCGTCGAGGAAAAGCGTCCCCTACTCGAAGATCAGATCCGCACCCAGCTATATGGCTCCGGGCTCAGCCCCCGCATCATCGGCAAGACATTCAACGGGCAGGCCTACAGTCGCGATGCCGACGACTGCGCCTTCCCCAATTTTGGCGAAATCGACCCGACACTGGTGGCGCGTATCGTCGCCCGCGCGGCCAACGAAAGCGATCCGGCCTGCGGCATCCCGCTGCCCAACCAGCCGGATCAGCCGCCCAGCCTGGGCGGTACCGGTGCGATCCGGCCGCCATCCTTCTGCGCGGGCTGCCCGCATGGCCGCTCGACGCAGGTGATCGAGGGAAGCCGCGCTCTGGCGGGAATCGGCTGCCACTCCATGGCCCAACTGCGCGACCCGATGAACACCAACTCGATGAGCCACATGGGCGGTGAGGGCGTGGGCTGGCTGGGCCAGTTCCCCTTTACCGATGAAAAGCACGTGTTCACCAATATGGGCGACGGTACCTATTTCCACTCCGGACTGATGGCTATTCGTGCTGCTATCGCCGCGGGTGCGCCGATCACCTACAAGCTTTTGCACAACGGTTTTGTCTCGATGACCGGCGGCCAGCCCCATGACGGCGAAATCACGCCCGAAATGATGGTGCAGCAACTGCGCGCCGAAGGCGTTGAGCGCATCGCGCTGGTGGCTGACGAGCCCGAGAAATACGAAGGCAAGTCGCTGGGCACCGGCGTGACGCTGCACCACCGGACTGAGATGGAGGCGGTGCAGAAGGAGCTGCGCGAACAGCCCGGCGTCACTGTTCTGATTTACGACCAGCCCTGCGCCACCGAGCGCCGCCGCCTGCGCAAGCGCGGCAAGTGGAGCGACCCGGACAAGCGCGCCTATATCAACCCGGCGGTCTGCGAAGGCTGCGGCGATTGTTCGACCGTGTCGCAATGTATGGCCATCGAACCGCTGGAAACCGAATTCGGGCGCAAGCGCCGGATCAACCAGTCGTCGTGCAACAAAGACTTTTCCTGCGTCGAAGGGTTCTGCCCGTCGTTTGTCACCGTGATCGGTGCCAAACCCCGCCGCGCCAAGGCCGGCGCGTCGGTGATCGACGTCAGCCACTTGCCGATGCCCGATCAGCGCGCGGTGGACGGCTCCTGGGCGATCCT
Organism: Paracoccaceae bacterium; assembly: GCA_041594355.1. Lineage (GTDB taxonomy): Bacteria > Pseudomonadota > Alphaproteobacteria > Rhodobacterales > Rhodobacteraceae > JAIUZI01. The sequence continues at coordinate 8,168 of JBFHMM010000010.1, read as the reverse complement.
GGTGTCCGGGATCGGCGGCGCGGGCGTGGTGACCGTGGGCCAGACATTGGCCGTTGCGGCCCATGCCGACGGGTATTTCTCGTCCAACCTGGACATCACCGGGCTGGCGCAGAAATACGGGGCCGTTCACAGCCACATAAAGATCGCGGCCAGCCCGGACAAGATGCGCGCCACGCGGATCGCCACGGATGAGGCCGACGCGCTGATCGGCTGCGACCTGGTGGTGGCAGCCGGGGACGAAGCGCTGTCCAAGCTGAAAGGCGATGACGCGGTCGCAGTGACGGACATGACCGTCGTGCCCACCGCCGATTTCTCGAAAAACCCCGACTGGCAGCTGTCGGGCGACGAACAGCTGCAACGCCTGTCACGGGTGCTGGGCGAGCGGGCGCGGGTCATCGCCGCGCAGGATCTGGCCGAACGGGCGATGGGTGACCGTGTCTTCGCCAATATGCTGCTGGTTGGGGCGGCCTGGCAGCAGGGCGGTATCCCGTTGTCGCTTGAGGCAATCCACCACGCCATCGACCTGAACGGCGTGGCGGTGGACAAGAACCGGCAGGCCTTCGATCTGGGTCGCCTGGCCTATGCCGACCCCGACGCCGCCGCGCGGCTGATGGGCGGCGACACGCCGGTCGAACTGGCGGCGCACCGCGCGCCCACGCTGGATGAGATCATCGCCCGCCGGGTCGCCGAACTGACCGACTACCGCGATGCGGGCTTTGCGGCGCGCTACTCCGACATGGTGGCGCGGGTGCGGGCCGCGGGCCTGTCTGACACGGCGGTTACGGCGGTGGCCAAAGGCTATTACAAGCTGATGGCGGTCAAGGATGAATGGGAAGTGGCGCGGCTTTACGCCAAGCCGGAGTTCAAGGCGGAGCTGGCCGAGGCCTTCGAGGGCGATCTGGAGCTGACCTTTTATTTCGGTGCCTGGCCTTATGGCGGAACCGACCCAAAGACCGGCAAGCCGGTCAAGGGTGCGGTCTCGGGCAAGAGCGCGATGCGGTTCTTTGGCCTGTTGAACCGGTTTCGCGGGCTGCGCGGTACCTGGCTGGACCCGTTCCGCAACACCGCCGAGGCGCAACTGGCGCGCAAACTGCTGTCCGACTACGAAGCGGACATCGACTTTGCGCTGGCCAACTGGTCAGAGGCGCGCGCGGTGCAGATCGCGGCGCTTCTGGATCTGCCCGACCAGATCCGCGGTTACGGTCATATTCGCGAACGCCACGCCGCGCAGGTGGACAAGTCACGCGCGGAACTGCGGGCGGAGATTACCGCCAAGGATGTAAAGGCCGCGTGAGAATGCAGGTACCGTCCTTCGGGGCGGTCCTGCGTCACACGTGCCGTCAGCCGGACTTGGCAGCCATGCGGCGGATGAAATCGGCACAGGCATCGGGCGCGGTGATCGGGATCATGTGACCATGCCCGTCCAGTTCCTCCACCGTAAGCCCATAGCGGGCCATCGCATCGCCATGCACTGCGGGCGGCAGGATGTTGTCGTCCGCGCCGAACAGAACGCCGCCGGGGGTCTTCAGCTCGTTCTCGTACCGGGCGGACTGGCCGGGAATATCCTCGCCCGCCGCGACCATATCGGCGGTTGCGGTGATAAATGCCTTGGGCCGCAGGCCTAGCGCCGCCCCGGCCCGGATCATGAAATCCTGCGGGCAGGCGTCGGGGCGAAAGACCTCGGTAAGGATCAGGCCCGCGTTTTTCCTGGCCATCGGCACCGCGATGGTATGGCCAATCAGGCGGCGCAGAAAACCTGAGGTGACCTCCAGCCCGTCAAAAGCCTCGGGCGCCTCGGCCTGCTCGTGGGTCAACGGGCACAGCAATGCCAGCGCACCCACCGCGCCGGGCCGCTCCAGCGTCATGGTCAGCGAAACGGCCCCGCCCAGCGAATGCCCCACCAGCACCGGCTTGCTGACCCCAAGGTGATCCAGCAATTCCCAGACCATCCGCGCCTGCTGCGCCAGGGCCGCCTGATCGTCGCTGTCACGGTCTGAATAACCGCAGCCGGGCCGGTCCACCGCGATCACCCGGTAGTCGTCCTCCAACTGGCCGCTCAGCGCGTAGGTGAAATGCTGCAACTGACCCGACAGCCCATGGATCAGCACCAGCGGCTGGCCCGACTGCGGCCCGCTTTCGACATAGTGCAGCGTGCCGCCGGTCACCGGGTGCAGCTTGCCCGCGCGGGGCACCAGCTTGCCGATGTCTCGACCCAGATAGCGGGTATAGATCGCGGCGGCGGCCAGCAGGCCAAGCACCGCAAGAACGAGGATGTACAGCAGCGACAGTATAAAGCTCATTGGAGGGTCCTGATTGGGGCGGGGGCAGGGTTAGGCGGCGCTGACCGGTCGGTAGTCTTCGATTCCGGCCTGGGCCATTCGGCCTCGACATTGTCCCGGGCCAACGCCGGATACCAGTCGTTCGAACTCAAGATCCGTTTGCAGCCAATCCGGAAGGGCGGTGTCAGCGCGGCCTGCAGCGCGGGAGCGGTGATCGACCGCTCCAGCTCCTTGCGTCACATCTTCATGGCGAAACCCACTGCCCGGGGGCGACCTATGAAAACCGCATGCCACAGTTCGAAAATGTGGAAAAACACCGCACGGCGGATCCTGCGCGTCGGGGGCAGCAGACGATACAGCCGGCGAAGCCAGGGTTTGACAGGCTCGTCGGGGCGCGGCAGCACATAGGGCGCGGTGCGCTGGAGAATCGTGACCTGCGCGGCGGTCTTGGCAACCTCTGGTACGAACTGCACCGCCGAAGCGCCGATGCCCACCACCGCGATCCGCTTGCCGGCAAGATCCAGAGCGTGTTTCCACCGGGCCGAATGGAACGCCGGGCTGGGGCAAACTGTCGGTGCCGGGGATCTCGGGCATCAGCGGGATATGCAGCGCGCCGATGCCCGACACCAACACCCGCGCGCGCCAGCTTTGCCCCTCTTCGGTTTCAACCTGCCAGTGCTGTCCGCTCCAGCGGGCCGAGGCCAGCGTCTGCCTGAATTCACAGAGTTCATACAGTCCGTCGTCGCGGGCAACTTTGCGCATATAGGCCCAGATCCTTCGCCCGCCGGCATAGACGGTGTTCCAGTCCGGATTGGGATGCGAGGCCATCGAATAGAGATGCGAGGGCTCGTCGCAGGCGACACCGGGATAGGTGTTCTCGCGCCATGTCCCGCCCACGTCTTGCGCCTTTTCCAGGATGACAATGTCGCGGAACCCGCGTTTGCGCGCCTCGATCGCCATGATCGGGCGGGAAAACCCGGTGCCCACGATCAGGATGTCACAGTCTCTGATCGGGGTCATGCGGGGCTCCTGGTCTGGCAAACGGCGTGGATGGCCCGAGGTTAATCGCACCGACGCCGTTCTGAACAGGAAAAACCGGGTCACCGCGGCAAGTGACGGGACGTTCCGCCGGGGATCAACCCTGACAGCAGTCCTCCAGCAACGCCAGATCGGGGCGCGGCAGGGCATCCAGCAGGTCAAAGACCCGGTCCCGGCAATCCGGCCCGACCCAGCCCTCGGGGTAAAACTCCGGCGGCAGATCGGGGTGGCGCAGGACGACCCGCCGCCAGCGGTGTACGATCAGCGTGCGCAGCGTGGCAACCTGGCCGGGCGAGGGCGCGTGCCGGGCCGGATCCAGCGCCGCACAGGTGTCCACTGCCAGCAGCAATGCCTGATATGCCTCGTTCAGGTCCGGCGGGCAGACCCGGGTCCGAGCCCAGTCCGGTACGGTTTGCGCGCTCACCCGAAACGCCAGAAGGTCGTCGCAGTTGGGCGGCAGATCGCCCGCGCCGATGGCCAACGTACGGCCGAGGCTCAGGTAATCGGTGCTCAGCAGAAGTTCTTCGAGCGTGGCCATGCCACTGGCGTCGTCGGCGATCAGCAGGTGCCAGTCCTGCGGTGCGCGCGGGGCCCGGTCGTAGATGCGGGGCGAGACGTGGGCGCTCTGGTCTCGGCCAAAGTCGGTCAGGTAGTGCACGCTGGTGCGGCCGGACCGGGTGCTTTCCAGCCAGCCGTCCTTGCGCAGGCGGTGGAGGGCGACGCGGATCGCCTCGGGCTTGATCCCCATCGGCATGATGATCCGGCTGAGTGCGCTGCCCGACAGCTGCGCGCCAGGGGCTTGGGCCAGATCGCCGAACAGCGACACGATCACCGACCAGACCCTTTGTTGGGCCGGGTCGCTGAGCGCGTGGATGCAGGTGTCGAACCAGGTAAGGCGAACGTCAGACATGGCGGCCACACTATCCTGTGTGTTCACCGCAAGCTATCGTGATCGCGACCCTTGCGGCGCGGCGGCCTGCCGCAGCGTCAGAAGGCGTTCATTGTCAACAATTCGTATTCCGCCACCCGCTCGCCGTTCTGATTGGATAGCGTCACATGCCAGCGAACCTCGCCATAGTCTTGAGAACGCGGGGTTTTTTGCTTGACCGTCAGGCGCACGGCGATGCTGTCGCCGGCGACCACCGGTTTCATGAACCGAAGCCCGTCCAGACCGGTGTTGGCCAGAACCGGACCTTCGTTGGGTTCCACGAACAACCCGGCCGCAAAGCTGAGCAGCAGGTAGCCATGCGCCACCCGGCCGGGGAAGAAGGGGTTCCGTTTCGCGGCCTCTTCGTCCATGTGGGCATAGAAGGTGTCGCCGGTGAAATGGGCGAAATGTTCGATGTCTTCCAATGAGATAACGCGTGGCGCGGTGGTCAGCGTCTCGCCGATCTGCAGCTCGCCATAGCGGCGGGTAAACGGGTGCGCGGGGCCGGTGATCTCGCGCGCGCCGGGCATCCACCTGCGCCCTACGGTAGCGATCATGTCGGGTGAGCCCTGCACGGCGGTGCGCTGCATGTAGTGTTTGACGGCCCGTGTACCCCCAAGTTCTTCGCCACCGCCGGCGCGACCGGGGCCGCCGTGCACCATATGCGGCATCGGCGATCCGTGCCCGGTGCTTTCCTTCATCGACACCCGGTCGTTGATGTAGATCCGGCCATGCCATGCGGCGGCGCCCAGCACCACTTCGCGCGCGACATCCGCATCATGGGTGATCAGCGAGGCGACGAGACTGCCCTGTCCGCGGTTGGCCAGGTCGATGGCGTGGGGCAGGTCGCGGTAACCCATCACGGTGGAGACCGGGCCAAAGGCCTCGACCTCGTGAATGGCGGTGGCGGTATCGGGATTATCCGTTTTGTACAGCATCGGCGGCACGAATGCGCCGTTTTGCACATCCTCTCCAGCGACCGAAAACGCCTCGGGGTCGCCATAGACGCGCTCGGCCTCGGCGCCGATCTGCGCGGCCTTTTCCAGCACGTCGCGTTTCTGGTCGAGCGAGACCAGCGCGCCCATTCTTGTGGCGGGATCGCGGGGGTCGCCGATCACGGTTTTCGACAGCCGGGCGGTGAGGGCTTCGATCACTGCTTCGACACGGGGTTCCGGCGCAATGATGCGGCGGATGGCGGTGCATTTCTGGCCCGCCTTGGTGGTCATCTCGCGGCTGACCTCTTTGATGAAGAGATCGAACTCGGGCGTGCCGGGGTCCGCGTCGGGGCCGAGGATGGAGGCGTTGAGGCTGTCGGCTTCTGCGGTGAAGCGGGTGTTTTGCGCCAGCAGGTTGGAATTGGATTTCAGTATCAGGGCGGTGTCGGCGGAGCCGGTGAAGGCGACGGCATCCTGCGCGTTCAGGTGATCGAGCATGTCGCCCAGCCCACCGGCCACGAATTGCAGCGACCCGCGCGGCAGGATGCCGGCGTCCAGGATCAGACGAACAGCCAGTTCGGTGACGTAGCAGGTGGCCGTGGCCGGTTTGACGATCACGGGACTCCCGGCCAGCAGGGTCGGGGCGAGTTTTTCCAGCATGCCCCAGACCGGGAAGTTGAAGGCGTTGATATGCACCGCCACGCCCTGGCGCGGGGTATAGATATGCTGGCCGAGGAACGTGCCCGCCCGGCCGAATTGTTCGGTGTCGCCATCCATCAGGATGTGATCGTCGGGCAGGTCGCGCCGCCCCTTGGAAGCGTAGACGAAAAGCGTGCCGATGCCGCCATCGATGTCGATCATGTGGTCCGCCTGCGTGGCGCCGGTGTCGAAGGAGAGGTCGTAGAGCGCCTGTTTGTTTTCGGTCAGGTGCAGCGCCAGCGCCTTGAGCATGCGGGCGCGGTCGTGGAATGTCATGGCGCGCAGGGCGGGGCCGCCGATGTCGCGGGCAAAGCCCAGCATGGCCTGCGCGTCCAGAGCATCGTTGCCGGCGCTGGCGATCACCCTGCCTGTGATGGCGCTGGCGATGCTGCGGGCGCCTGTGCCGGGCGCTATCCATTCGCCGGCGGCGAAGCTGCTGATCTGTCGGATGTCCATGTGATCCCTCCCCTGGATGCCCACCGCGCCGGGTCGGGTCGAATCCGGGGGCGCGGCGATGGTCAATCTTTTATTGACCAACCGGTCGGTTTATGCAAGAAATTTTCATGAACAGCCTTGGGAGGGGTGCATGAGCGATACGATTCTGGTGACCGATCACGGCGGCTGGACCGAGATCACGCTGAACCGTCCCGACCGGTTGAACAGTTTCACCGAAGAGATGCACCTGGCGCTGCGCACGGCCATCGAGGCGACGCGGGATGGCGGCGCGCGGGCGCTCTTGCTGACAGGCGCCGGGCGCGGGTTTTGCGCCGGTCAGGACCTGGGCGACCGCGATCCGCGCAAGATGGACGGGCCGCCCGATCTGGGCCACACGGTGCGGACTTTTTATGCGCCGCTGGTCAACCTGATCCGGTCGCTGGAGTTCCCGGTGATCTGCGCGGTCAACGGCGTGGCCGCCGGGGCGGGGGCCAATCTGGCGCTGGCCTGCGACATGGTTCTGGCTGCCGAGAGCGCCAAGTTCATCCAGTCGTTTTCCAAGGTCGGGCTGATCCCCGATACTGGCGGATCGTGGCACCTGCCGCGCCTTGTGGGCGAGGCGCGGGCCAAGGGATTGGCGTTCACCGCTGAGCCGCTGAGCGCCAAGAGGGCCGCCGACTGGGGGCTGATCTGGAAGGCGCTGCCGGATGAGATGCTGATGGAAGAGGCGCGCGCGTTGGCCGCAGGGCTGGCGGCGGGGGCGACGCTGGGCCTGGGGCTGTCGAAAATGGCGATCCAGGCGGCGGCGGTCGATACGCTGAGCGCGCATCTGGAACTGGAGGCCGATTACATGAAACGCTGTGGTGAGAGCGCGGATTACGCCGAGGGCGTGGCCAGTTTCCTTGAGAAACGCGCACCGGAGTTCATGGGCAAATGACGCCGGAGGAACGCGCGGAACGGTCGGCAAAGGCGATGTGGGGTGATGACAATGCCTCCAAATGGGCGGGGATGGAGATTGTCCGCGTTGGCGAGGGCACGGCCACGCTGGAGCTGACGGTCGAGGGGCACCATTGCAACGGCCACGCGATCTGCCATGGCGGGGTGATCTTCATGCTGGCCGACAGCGCCTTTGCCTTTGCCTGTAACAGCCGCAACCAGTCCACGGTGGCGCAGCACAACATGATCAGTTTCATTGCGCCGGGACAGAAGGGCGACCGGCTGACGGCCGAGGCGGCCGAGATCAGCCTGACCGGGCGCAGCGGTATTTACGACGTGAGAGTGACCAAACAGGACGGTGCGGTGATCGCCGAAATGCGGGGCATGTCCCGCGCCATCAAAGGGGCGCTGTTCGACGAGGAAGAGAATGAGCCATGAAGGATCTGAGCCCGAATCCCGGCGATCTGGACCCGATCGAGCTGGCCTCGCGCGATGAGATCAGCGCGCTGCAGCTCGACCGGCTGAAATGGTCGCTGCGCCATGCCTATAACAATGTGGCAATGTACCGCGAGCGGTTCGACGAGGCCGGGGTGCATCCCGACGATCTGACGTCGCTGAGCGATCTGGCCAAGTTCCCGTTCACCTACAAGAGCGATCTGCGCGACAACTACCCCTTTGGACTGTTCGCGGTACCGCGCGAAGAGATCATCCGGCTGCATGCGTCCTCGGGCACCACCGGCAAGCCGACGGTGGTGGGCTATACCAGGGGCGATATCGACAACTGGGCCGATCTGGTGGCGCGGTCCCTGCGCGCCGGCGGGCTGCGCAAGGGCGACATGGTGCACAACGCCTATGGCTACGGGCTCTTTACCGGTGGTCTGGGTGCGCATTACGGGATTGAGCGGCTGGGCGCGACGG
>JBFHMM010000009.1:0-36143 GCA_041594355.1 Paracoccaceae bacterium | reverse complement strand
TCTGGTCGCGGCGCGTGCGGGCGGGGTGATGCTGACCGGCGCGCTGCGCGAAGAGGCGACGGTGCCACGGCTGGGGCTGCGACCTGCGCAGTCTACCGCCCTGCTGGAGGGGATCGCCGGGGACTTTGCCGCGCGCGTAGCGATCGACCAACCCGGGTTTACCGCCAACGGCCTGTTCTTTCCGGCGCGGGGCCGGTTCGACATTCTGCGCACCTGCAACGCCTGGCTGGGCGCCGCGTTGCGGCGGACCGCAGTTCCGGTTCGGGGTGTGGACGCCGACGCCCTATGCCGTGACCCTGTCACTGTGGCGGCTGGAACGCTGACAGTGCCGATTGCGGTCTGAGGGTCAGGGATTTCCCGACGGAACCGTTATTGCGGATTGCCCGGCACTAAAAAGCGAATCTGGTCCAGGCCGGACGTCTGACGGCAGGGGTGATGTTCGGACAATGGCCGGCTTCCTGCCACCATTGCCGACCGATGCGCGCGACCGATGCGTGCGGCGGACCTGCCGGACGTACACAGCGGCACCGTCATATCGACCGAATTTTCTGAAGCGAGCCATTCTGGCGATGCTGCAAGACGCTGGCGAGAGCACATGGAAATGCCTTGTTTCGAATGGCGGCGTGGGTGCGGAACTGGTGATTGAGCAGGCCGCCGACGATGGCGAGGGTGCCAAGGCAGGCGCCCCTGAAAGCGGCCCGGAGCGGGTGCAGTTCGACACCGGCGCCTCGGGGGCCGAGTTGACCGGGTCGCTGATGCCGGGTGCCAGCACCCGTTATATCCTGAGCACCAAGAACGAGCAGTTTCTCTATCTGCGTCTGGCGGCCAGCGGGTCCGGCATGTTCTATCAGACCCTGAACCCGGATGGATCGTTCCTGTTGGACCAGATGAGCGCGAACGAGGAATGTCGCGGCCAGCTGTGGCAAACGGTAAACCATGTCGTCGAGGTGATCGATCGCGGCAACAGCACCCAGTCCTATTCCGTGGTTTTCGGCATTGGGTAGGGTCGCGGCGCGGCCTTGGACAAGGGCCGTATCCGGCCAGCGTGAAAGCGCGTGGCCAGCGGTTGTTGGCTCTGGCATCCCCCTGCGGTTCGTGGCAGGACTCTGACACCGCCGCCACGGGGAGACGCGCATATGAGCACATTCGGCAAGGGCTGCCATCTGCACCTGATCGACGGATCGGCCTTTATCTTTCGCGCATATCACGCGCTGCCGCCGTTGACGCGGAAATCGGACGGGCTGCCGATCGGGGCGGTATCGGGGTTCTGCAACATGATTTTCCGCTATGTCGAGGACAACACAGGCCCGGATGCGCCGACCCATGTGGCGGTGATCTTTGACAAGGGCAGTCATACGTTCCGCAATGACGTCTACGACCTGTACAAGGCCAACCGCGAGGCGATGCCCGAGGACCTGCGCCCGCAGATACCACTGACCCGGCGCGCGACCGAGGCGTTCAACATCGCCTGCAAGGAGATGGAGGGATATGAGGCCGACGACATCATCGCGACGCTGGCCTGCCAGGCACGCGATGCGGGCGGGCGGGTCACCATCATTAGTTCCGACAAGGACCTGATGCAGCTGGTCGGCGACGGGGTCGAGATGCTGGACGCGATGAAGAACCGCCGCATCGACCGCGACGGCGTGTTCGAGAAATTCGGTGTCGGACCCGAGCGGGTGGTCGATGTGCAGGCGCTGGCGGGCGACAGTGTCGACAACGTGCCGGGCGCGCCGGGGATCGGGGTGAAGACCGCCGCGCTGCTGATCAACGAATACGGTGACCTCGACACGCTGCTGGACCGCGCCGAGGAGATCAAGCAGCCCAAGCGTCGCCAGACCCTGATCGAAAAGCGCGAGCAGATCGAACTGTCGCGCAAGCTGGTGCAGCTGGACTGCAACACGCCGCTGGAGTTTACGCTGGACGATCTGGAGGTACGCGACCCGGACCCCGAGGTACTGCTGCCCTTCCTCGCCGAGATGGAGTTCCGCACCCTGACCAAGCGGATCGCCGACCAGATGGGCGTGGAACAGCCGATCATCCCCGAACCGGCGCCCGCCGCCAGTTCAGAGGCGGCACCGGCCGAACAGCCACCCTTTGACGCGGAGAACTACGCATGCGTGCGCGAGGCCGGTGACCTGCATCCGTGGATCGACCTGATCCGCGAGCGCGGATACGTGGCAGTGGACACCGAGACAACGGGGCTGAACGAGATGACCGCCGATCTGGTCGGGATCTCGCTGGCGGTCGAACCCGGCCACGCCTGCTACATCCCGCTGACCCACCGGGCGCGCGACAATGACGATCTGTTCGGCTCGGACCAGCTGTCGGATGGGCAGATGCCGCTGGAAGAGGCGCTGGCGCTGCTGAAGCCGCTGCTGGAGGACGACGCGATCCTCAAGATCGGGCAGAACATGAAATACGACGCCAAGATATTCGCCCGCTACGGGGTGGATGTGGCGCCGATCGACGACACCATGCTGATGTCCTATGCGATGCACGCGGGCGAGCATGGACACGGCATGGACACGCTGAGCGAGCGCTACCTCGATCACACGCCGATCCCGATCAAGCCGCTGTTGGGCTCGGGTAAATCGGCGATCACATTCGACAAGGTGCCGATTGCCGAGGCGACCGCCTATGCCGCCGAAGATGCCGACATCACCCTGCGGCTTTGGCAGAGGTTCAAACCGCAGTTGCACACCCGCCGGGTGACCACGGTCTATGAAACGCTGGAACGGCCGCTGGTTCCGGTGCTGGCGCGGATGGAGATGACCGGCATCAAGGTCGACCGCGATACGCTGTCGCGCATGTCCAACGCCTTTGCCCAGAAGATGGCGGGGCTGGAGGCGGAGATCCACGAGCTGGCGGGCGAGACATTCAACGTGGGCTCTCCCGCGCAGCTGGGCGAGATCCTGTTCGACAAGATGTCCCTGCCCGGCGGCAAGCGGGGCAAGACCGGCAAGTATTCCACCGGGGCGGATATATTGGAGGATCTGGCGACGGAGCATGACCTGCCAGGCCGGGTGCTCGACTGGCGGCAGCTGAGCAAGCTGAAGTCGACCTATACCGACGCGCTGCAGGACCACATCAACCCGGAAACGGGGCGCGTGCACACGTCCTATTCCATCGCCGGGGCGAACACCGGGCGGCTGGCATCGACCGATCCGAACCTGCAGAACATCCCAGTTCGGTCCGAGGAAGGGCGGCGCATCCGCGAAGCCTTTGTCGCGGAGCCGGGCAATGTGCTGGTCAGTCTCGATTACAGCCAGATCGAGCTGCGCATCCTCGCCCATATCGCGGGTATTCCTGCGCTGAAGCAGGCCTTTGCCGAAGGGCAGGACATTCATGCGATGACCGCATCCGAGATGTTCGACGTGCCGCTGGAGGAGATGACGCCGGATATCCGGCGGCAGGCCAAGGCGATCAACTTTGGTGTGATCTATGGCATCTCGGGCTTTGGTCTTGCGCGCAACCTGCGGATCCCGCGAACCGAGGCGCAGGGGTTCATCGACCGCTATTTCGAGCGCTTCCCCGGTATCCGCGCCTATATGGACGACACCGTGGGCTTTGCACAGGAGCACGGGTATGTGCAGACGCTGTTCGGCCGCAGGATCAACACGCCCGAGATCGGCGCCAAGGGGCCGAAGGCCGGGTTTGCCAAACGCGCCGCGATCAACGCACCGATTCAGGGAACAGCGGCGGATGTGATCCGCCGCGCGATGGTACGGATGCCCGATGCGATTGCCGGGCTGGACGCGAAGATGCTGCTTCAGGTGCACGACGAACTGGTTTTCGAGGTGGCCGAGAGTGCGGTGGAGCAGACCATCGCGGTGGCCCGCGAGGTGATGGAAGGCGCCGCCGACCCGGCGGTGCATCTGGACGTCAAGTTGACCGTGGACGCGGGCCAGGGCGCGAACTGGGCCGAAGCGCACTGACATTGGCGACCTGGCCGGGAAATGTGACATTTTCCGGTCGTTTTCCGTGCCGAAAAACGGTCAGGGCAGCGGCGCGGTCTGGTAGAGTTTGACCTTGAGCCCGCCATGGGGGATCGGGGGGCCGGGTTTCAGGAATGGCAGGCCGGTGGCATGGGCGAGATCCGCCTCGTTTGTGATGATGGCGGCGCGCCAGCCGGTGAAACGCTCCTTGAGCACCTGGCCCAGCGTGCCGTGGATGGCGTAGAGCAGCTTCTTGTTGCCGATCCTCCCGCCGTAGGGCGGGTTGACGATGACCAGTCCTGGCGGGCCGTCGGGTCGCTGCAGGTCGCTGACGGCGTGGTGCGAGAAGATGGCGATGGCGTCGACGCCCGCGCGTTTCGCATTGGCGGTGGCCATGGTCACCGCACCCGCGTCGCGGTCCGAGCCGAAGAAGCGCTGGTCGGTCTCGCGCGGTGTGGCGGCGGCTTTCAGCGCCTCCCATGTGGCAGGGTCGAAGCGCGGAAACTGTTCAAAGGCAAAGGCGCGGCTGCGGCCGGGGGCGAGGCCCATGGCGATTTCCGCCGCCTCGATCACGAAGGTGCCGGAACCGCACATCGGGTCCAGCACCGGTTCGACCCCGGAATAGCCGCATTGGCGCAGGAACATCGCCGCCAGCGTTTCACGCATCGGCGCCTTGCCCACCGCGGATTTATGGCCGCGCTTGTGCAGGCTCTCGCCCGAGGTATCGAGCGAGAAGGTGCAGAAGTTGTCCTCGATCCGGGCGCGCAGTTGCAGCGCGTCCTCGCCGCCGAGCGTTGCGCCAAAGCTCTCCTTCAGGGCGGTCTCGATACGCTGTCTGGCGGCGCGGTCGTGGTAAATCTTGGAGCGTTTGCAGGTCACCTCGACCCTTAGAGGCGCGCCCTTGGGCAGCACCGCGTCCCAGGCGAACTTGCGCGCTCGTTTGTCGAGCTGGGCGAGGTGGAACACCGGGAAGCCGCCGATGCGCGCCAGCACCCGCGTCGGGCCGCGCAAGCAAAGGTTGGCGCGCCAGACATCGACCCAGCCGCCCTGAAACTGCACGCCGCCGGGCACCACCTGGGCCCCGGCGAAACCGTTCTCAAGCGCCTCGTCCCGAAGCACCTGTTCCAGGCCCGGCGTGCCGGACAGAAAAATCTCGAATGTATCGTTCATCTCGCGCTGATAGCCTGAAAGGGGCGGCGCCGCGACAGGTTTCTCATGCCATTCAGCCAAGGCTGACAGCGAAGACACCGACACCCGTGGCGGCTGGTAGAAGTACCGGTCGAACGTCGATGAAACTGCCCGCGCGTTTGCCGGGAAATACGATTTCGACAGCACCTGTGTCGCCGAGTACATGATCAAGGGCAAAGGGTCGAAACCGCCGGTGCCCGAACCCGTTGGCTGCGATGCGGAGGAATGGGCGCGCCGCCGCCGCGACTGCGACTGTGACTGCGAGATCTGGGTCGACCGGGCGCGGTCCGCCGAAAGACCGTGCAAGACCAAGGTCACCGCCGACGCCTGCACCATCTGCACCCGTGTCCATCAAGAAAGCCAGCCGGGCGACTGGGTCAGCTACATGGCCTCGGCCCGGGTCAAGAGGGTTACGGAGTGCCAGTTCCGGGCGCCCGCCGAATGGGTCTCGGAGCTCTATCCGGCCCATAATTCCGACAAGCTGAAAGACAGCCTCCCCGCCAAGGCGTGCCTTGAGACGCTCTGAGCGCGCGAAAGGAAACCCGAGGTCTGCGTTCAGACCCGCCACAATCATCTGCCCCGCCTGCGATACGCTGATCGAGGTGGAAGAATCCGATAGCGTCCATGCAGGCCGCCGCCCCGACCTGCGCGCGGTGATCATCGACGGCACGTTTCAGCAGATGAATTGCCCGTCCTGCGACGTACAGATCCAGCTGGAGCCGCAGTTTAACCATCTGGCGGTGGGCCAGAGCCCGTGGATCGCCGTTTTTCCGCCCCGGATGACGCCCGAGTATATCGAGGTCGAGGATTCCGTCACCGACGTCTTTGACAACGCCTACGGCCAGCACGCCTAGCCCTGCGCGCGCGTCATCCGAGACGAACTGGATGTGCGGCCGGTGTTCGGCTGGCGGGCGCTGCGAAAAAAACTGGTGGTGCGCGCCGCCGGTTTGGACGAAACGGTGGTCGAGTTACTGAAGCTGGACCTGATGCGCCGCCTGACCGCAGCCGCATTGGGAACGGGTCGCGAATTGCGGGTACTGGCGGTTGACGACGACGTGCTGAGCTTTGCCTGGATCCCGCCGGAAACCGAGACGGAGCGATTCGCCTGCGACCGGGCGCCTTATGACGCCATCGCGGGGAACCCGGACGGCTGGGCGCCGATCCGGGCGCAGCTGACCAACGGGCCATTTGTGGACATGCAAAAAACTCTGCATGGGTGAAGGCCGCGGCGGAGCAAGACGAGACCGAGGCCCGGGGGGGGCCAGGCGGCTGCTGCCCCGCCTGACCGCCCCGGATCATTGCGCGACGCAATCAGCGAAGTATTGGGTCACGCCGTCTGGTCCGGTTTCCTGAACCAACCCGTGAATGTCTGTCTCAAACCCCGGACATTCCTGGCCAAAGGCGCGGTTGAACTTGAGGTATTCGACAATCTTGCGGTTGAACACCTCGCCCGGGATCAGCAACGGAATCCCCGGCGGATAGGGGGTAACCAGGCTTGTAGTGATGCGGCCCTCGAGATCGTCGATCGGCACCCGCTCTGTTGTGCGCTTGGCAATCTGCGAGAACGCCTCGCTGGGGTTCATCGCCGGGGTGTGGTCGCTGAGATAGATATCGGTGGTCAGGATCGCCACGTCGTATTTCGCGTAAAGCTCATGCACGTGCTGGCACAGATCCCGCAGGCCCATCCCCTCGTACCGGCGGTGCTTTTTACAGAACTCGGGCATGGAGCGCCACATCGGCTGGTTCTTGGCATAATCATCCTTGAACTGCTGCAGAGCGGTCAGCAGGGTGTTCCAGCGGCCCTTGGTGATGCCGATGGTGAACATGATGAAGAAGCTGTAGAGACCGGTTTTTTCCACTACCACGCCATGTTCGGCGAGGTACTTGGTCACGATCGAGGCGGGGATGCCGGTCTCTTCGAAACGCCCGTCCCGGTTCAGCCCCGGAGTGATCACCGTCGATTTGATCGGGTCGAGCATGTTGAATCCCGGCGCCATGTCGCCAAAGCCGTGCCATGCGTCTTCGCCATCCGACGATTGCATGCCCTCGGCGTCGGTCTTCGCCAGAACCCAATCTTCGGAGCTTCCGATGCCTTCCTCGACCAGCTCGTCCGGGCCCCAGACCTGGAACCACCAGTCGTCCTCGCCGAACTCCTCGTCGACCTTGCGCATGGCGCGCCGGAAATCCAGCGCCTCGTCGATGCTTTCCTCGACCAGCGCAGTGCCGCCGGGCGGCTCCATCATCGCGGCGGCCACGTCACAGCTGGCGATGATGCTGTATTGCGGGCTGGTGCTGGCGTGCATCAGGTAGGATTCGTTGAACAGGTGGCGGTCCAGCCTGGTGTCCTCGCTGTCCTGCACCAGAACGTGGCTGGCCTGGCTGATACCGGCCAGCAGCTTGTGGATGGACTGGGTCGCGTAGGTGACCGAGTGTGTCGGCCTCGGGCGTTTGCGGCCCATCGCGTGATAGCTGCTGTAAAAGGGGTGGAACCCGGCATGGGGCAGCCACGCCTCGTCAAAGTGAAGGTTGTCGACGTAACCGTCCAGCATCTCCTTGACGGTTTCGGTGTTGTAGAGGACGCCGTCATAGGTCGACTGGGTCAGCGTCATGATCCGGGGTTTGACTGTATCGGCATCGACATGCGCAAGCAGCGGGTTCGAGCGGATCTTGTCCTTGATCGAGTCGATCTCGAATTCGGACAGCGGGATCGGACCGATGATGCCGTAGTGATTGCGCGTCGGCCGCAGGAACACCGGGATCGCGCCGGTCATGATGATGCTGTGAAGGATGGATTTGTGGCAGTTGCGATCCACAACCACCACATCGCCCGCCGTGACCGTATGGTGCCAGACCATCTTGTTGCTGGTACTGGTGCCGTTGGTGACGAAGAAGCAGTGATCGGCATTGAAAATCCGCGCGGCATTGCGTTCAGAGTCGCCAATTGCGCCGTCATGATCCAGTAGCTGCCCCAATTCCTCGACCGAGTTGCAGACATCGGCGCGGAGCATGTTTTCACCGTAGAACTGGTGGTACATCTGGCCGATCGGGCTTTTTAAAAACGCCACGCCGCCGGAATGCCCCGGGCAGTGCCAAGAATAGGACCCGTCCTCGGCGTAATCCAGCAGCGCCTTGAAAAACGGCGGCTGAATGCCCTCAAGATAGCTCTTGGCCTCTCGGATGATATGGCGTGCGACGAACTCCGGCGTGTCTTCGAACATGTGGATGAAGCCGTGCAGTTCGCGCAGGATGTCGTTGGGTAGATGGCGGCTGGTCTTGGTCTCGCCATAGACATAGATCGGCACCTCGTCGTTCTTCCAGCGAACCTCTTCGATGAAGTTGCGCAGGTTGACGACCGCCGGGTCCAGATCCGGGCCGGGGGTGAATTCTTCGTCGTCAATCGACAGTACAAAGGCGCTGGCGCGCGATTGCTGCTGGGCGAATTGCGACAGGTCACCGTAGCTGGTGACACCCAGCACCTCGAAGCCCTCGTTTTCTATAGCCTCGGCCATTGCCCGGATACCCAGGCCCGAGGAATTCTCTGATCGGAAATCTTCGTCGATGATAACGATCGGGAAGCGAAATTTCATGTAACTCTCCTGCCGGGGCATCAACCGGCCAAACAGTTTCGACCGATATGTTGCGCGCCCATCAACCCTTTTTTCGGTTGTGCCGACTGCCGTCAAGAACCACTTTTCGCCGCATCCCGGAAACCGGACGCAACGCGGTTTT
This sequence comes from Paracoccaceae bacterium, assembly GCA_041594355.1. GTDB lineage: Bacteria > Pseudomonadota > Alphaproteobacteria > Rhodobacterales > Rhodobacteraceae > JAIUZI01. The sequence goes on along the minus strand of JBFHMM010000009.1, from coordinate 27,288 downwards.
TCCGGTCCAGTGCGTGAGTGTGCGGCGCCGGATGTCAGCGTACCCCGGCGCGTGATCCGCTGTATCCGCTGTATCCGCTGGCCCATGTCCCTCCAGTGGGGAAGCCACCAGTCGGGCTGGACCCGGCACCGGGCGATGGCGCGCCGACCGGATCACAGGCGGCAAGCCCCAACAGGAACGCGGGCATTAGGGTCCACAAGGCGATCTGGCGCATCGGAGGGCTCCGGCGATGGAACGGTCGCCTCCATGATGACCGGAAACCGGCTGCGGGCAAGGACCACTCGTCATGTTGTGATCAGCCCTACGTGGGTTTCAGTTCGTCGGACGGCGCCACCGCAAAGAACGCCCCCCCGGACCACAGGCCGAACCAGCCGTCACGATGGCTGCCGATCTCGACCAGCCGGTAAAAGCTTTTGCGGTCGATCAGCGCCTCAAGTCCGGCGCGTACCATGACATAAGGCGATGGTTCGCCGGTGTCCGGATCGCGCGAGACGCGAATCGGATGATCGGGACCTGCGGTCACCGAATCTCCGACATGGGTGGTAAATGTCAGATTCTGCGTCTCGCCGTTCCCCGTGACCTCGAAATCGACCGCAACGAAAGGGGCGTCATCCACGGTGATGCCCACTTTTTCAACCGGAGTGACCAGGAAATACTTGCCGTCTTCCAGCTTGAGGATCGACGAAAACAGTTTGACCAACTCGAACCGACCGATGGGCGTACCAAGGTAGAACCATGTCCCATCCCGCGCGATCCGCATGTCGAGATCACCGCAGAATTCCGGGTTCCAGAGGTGTACCGGCGGCAATCCGCGCGTTTTTACGGCACGAACGGCCTTGGCAATGCCATCTGCCGATGGGGTAACAGCTTTTTGTCCGCTCATTGTTTTTGCCATTTCCTCTGCGCGCTATACACTAACACCATATATATCCGCTGAAAGGAATGTCATGTCCGATCCTGCCGATCTGGTCGCCGAAATTGAGGCGCTGGAAGACAAGCTTGCCCGTGCCCGCGCGTCGATCACCCGTCGTTTCATCGGGCAGGAGCGGGTCGTGGACCTGACGCTGACCGCCTTGCTGTGCGGCGGTCACGCCCTGCTGATCGGCCTGCCCGGCCTGGGCAAAACGCGGCTGGTGGAAACGCTGTCCACCGTGATGGGGCTGGATGGCAACCGCATCCAGTTCACTCCCGACCTGATGCCGGCGGACATTCTGGGATCCGAGGTGCTGGACACCGCGCCCGATGGCAGCCGGGCGTTCCGGTTCATTCCGGGCCCGATCTTTTGCCAGCTGCTGATGGCGGACGAGATCAACCGCGCCAGCCCCCGGACGCAGTCGGCACTGCTGCAGGCGATGCAGGAGCGCACGGTAACGGTCGCCGGCGAGGACCGCGCCCTGGTGCCGCCGTTCCACGTGCTGGCGACCCAGAACCCGATCGAACAGGAAGGCACCTATCCGCTGCCCGAAGCGCAGCTGGACCGGTTCCTCGTGCAGATCGACGTGAATTACCCCGACCGTGATACTGAACGCGACATCCTGCTGGCCACCACCGGCGTGAGCGAGGAAGAGGCCGAGCAAGTGTTCACGCATGAGGAACTGCTGGCCGCGCAGACCCTGCTGCGGCGGATGCCGGTGGGCGACTCGGTGGTCGAAATGATCCTCGATCTGGTGCGCGCCTTCCGTCCAGAGGAGACCGGCGTGTCGGATCGCGTGGCCGAATCCGTGGCTTGGGGCCCCGGCCCGCGCGCGGCGCAGGCGCTGATGCTGACGGTGCGCGCGCGGGCGATGCTGCAGGGGCGGCTGGCACCGAACGTCGAGGACGTGATCGACATGGCCCGTCCGGTGCTGAGCCACCGGATGGCGCTGAACTTTGCCGCCCGGGCTCGCGGTGACAGCTTGGCCGACCTGATCGAAACCACGGCCTCCGGCCTGACCCGGACCGAGGCCGCGGCGTGACCCAAACCCCCACCCTGCGAGAACGTTCGGAGGTCGAGGCCAGCCGCCTGCCGCCCCTGCTGGCGCGCGCCGAGCATCTGGCAGGGACTGTTCTGCTGGGCGACCATGGGCGCCGGCGCGCCGGGTTGGGGGATGATTTCTGGCAGTACCGGCCGGCGCAGCTGGGCGACAGTCGCCGGATGATCGACCACCGCCGGTCGGCGCGCGGCGATCAACAATTCGTGCGGGAACGCGAATGGCAGATCGCGCAGTCGGTAATGCTGTGGGTCGATCAGGGCGCGTCGATGCGCTTTGCCTCGGCCAAGGATCAGCCGCAAAAGATCGACCGCGCCCGCCTGCTGGCGCTGGCGGTGGCGATCCTGCTGGTACGCGGCGGTGAACGGGTTGGGCTGACCGGCAGCACCCTGCCGCCGCGACACGGCAACAACCAGATCCTGCGGCTGGCCGAAGCCTTTGCCGTGGACGACGCCACCGATTATGCGCCGCCAGAGCACCGGGCGATGATCCCTCATGCCCGCGCCGTGTTCCTTTCCGATTTCCTGGGCGACATGGCAGAGGTCCGCCAGGCGCTGACCAAGGCCGCCGACCGCGGAGTGCGCGGTGTTCTTCTACAGGTGCTGGACCCGACCGAGGAGTTGTTCCCCTATCGCGGGCGCACCATTTTTGAAAGCGTCGGCGGCACGCTGCATCACGAAACCCTGAAGGCCGGAGAATTGCGCGACCACTATCTGGAACGTCTGGCTGCCCGCAAGGAAGAGCTGCGCGACCTGTGCCATGTGACCGGTTGGCATCTGGGCCTGCACCATACGAGCGACAGCGCGCAATCGGCGCTGTTGTGGCTGTACCGCGCGCTGGACGGAGGGACGCAATGACGGTTCTGGCAGGCATCGGGTTTACCGCACCTTGGCTGTTGCTGGGGCTGCTGGCGATGCCGATCCTCTGGCTGATCCTGCGCGCCGTGCCGCCCGCGCCGGTGCGGCGGCTGTTTCCGGCGGTGACGCTGCTGCTGGGATTGAAGGATGACGAAAGCGTGTCCGACCGGACCCCGTGGTGGCTGCTGCTGCTACGTATCATGGCGGTGGCTGCGATGATTGTTGGGCTGGCCGGGCCGGTGTTGAACCCGTCACGCGATGCTCAGGGCAGCGGGCCGCTGCTGATCGTCCTGGATGCCAGCTGGGCCGGGGCCAGCCAATGGACCGAACGGATGGATCTGCTGGACCGGCAGCTGTCGGAGGCCGGACGCGCGGGGCGCACGGTTTCCATCCTGCGGCTGACAGACCCGCAGCCGCTGCAGTTTCAGACCGCCGAAGCATGGCGCAGCCGCCTGCCGGGTCTGCTGCCCGAACCATGGCAACCCTCGCAAGAGCAGATCGCCGCGACGCTACAGATCGTGGCGGCAGCCGAGAGCGCGTTTGACAGCCACTGGTTCGGCGACGGGCTGAGCTATGAGGGACAGGGCGACATTCTGGCCGCCCTGCGCGCCCGAGGCGGGCTGCGCGTTTTTGAGACCGGGCAGCGGGTTCTGGGTCTTGGCCCGGCCAGCTTCGAGGACGGTTCAATACAGCTGACTGCGCTGCGCTCCTCTGACGGTCCGGCCGCCGAGGCTACGGTGTTGGCCCATGGCCGCGATCCCGCCGGCACGGCGCGGGTTCTGGCGCAGGTTCGGGCACGGTTTGACACCGGCGAACAGACCGCTGCCGCCGCGCTATCGCTGCCGTCGGAACTGCGTGGCCGTATCACCCGATTCGAGATTCAGGCGCAACGGTCGGCCGGGGCCGTGACCCTGGCAGATGATCGACTGCGTCGCCGCGAGGTGACGCTGATCGCGGGTCGCGAAGACCGCGAAGGGCTGGAGCTGCTGTCGCCGCTGCACTACCTCGAACAGGCACTGCATCCGACCGCCGACCTGTTGTCCGGCGCGATTTTGGATCTCTTGCCGGGCAATCCCGATGTCATGGTCATGGCCGATTTGGCAACCCTATCGCCCGCTGAAGAGACGGCTTTGACCGAATGGATCGAAAACGGCGGTTTGCTGCTGCGCTTTGCCGGACCCCGGCTGGCCGCCAGCGATGTGAGCCGCGCCGAGGAACACCCGCTGATGCCTGTGCGCCTGCGCAGCGGCGGGCGCAGCGTCGGCGGCGCGATGAGTTGGGGCGAGCCCAAGGCGCTGGCGCCCTTTGCGGAGGAATCGCCGTTCTTCGGGTTGAACATTCCCGCCGACGTCCGCGTGACGGCGCAGGTGATGGCGCAGCCCGATCCAACGCTGGCGGAGCGGGTGATCGCCCAGTTGAACGACGGCACGCCGCTGGTCACCCGCAAACCGCTGGGACAGGGGCAGGTCGTTCTGTTCCACGTCACCGCCAACGCGGAATGGTCCAGCCTGCCGCTGTCGGGGTTGTTCGTCGAAATGCTGGAACGGCTGGCAGTATCGTCTTCGGCCAAGCCACCCCAGGCCGCCGACCTTGAAGGCACGACATGGACGCCGCTGCAGGTGCTCGATGGCTTTGGTATCCTGCGCACCGCCAGCAACCTGCCCGGTGTCGATGGTTCGGCGCTGGCCACGGACCCAACCGGCCCCGGATTGCAACCGGGAATCTATCAAAGCGGCGACCGGAGGCTGGCCCGGAACGTGCTGGGGCCCGAAGCCGCGCTGGTGCCCACCGCATGGCCCGCCGATGTTTCGGTGGAAACGCTGGTGGCCCGGCCCGAGCTGCCGCTGAGTGGTGCCTTGTTGAGCCTTGCTTTGCTGCTGCTGGTGGCGGATGTGATCGCATCGCTGGCGATTGGCGGGCGGTTGGGGCCACTGGGCCGCCGCGCGGCCGTCGCGCTGGTTCTGGCTGCGCTGGCCATGCCGCCCCATTCCGGCCCTGCCAGCGCGCAGGATCGCGACGATGAATTTGCGCTGGCCGCGACCAGCGAACTGGTTCTGGCCCATGTGGTGACCGGCAATGCGCGGCTGGACGAGATTGCCCATGCCGGTCTGCGGGGTCTCAGCGATACGCTGTTCTTCCGCACCTCGGTCGAGCCTGCCGAACCCGTCGGCGTCGATCTGGAACGCGACGAACTGGCATTTTTCCCAATGCTCTACTGGCCGGTCACCCCGGATCAGCCGATCCCCTCGGCCGAGGCCTATGCCCGGTTGAACACCTATCTGCGGTCAGGCGGAATGATTCTGTTCGACACCCGCGACGCCGACATCGCCCGCTTTGGCAACGCCAGCCCGAATGGCCGCAAGCTGCGGGCGCTGGCCGTTCCGCTGGACATCCCGCCGCTGGAGCCGCTGCCCGCCGACCATGTGCTGACCCGCACGTTTTACCTTCTGCAGGACTTTCCCGGGCGCCATACGAGCCGCGAGGTATGGGTCGAAGCCTCGCCCGCGGATGCCGAACAGATCGAGGGCATGCCATTCCGCAACCTGAACGATGGTGTCACCCCGGTGGTAATCGGCGGAAACGATTGGGCCTCGGCCTGGGCGACCGATCGCGACGGGCGGTCGATGTTCCCGGTGGGCCGGGGTTTCACCGGCGAACGGCAACGGGAACTGGCCTATCGGTTTGGCGTCAATCTGGTGATGCATGTGCTGACCGGCAACTACAAATCCGACCAGGTCCATGTGCCTGCTCTGCTCGACAGGTTGGGCCAATGACCGGAAGCATCGTCTTTGACCCGCTGATCCCCTGGGCCTTTCTGGCGCTGCTGGCGGTCATGACCACCGCCGCCGTGGCGCTGGCGCTGTGGCGCGGGCTCTCGGGCTGGGGGTTGCGGGCTCTGGCCGGACTTACCCTGCTGGCCGCCCTGGCCGGGCCCGTGTACCAGGTCGAGGACCGTGCCCCCCTAAGCGACATAGTGGTCATGGTCGAGGACAAGAGCGCCAGCCAGATGCTGTCAGACCGGCCCGCGCAATTGTCCGAAGCCGCCGAGGAGCTGGCCGCCCGAATCGAGGCACGCGACAACACCGAATTGCGCCGTGTCACGGTGTCTGACGGCGCGGGCGACGCGGGCACCCAGCTGATGACCGCGCTGGCCAGCGCGCTGGCGGAAGAACCCCGCGCCCGAATCGCCGGAATCATCGCGCTGTCGGACGGGCGCATCCACGACGCCGATCTGGCCCCTGCGCTGCCTGCCCCGATGCACCTGCTGTTGACCGGGCGCGACACGGACTGGGACCGCCGCCTGATCGTGCGCAACGCACCGGCGTTTGCCATCATCGGGGAACCCGTCACACTGACCCTGCGCATCGAGGACAGCGGCGCCGCACCCGGCGGCGAAACAACCGCGCCCTTGGAAATCTCGGTGGACGGATCGCCGCCTGACCGGTTTTCGGTACCGATCGGTCAGGATATCGACCTGCCGGTGAGCCTGCCTCACGGCGGGCGCAACGTGATCCAGTTCACAGTGCCCGAGGCGGCGGGCGAGATTACCGACCGCAACAACACTGCGTTGATCCAGATGAACGGTGTGCGCGACCGGTTGCGGGTGCTGCTGGTGTCAGGTGAACCACACGCGGGCGGGCGCACGTGGCGCAACCTGCTGAAGTCCGACAGCTCTGTCGATCTGGTGCATTTCACCATCCTGCGCCCACCGGAAAAACAGGATGGCGTGCCGGTGGGCGAGCTGTCGCTGATCGCCTTTCCCACGCGCGAGCTTTTCCTCGAGAAGATCGACGATTTCGACCTGATCATCTTTGACCGCTACAAGCGGCGCGGCATCCTGCCAGCGATCTATCTGGACAACGTGGCCAATTACGTACGGTCCGGCGGTGCGGTTCTGGTGGCGGCGGGCCCCGATTTCGCCACCGCCGACAGTATCTACCGTTCGCCCCTTTCGCCGGTGCTGCCGGCCCAGCCAAGCGCCCGTGTGATCGAGAACCGCTATCGTCCGACCGTCACCGGCAAGGGCGCACGCCACCCGGTCACGGCGGATCTGGGCGATGGGGAGACCTGGGGGCCATGGCTGCGCCAAATTGACGTGGAACCGCTGAGCGGCATCACCGTGATGACCGGGTACGAGGACCGCCCGCTTCTTGTGCTTGACCGGGTCGAAGAGGGCCGGGTTGCCCTGCTCGCCTCGGATCACGCCTGGCTGTGGAGCCGGGGGTACGAGGGCGGCGGACCGCAGCTGGAGCTGCTTCGGCGGCTGGCGCACTGGATGATGAAAGAGCCCGAGCTGGAAGAAGAAACCCTGTTCGCCGAGGCAACCGGCCAGCGGATGCGCATTATACGGCGCACGCTGGAGGATACGGTGGGCCCGGTCACGGTGACCCGCCCCGATGGCGATACGCTTGACGTGACACTGGAAGAGGTTGCGCCAGGACGGTTCGAAACACAATACGATGGGCCGGAAATCGGCTTGTACCGGCTCGCCGAAGGCGACCACGAGGCGGTCATCGGTCTGGGTCCGGCGGCGCCCCGCGAATTCGAACAGACCATCGCCACCCCGGCGGTGCTGGAGCCGCTGATCGCGCCCTTGCGTGGCGGCATGTTTCGGCTGGAAGACGGCTTGCCCGTTTTGCGCAATGTCCGCGAAGGCCGCCCGGCGGCGGGGCGGGGCTGGATCGGGCTGACGCCGCGCGCGGCCTTTGAAACCCGCAGCGTCACCCAGTCGCCCCTGTTGCCCTCATGGCTGGTCCTGCTTGCGGCGGCGGGTCTGATCGTGACCGGCTGGCTGCGCGAAGGCCAGCGCTGATCTGCCGGCGCGAACCCGCCGGTGCTCAATCCAGTTGCACGATGATCCGGTCGCTGCGCCCATTGGCGTCAACCACCACCAGCGTCGAGAACCCGGCGCCGGGGCTGGGGATCTCGAACTCGCGCTGATGCAGCCCGGTGCGCACCGGGCGACCATTTGCCAGGACGGAAAACGGGGCATCGCCGCCGCGCAGCTTGATGACCAGCTCGCCGCCCGTCTCGGCCAGCCGCGCCCCATCGGGCGGGAAGTCGACACTCGGCGCATCTTCTGACCCCGCAAAGACGGCCCCGCGCGGACGGTAGCGGCGCAATGGCTGCGGCAGGTCGGCCGCGCCAACAATCAGCGTCGCCGGCGGCGGTGGTGCAAAACCGTCGAATTGCGGTTTCAGACGCCCGAAGGCTTCAAACAAGACCGGTGCCGCCAGATCGCCGCCAAAGGCGCCGGGCACAGGCGTGCCGTCGGCGCGCCCCATCCAGACCCCGATCACATGGCGTCCGTCATAGCCAACCGCCCAGGCGTCGCGGTGACCGTAGGATGTGCCGGTCTTGTAGGCCAGCACCCGCGCCGGTGCTCCCGCCGGAGGTGCAAGGCCGCGCAGTATGTCGGTCACCTGCCAGGCCGCCCTGTCCGAGATGACCCGCGCCCCGGTCTGCCGGGGCTGCGCCCGGTCGGCCCCCAGCGCCTGCCCCTGGCCACCGGCGGCCAGACCGGCATAAAGCTGCACCAGATCATGCAGGCTGAGCCCGACGCCGCCCAGCGCGATCGCCAACCCCGGAGCACCGCCCGGAAGTTGCGCCTCCGCGCCCGCCCGGCGCAGACCGGCCATCACCCGCGCAGGCCCGAGGTCGTCGGCAAGTCTCACCACGGGGATGTTCAGTGACATCTGCAAGGCGTCGCGCACCCGGACATCGCCACGGAACCGGCCATCGAAATTGCGTGGCGCGTAGCGCCCGAACATCACCGGCGCATCGCGGATCAGCGTTTCGGGATGCACCAGCCCCTGATCGAAGGCGAGCCCGTAGATCAGCGGTTTGAGGGTCGATCCCGGCGACCGGATCGCGCGGGTCATGTCAACGAACCCCTGTCGCCCGGCCGCGCCGTCATAGGCGGGCGATCCGACCGAAGCCAGGATCTCGCCACTTTGGTGGTCGGCCACCAACAGCGCCGCTGAAGTGCGCCCGCCGGCCTGGCGCGCGGCCTCGGCCACCAAATGCTCCATCACGACCTGCACGCGCGCGTCCAGGGTCAGGTCGTGGCGCCCCGTCAGCGGGTTTTCGGCGATGATCCGGTCGGCCAGATGCGGCGCATTTTGCGGAAAGGCGCGACGCCGGGCCGGGATCGGTTCGCGCCGGGCCGCTGCGGCCTCGTCCACGGGCAGAACGCCGGCCTCTGCCATCCGCGCCAGCACCCGGTCGCGCGCCACGATGGCCGATTGCGGATGCCGGTCCGGGCGACGACCCTCGGGCGACTGCGGCAGGGCGATCAGCAAGGCCGCCTCGGCCGCTGTCAGGCGGTTGGGTTCCTTGCCAAACCAGGCATAGGTGGCCGCCCGCACCCCTTCAAGGTTTCCGCCAAAGGGGGCGTGGGTCAGGTAGAGCGTCAGGATTTCATCCTTGCTGAAGCGTCTCTCAAGCGCCCAGGCGACCCGCATCTGGCGCAGCTTGCCGGCCCAGCGCCCGGTGCTGCCATCTTCGAGAAGCCGGGCCACCTGCATGGTCAGGGTCGACCCGCCCGATACCAGCCGCCCGTGCCACATTGCCTGCGCTCCGGCGCGGATCAACGCGCGCGGATCGACACCCGAATGATAAAGGAACCGCTTGTCCTCGAAGGCGGTCAGCATGTCGAGGTAGCGCCGGTCGACGCCGCTGGCGCGCGGATCCAGCCGCCACAACCCGTCGCCGACCGGATAGGCCCGCAACAGCGCGCCGTGGCGGTCGCGAACCTCGGTCGAGGTGACATGCAGCGTCGCGGGCAGCACCGTCGCGTCAATCCAGCGATCGGAGGCATCGCACCCCAGGGCGGCCAGAAACATCAGGGTCGCGACAAGAAACGGCCACCTAGCGCGCCACATCGACCTGCCCCTCCCAGAGATCGCCATAGCGGGTGGCAAATCCGCTGTCGTCCAGGTCGAGCCAGGCCTCGTAATGATCCGACCGATAGGTCACGGCGCGCCCGGTTTCCGAGCGGTAGTTTTGGTTCAACCGGGTCAGGCAGCCGCCATGGCCGGGCAGGAACCACGCCGCCGAAAGCTCGGCGCTTCCGCCCTCCAGCAGGCGGAACCGACGCACCGGCAGCAGGTTCGTCGCGGGTGTGAAGCCGAGGCCGATATCGACGCAGTCCGCCAGTCCGGCAGCAGCACCGTTCAGGCTCCAGCCATCGCCGGTCCGGGTGATCTTCCAGCCGACCTCCGACCCGTCCAGCAGACCGCTGATGTCGGCGCTGGTGGTCTGCCAGGCGCCATCGCAGCGGACCACATAGTCCAGCGCCGCCTCGCTGCCGTTATGAGCGAACCGCGCGTGACCGCACAACATCCACCCCGCAGGTTCGGCGATCAGGCGGCAGCTATCCCGCCCCGGCCCGTCCAGCCGCTGCCAGCGGGCCGTGGCCAATGTTGTCACTGGATGACCTCGATCCGCCCGGTTGCTGTACGCGCGCGGTATTGTGGGCGGTACATGTCCTCGACCGAGGCTGCCGGGTGATGGAACCGGCCCGGCGTCACCGCCCGCACGACATAAGCCAGCGTTGCAGGCGCGGATTTTCGCATGTTCAGGGCCGCCAGGAACCGGTCGGACCGAAACTCGGTATGCTCTGCCTCGGACAGGTCCAGCCAGTCCAGGGCCCGCACGTCGCCCGAGCGCAACAGGCTCGGGTTGTCGATCTCCAGCCCGGCGGGCAGCGGGTCATCGACCATCAGGCGAGCGCCCTGTGGTTCGAACGGTTTGATCCGCAGAACAGCGACGAACCTTTCACCGACCCTGACGCTGGCCACGGTGATCGGATCCCCGTCCATCGTGTAGTAGTCCCGCGTGATTGCATAGCCTGTTCCGCCCGCGTCCGGAGCCACCTCGGGCACGCCCATCGTCGTCAGGGTCACATCGGTGGCCGCTCCGCCGGCCGCCGTGATCTCGACCGGAGCGGCGTCGCTCTGGCCATCCAGAAGTCGCACAAAGGGCCCGGAAACAGGGGCACCGTCGACCCGCAGGCCCAACTGCTCCGGCGTCTTTACCAAGGCCTGCGCAGCCAGCAACGACCATGCCGCCTCCTGCGTGGAGCGGATCGCGCTGACCCGCGTTATCCGGTCGGTCAGGGCGGCGGTGTCCACCGCCGTGCTGCGCGCCTCGGCCACCAGCGCCAGCACGCCGGCGCCGTCACGCAGGGGGGTGCCGTAGTCGGAGCGCCAGTAGGCGTTTTCCGTCGGGGCCGCGCCGCTGATCATTTGCGCCGCGCGGGCGAACATCATGTCGGCGCGGCGCTGATCGCCGTAGGACGCCAGCGCCGCACCCAGCTGCGCCGCCGCCAGCGGCGTGGCAAAGCCGTCGCTTTTGACGTCGGCGTAATAACGCAGGTCGCCGATGGCAGCAGCTCCTTCGCGGGCCAACACCATCAATGCATAGGCGATGTCCTCGCCGCCGATGTCAAAGTCGGGAGCATAATTGACCCGGTTTCGCAGGTTATCCATGGCCTGGGCAAAGGGTTGGTCAGGCACCGCGAACCCTTCGGCGCGGGCCCGGCTGAGAAAGTCGCTGGCATAGGCATCCAGCCAGAAATCACCCGACTCCGCGCGCCACAGGCCAAAGGCCCCGTTCGACGCCTGCCGCGACATGATCCGGCGGACCGAGGCCTCGACGCGCGCTTGTACTGCAGGCCCGTCACCCAGCCCTGCCGCCTGAGCGACCGAGGAGAAGTAGAGAAGCGGCATCGCCTGCGAAGTCACCTGCTCTGTACAGCCATAGGGGTAACGATCCAGCATCGACAGCAACCCGGGCACGTCGAACTTCGCCAGTGGTCCGGCGGACAGGATCGCCTGAGCGGTGCCGGGCCGCAGGCCGGCAAACACATCGTCGCTGAACAGGAAACGGTCGCCCTCGCCCAGGCTAAAGCGGCGGGTTTGCGCCACGACGGGATCATTGGCGCGAATCGGCAGCCGCAATGACTGCGTCAGGACCTGGCCGTCGGGGGTGATCAGCGCCACGTCGAACTCCGGGTCGCCCACGCTCAACGCAGCGACCGGCACCTCGAAACTGATCTTACCGTTGTCGGCGATCGTGAACGTTCCCGGATCGGTGCCCAGCGCCAGCGCCTGCCCCCGGGCCGTCAGGTCGAGCTGCATCTGCCCCGAGGGGCCGTCGGCATGCACCACGTCCAGCCGGATGCGGCTTTCGTCGCCGGGAGCGAGGAACCGCGGTGCACTGGCGGTCACCACAATCGGGTCGCGCACAATCAACTCGGCCTCAGCCTGCCCTACGGCGGTGTTCGACCATGCCACGGCCATCAGCCGGACGGTGCCGTTGAACGCGGGCAGGTCGATGTTGACATAGGCCAGACCGTCCGGCCCCACCTGTACGGGGCCGGTAAAACTGGCCATCAGGTCCTGCTGCGGGGGCGGCGCCTGCATCCGCATGCCGCCATCATCATCCCCGCCGGACCGGACCGTGCCCAGCGCCCCGTTCATACCGTCGATCAATCGCCCGTAGATATCACGCAACTCCATCCCCAGACGCCGCTGGCCAAAGTAGTGCGCCTGCGGGTCGGGGCTCTGGAAACCCGTCAGGTTCAGGATGCCGACATCCACGGCGGCCAGCGTCAGCCAGACCTGTTCGCCCTCCTGCGCGCCCGCGACGGTGATCCGCGCGCGTTCGCTGCGGCGCGGGCGCACCACATCCGGCACGGCAATCGCCACGTCAAGCGCCCGCTTGCCCGGTGCAATCGCGGCATGGGCCAACCCAAGCGCACGGGCCGGATTCTGGCCTGCCGCCACATCCATCGGCCGGATCACGGTTGCGGTGACATAGGCGCCGGTGCCCCAAGCCTCCGTCACCTCCAGCGGGATCAGGTTTTCACCGGCGACCACATCGACCGCCTTGCGCGCGATCAGCCGGTCCGACATCACAGTGATCAGGGCACGGCCCGCCATGCGCGGCACGATCCGCAACCGGGCGGTATCGCCCGGCGCGTAGTCTGACCTGTCCAGCGACATCTCCAGCCGATCGGGCGTGGCCGAGGCATCGGCCGAAACGTACCATCCCGCGTAGAACGGTAATGCGGCCGAGGTATAGGCGCCGTCCGTCCGTTCAACCACCAGCTCGTATTCGCCCCAGTCGACGGGTTGCAACACCCGCAGGGGCTGACCGCCAAGATCGGCCTCGCCAGTGGCGATGCGCGTGCGGCGGGTGATCGGCTCCCAGTTCCAGTTACCATAGAGCTGATACCACTGGTACCGGGTGTCGACCCGGTTCAGGGTCCAGCGCACCCGCATCGGCATCTGCGTCAGGTCGGGTGAAAGGCCGATAACCTCGAACCCGGCCTCGGTGCCTTCGGCGACCACCTCATCGAACAGCGGCTTGATGCCGATGACCGGCGTGGACGGGCGCACCGGCGCCGTCAATCGGCGTTCAACCGGGCGGGCCGAACCATCGGCGAGACGTGCGATGACGGTGGCCTGCAGCGGATGGCCGCTGGGCTCCACGTCGGGGATCTCGACGGTCACCACGGCCTGGCCGGCGGCATCGGTGCGATCGCCGCCAAAGTAGCTGCTCTGGGCGCTCTGTCCCGCGTCATAACGGCCAAAACGGTAGCCGGGAAAGCCATCGAGGCTGTCAGAGGGCCGCAATAGCACCTGGCCGTCGATGGTCAGATCCGCGCCGGGCGCTCCGAACAGATAGCGCGCGTCGATGCGCAGCGGCAGAGAAACCCCCGGACGCAGCGGCGCGTTGGGCAGGCTCAGATCAAAGTCGATCCGCTCGGGCATGAAATCCTCGACCAGCACGGTCCGGCTGGCCAGCGCCGGCGCGTCAGGATCGGACGTGACGTCCAGCCGCCAAGTGCCGCGCGGCACCGTGGCATCCACGGGCAGGGAAAAAACGTGTCCGCCCGCATGACCGCCCCCCGAGATCCGACGGAGATATTCCACCCCGTCTGGCCGGCTGAGAATGGCAATCAGCGGCAGCCCTTCAATCGCCCGCGCCTCGCCGTCACGGGCCAGAACAGTGGCGTGAATGGTCTCTCCGGCGCGATAGGCGCCACGATCCGTCGTCAGGAATACATCCACCGGTCCGGCCGGCGAACGGCCTTCGACGCCGCGGTCGGATAAGTCGAACGCGGGATCGGTCAGCGACAGAAACCCGATGTCGTCACCACCCTGTTCCGCAATCACCACGGCGGGCGCCGCGCCACCCGTGCCACGTATCAGGCCGGGGTCGAACCGGGCATGGCCATCGTCATCTGTTTGCGCCTGCGCCAGCACCGCGTTGGCGCGCGAAATCAGCGAAACCATGACACCGCCGCGCGGCGCAGCGTCCGACAGGCCGCGCACCGTGACATGCAGCCCGTCGGTGCCGGACATGGTGCTCAGCCCGAGGTCGGACAGCACGAACCACTGGGTGGCGCCCGGGTCGTCATAGGGATCGGCGCCCGGCACCGTGGCCTTGAGCGCATAGATGCCCGCCGGCTGGCCGGCAATAGCCGCGCCAATCGGCAGGCGTGTCGTCATTTCCTCGTTCAGGCGGGTCTGCACTTCGGCCGTGCCGGACCAGACCTCTTCGGCAATCTCGCTGGCGAAAGTCTGCTCCTGCCAGTGCGACAGGGGTCGACCAAAATACCCGTCCTGCAGGCTGCGCAACAGGTTGCGGTCGCTGATCCGGCGCAAACGCAGATCCAGTGTGGTCACGTTGACCGTCTGCACCGGCAACGCCCCGTCGGCGGCCCTGGGCAAAACGTAGGACCGGCCCGGAAAGCGCACACCGGGACTGCGGTCGCGGACGTAATGCGTCAGCTCGACGTCGCGGTGCAGGGTTTCGCCGCTGGCCGACGGCAACCCCTCGCGCAGGGTGATGCGATAGCGTTGCCCGTGTTCGATCCCGTCAACGCAGAGCTGGCTGCCATCCGCCTGCACCACCAGCGTGGGGTCCGGAAGCTGCACGAACGTGTCGTAATCGACCCCAACCTTGACCAGCGGCTCGGAGAAGGCCGCACAGAAGCGCGGTGCGGCGCTGTCGGCCTCTACCGTGCTGTCTGTGACACGGAACCCGTATTTCGCGATGGCACTGTCCAGAGCCGCCGACAGGGCCGGACTCGGCTGGATGTCATAGGCCTGCCGCAACGCCGGGATCATATCGCGGCCGCGCCGATTGCGGTCCAGCGCCTCGGCCAGCACCTGCAACGCAAACAGCCGGTCGCGGTCTGCCTCGGCCCGCAGGTAACCGTTCAGCGCTGCGGTCAAGGCCCGCTGGTTGTAATCACGGCGCAGACGCGAATTCTCGGTTCGAATATCCAACAGCAACCCGGCGTATTCCGACCACAACTGTGGCATGTCGGTCAGCGATACGGCCGCACCAATCCAGCCCACGGACTGTGCCGGCTGTCCCTGCGACGCCCGCAGCCGTCCCGTGTCCAGCAGCAGCTCTACGTCCTGGCCGCCTGCACGGTGGAGCAGACCCAGCTCACGCGCCTGGACAAAAGCCTGCTCGAAATCCCTGGGCTTCAAAAAGCCCAGTTCCGCCCTGCGCGCTTCCGCCCGGATTCGCACAGCGCCCGCCGTCGGATATTTTTCGGCCGAGAGCGCCCCGGCATAGACGGTGCGTTCGCTCACCCCCGCCTTGGGAAAGCAGGCATTCGAACGGGTGTTGAAGGTAAAGGCGGCACAGCGGGAATTGGCGGTGCAAGCCCGCAGGCAACTGGGCAGATCGGTATCAAACAGCGCATCCAGATCCGAGCCGTAGAAGTCCATGTCATTGGTCACGACATAGCGGAAATCCGGGACCGCTGACTGCGCTCGCACCGGGTCCACCGAAACAAAGACCGCCGTGACAATCGCCAGAATACAACCGATGACACAACCCAGAACTCGCGACATAACCAGCCTCCTGTTTGGCCCTAGCGTGACATGGGGACAAAGCGCTTGGCAACGATTCCCCTTAAGCACTTTTTCAGAGATTTTGCCGATGCTGCCACCCAAACCACTGGAACCGCCCCAGAGGGCCAGTAACCGGAGCCGCAGGGATGAGCCTTGCCAACAAACTAGCCGAAGAACGGCGCGCGCGGCTTGCGGCGGAACGTCTGCTTGAACTGAAGCAGGCGGAACTGTCGGCCGCCAACCGCAAACTGGGGCGGCATGCACTGGCGCTGACCAAACAGATCGGCGAAACTCAGGCCGAGGTCGCCACCGTCCGGGACGAGAACGCCAAGGTCAAATCCGACCTGACCGTGGCACACGAAAAGATCGAAATCGCGGAACGGCGGCTGTGGCATTCGATCCAGACCATTCAGGACGGGTTTGCTTTTTTCGATGCCGACAGCCGATTGATCGGCGCCAATACGGCCTATGTCGGTTTCTTTGATGACCTGGAAGAGATCGCGCCAGGTATCAGTTATGCCCGCATGCTGCAGATTCTGACGGACGAAGGGTTGATCAACACCGGCGATCTGACGGCTGCGGACTGGCGCACACAAATGATGAACCGTTGGGTTTCCCCCAATCCGCAACCCGTTGTGATGCGGACGTGGAGCGACCAGTATATCAAGGCGATCGACCAGCGCGGTCACGGCGGCGACATGGTCAGCATCGTCCTGAACATCACCGCATCGGTCCGGTACGAAGCCGAACTGAAGGCCGCCCGCGAACGCGCCGAGGCCGCCAACCGGGCCAAATCGGCATTTCTGGCGAATATGAGCCACGAGATCAGGACGCCGATGAACGGCGTTGTGGGTATGGCCGAACTGCTGAACGACACCGATCTGGACGAAGAACAGCGGCTTTACGCCAACACCATCAAGAACTCGGGTGAGGCCCTGCTGGTCATCATCAACGACGTTCTGGACTATTCCAAGATCGAGGCCGACAAATTGGTGCTGCACCCCGAGCCCTTTGACCTAGAGCGCTGTATCCACGAGGTAGTGATGCTGCTGCAGCCCACCGCGCGGGACAAGGGGTTGGATATGCTGGTTGACTACGACCTGTTTCTGCCGACCCGGTTCGTCGGCGATCCGGGCCGGGTTCGGCAGGTGCTGACCAACCTGGTCGGCAACGCGATCAAGTTCACCAAGGCGGGGCATGTTCTGATCCGGGTGACCGGCATACCCGACGATACCGCCGACAGCTCGGCCATTCACGTCGCCATCGAAGACACCGGCATCGGCATTCCGGCGGAAAAGATCGACCACATCTTTGGCGAATTCAACCAGGTCGAGGACGAGCGCAACCGCAAGTTCGAGGGCACCGGGCTGGGCCTGGCGATTTCGCGGCGCCTGATCGAGCTGATGAACGGGTCGGTCTGGGTCGAGAGCGAAGAGGGCAAGGGCTCGTGCTTTGGCTTCCGGGTGACAATGCCCAAGGCCGACGGGCCGCAGCCGGTTCTGCCCACCCTGCCCGACGGCCTGCGCCACGCGATGGTGGTCGACGACCTGCCAGTGAACCGTGAAATCCTGGAACGGCAAATTCAGCAGCTCGGCGTGCGCGTGACCTCCTGCGCGTCGGGACGCGCGGCGCTGAACGCGATGAGCGCGGACATTGACCTGGTCCTGAGCGATCACAATATGCCGGGCATGGACGGTCTGGAATTGGCGGAGGCGATCCGCGGCGACGGCTGGACCGAGGTGCCGTTCCTGTTGCTGTCGTCCAACCCCAGCTTTGCTCAGAACGATCCCGCCTGCCGCCATCTGCAGGCCATTCTACAAAAACCGATTCCACGCGCTGAACTGTTCGCCCGGCTGGCGGTCCTGGGTGCGGCCGTACCCGCCCCCGAACCGTCAGAGAAAAATTTTCATCACCCGCACAGCACCCAGCCGCCGCCATCCGAAGCCCCTGACACGAACCAGGCCGAAAACACTCCGACCCAGGTGCGGCGGATGCGGGTCCTGGCCGCTGAAGACAACAAAACCAACCAGCTGGTGTTTAGAAAGATGGTTCAGGCTCTGAACATCGAACTGCGGTTCGCCGGCAACGGTCACGAGGCCGTCGATGCCTACACCTGCTTCGAACCGGATCTGATTTTCATGGACATCTCGATGCCCGGCATGGACGGCAAGGAGGCCACGGCCGCCATACGCGAGATCGAACGCGGCACCGGCGCACATGTCCCCATCGTCGCACTGACAGCCCACGCGATGGACGGCGATGCACAGGGCATTCTGGATGCGGGGTTGGACTTTTACATGACCAAACCCCTGCGCAAACAGTCCATCGCCGAACGAATTGCCCGGCATGTCCCGCCAGACGCGAGCCCTTTGCATGATTCTGCCACGCGTTAACGCGCCTTACCAGCAAAGCGTTTTTACCGCCCGGCCGGTCAGGCCGCGTTTGCGCCGGCCTCGTAGGGACGAACAAACACCGGCCGGTCCGGATCGGACATGTCAGGGCGGAACACATAGCCGCCGCTGTCGAAATCGGTCAGGGCGTCCGGGTCCGTCAGCCTGCGTTGGACAATATACCGCGCCATTGCGCCCCGTGCCCGCTTGGCAAAGAAACTGACGATCTTGGGTCCGCTGCCCTTGTCCTCCATGAAGACCGGCGTAATCACCCGAAGGCCCAGCCGTTTCAGATCAACCGCGCCAAAGTATTCCTGACTGGCGCAATTGACCAGAACATCCGTGCCCACGGCCTGCGCCTGCGCCTTCAGCGCACGGGCAGGGGCATCTCTCCAGTAGTCGTACAAGCTCTGTCCCCGCCGGGTCTTCAGCCGGCTGCCCATCTCCAACCGATACGGCTGGATCGCGTCGCGCGGACGCAGCACTCCGTACAGGCCGGAGAGGATCCGCAGATGATCCTGCGCCCAGTCCATTTCCTCGGCATCCAGCGATGCGGCCTCGAGCCCGAGATAGGTGTCACCGGCAAAGGCCAATACCGCCGGACGCACCGCATCACCGTCCGGATCATCCGCAAAGGCTTGGAACCGGTCACGGTTCAGCCGCGCCAGCTCGGGGCTGATACCCATCAGTTTCTGCAGATCGCCCAATGTCTGGTTGCGCATCGTCCGCGCCAGCCGGTTGGCGTCTTCCTTGAATTCCGGCGCGCTCATCCGCTCGCCGCTCGGGCTCCAGTCCAGCCGCTTGGCCGGCGAGATCACAACAAGCATCGCATCCCCCTTGATCCAGCTTTCGCCGGGATTTAGCCCGCCTGGCGCAAGACGTCCAGAAAAGCCGCGCCAAACCGCTCGGTCCGGCGGTCGCCCAAAACCCGTTCCAATCCCTGTGCATCGCCTGGGCGTAACTTGGCCACCTTTGCAAGCTGGGCCGCCGAACAACTCAGCGGCTTGTCGATACCGCCTTCGCCGCGCGCCAGCTGCGCCTGCACCTCCATCAGCTGATCGTAGAGCGTTCCCGCCTCTCGACCGGCCAGTTTGCGGCGCATCGGGTGCATCTCTTCGCTGGCGCCGGTGATCACTTCCAGAAACAGGGCGCCATAACGCTCCAGTTTCTTTGCGCCGACACCGTTCACCCTCGCCATCTGATCCAGTGTCGCCGGGCGCTGCTCGGCCATTTCGATCAGGGTTCGGTCGGGGAAGATCACATAGGCCGGCACCTTGGCCGCTTCGGCCAGCGCCCTCCGCTTCGCCTTCAACGCCGACATCAGCGGCGCATCCTCTTCCGATACGAGCGCCTTGACGGAGGGCCGACGCTCTGCCGATGTCCGCAGGCTGTCCCGTCGCAGGGTGATCCCGGCCTCGCCCTTCAGGATCGGCTTTGCCGCTTCTGTCATCTGCAGCGCACCGTGACGCTCGGGGTTGGGACGGACCAGATCGTGCCCCATCATCTGCCGAAAGATCGCCTGCCATTGGCGCTTGTCATAATCCTTACCCGCGCCATAAGTCGGCAACTGGTCGTGTCGCCGTTCGCGGATCTTGCCGGTATCGGCGCCGGTCAGTATGTCGATCAGATGGCCCGCGCCAAACCATTCCTCGGTTCGCAGGATCGCAGACAGCGCCTTGCGTACCGCCGTGGTACCATCAAAAAGGTCCGCAGGCGCGTTGCACAAGTCGCAGTGGCCGCAGGGTTCGGACGTCTCGCCGAAATATCCCAGCAGGGTCTGCCGGCGGCAGGCCAGCGCCTCGGCCAGCCCCAGCAAAGCGTTCAGCCGGGCGTGATCTGCAGCCCGCCGTTCCGGCGGCGCGAGGCCTTCGTCAATCTGGGCACGGCGCAGGCGGATGTCATCGGAACCATAGAGCGTCAGCGTCTCCGCCGGCGCCCCATCGCGACCGGCGCGGCCGATTTCCTGATAATAGGCCTCGATGCTCTTGGGCAGGTCGGCATGCGCGACCCAGCGAATGTCGGGCTTGTCGATCCCCATACCAAAAGCCACGGTGGCCACCACAATCAGCCCGTCCTCGCGCGCAAATCGGGATTCGACGATGCGGCGGTCCTCGGCCTCCATCCCCCCGTGATAATGGCAGGCGCTGTGGCCCTGGTCGCGCAGAGCGGCGGCCAGCGCCTCGGTCTTGGCGCGTGTGCCGCAATAAACGATACCTGCGTGACCCTTGCGGACGGCGGCAAACTGCAGGATCTGCTTGCGAGGGCTATCCTTGGCGGCAAAGGCGAGATGGATGTTGGGCCGGTCAAAGCCGCGCAGAAAGATGCGCGGCGGCTGCCCGTCGAACAGTTTCTGGACGATTTCATCGCGGGTTTCGGCATCTGCCGTCGCGGTAAAGGCGGCCAACGGCACATTCAGCGCGCGCCGCAATTCACCAATACGCAGATAGTCGGGGCGAAAATCATGGCCCCACTGGCTGACACAATGGGCCTCGTCGACGGCGATCAACGACACGCCGATCCGCCGCAGCATCCCCATGGCCGACCCCGCCGCCAGCCGCTCGGGCGCCATGTACAAGAGCTTCAGCCGCCCGGCTTCCAGCGCGTCCCAGACCGCCTCGGTCTCTTCGTCGGTATTGCCGGAGGTCAGCGCGCCTGCCGACACGCCCGCTTCCTGCAACGCCCTGACCTGATCCCGCATCAGGGCGATCAACGGCGAAATCACCACCGTGACTCCATCGCGCATCAAGGCAGGCAATTGGAAACACAAGGATTTCCCGCCACCGGTCGGCATGATTGCCAAGACGTTCTCGCCCTGCGCAACCGCCTGCACGATTTCGTCCTGGCCCGGTCGAAAGGCATCGAATCCAAAGACATCGCGCAACAGCGCGGCGGCATCGGATGTGGCAACACTCATGTGGAAAGCCTCGTCAGCGGTTATAAAAGTCTGCTCGTTGACGACAACTTACACGGCGAAAGAATCGGGAAACAAGTGGGCGCTCCCCTGCCGCTTCGTTCTGATCTGAAATACCCGCATCCCGGCGTCGGCACCAGGAGCGCGGCTCAGTACGAGGCGGGCATGTTGTTCTGGACAACTATCCGGATCGCGATGATGGCCAGCAAGACGACCAGCGGTGCCAGATCAATGCCCTGCATCGGCGGTAGAATGCGACGAACCCGTCCGTAAAGCGGTTCAAGAATCCGGTTCAGCCCGTACCAGATCTGCGCCACAAACTCCTGCCGGGTGTTGAGCACCTGAAAATTGATCAGCCACGACATGATCACATGCGCGATAACAAAGAACCAAACCACATCCAGGATCAGCATCAGAATCTGCACTAACGATTGCATCGGGCCCTCTCTCGTCGCGATCCATACCACCTAAGCGCCACCGCGCCAAAGGGCAAGGGCCGCCGCGTTCCGGACCGGCCGGAGCAAGGATTTCTTGCTTAATCACCCGGTAGCCTGTCATATCGGCGCAGGCAGGCAGGGGAACGGGCATGCAGGAAGTTTCGGCGCGTAAGCGTATCTGGGGATGGTTCTTTTTCGATTGGGCCAGCCAGCCGTATCACACGCTGTTGGTCACCTTTATCTTTGGTCCGTTCTTTGCCGGGGTCGCGGCGGAGTATTACATGTCGCTCGGCAGCGACGGCGATACCGCCGCCGCGCAGGCCCAGACGCTATGGGCCTGGGGCATGGCGATTGCTGGGCTGCTGATCGCCTTTGGCGCGCCCGTAATGGGGGCCTATGCCGACACCTCCGGGAACCGGAGACCTTGGATCATCCTGTTTTCGGTGATGTACGTGATTGGCTCCGCCGCACTCTGGTACACCGCGACGGACGGATCTAACCTTTATTGGATGTTGGCCTTTTTCGCCTTTGGGTTCATTGGCGCGGAATACGCGTTGATCTTTATCAACGCACAGCTGCCCGATCTGGGCACAGAACAGGAAATCGGCCAGATCTCCGGCTCCGGCTTTGCCTTTGGCTATGCCGGAGGCCTGCTCGCTCTGGCGATCCTGCTGGTGTTCTTTACCGAGCAGGGCAACGGCAAGACGCTGGTCGGGTTCGATCCCGGTCTGGGCCTGCTGGACGCCGGGCAACGCGAAGGCACGCGTGCGGTCGGGCCGATCACCGCCTTGTGGTTCATAGTATTCATGATCCCCTACTTCTGGTGGGTCAAAATGCCTGTCGTGAAGACAAAGCACAGCAGCACGGCCGACGCGCTTCGGGTGCTTGGCAAATCCATCCGCGATCTGAAACATCGCATCAGCCTGTCGGCCTTTCTGGGCGGGTCGATGTTCTACCGCGATGCCCTGAACGGGCTTTATACCTTTGGCGGCATCTACGCCAAGGGCGTGCTGGGCTGGCCTGTCACCCAGATTGGCATCTTTGGCATCCTCGGCGCGCTGGCTGCGGTCGTGTTCTGCTGGATCGGCGGCAAACTGGACAAACGGTTTGGTCCCAAACCGGTGGTCATCGCCGCTGTCTGGGTTCTGGTCGCGGTCTGTTTCGTGGTTATCACCATGTCCCGCGAGGCGATCTTTGGCTTTGCCCTGCCCGAAGGTTCATCGCTGCCGGACATTATTTTCATGGGCTGCGGCATGCTGATCGGTGGCATGGGCGGAATCCTGCAAGCCTCCAGCCGGTCCTTGATGGTGCGCCACGCCGACCCCGACGCCCCGACCGAAAGCTTTGGTCTTTTTGGTCTTTCCGGTCGCGCCACGTCGTTTATCGCCCCGATCCTGATCGGTGTCGCCACGACGATCACCGGCAGCGCCCGCCTCGGCGTCTCGCCGGTTATACTGCTCTTCCTGATCGGGCTGATCCTGCTACACTGGGTCAACCCCAAAGGCGACCAGATCAAGCAGGAGGCTCCGGCGGCATGAGACTAAGGCATTTCCTGACCGGGCTGGCAATTGTACTGGGCCTGTCACTGGGCCTGTCACTGGGCCTGAGCATGGGGACGAGTGCCCCGGCAATGGCGGAGCCGCTGGCAAAGCAGCTGTTCGGGAGCAAGTCCGAAGCCTCCCGGCAGCAACCCGCCCCGTTCGGCAGCTATGCCAAGGGCTGCGTCGCCGGCGCGGTACAACTGCCTGAAACCGGCCCGACCTGGCAGGCGATGCGACTGAGCCGCAACCGGAACTGGGGCCACCCCGAGGCCATCGACTTCATCAAGGATCTCAGCGCCTTTGCCGCCACCCAGCCGGGGTGGAATGGGCTTTATATCGGTGACATCAGCCAGCCCCGCGGCGGGCCGATGTTGACCGGCCACCGCAGCCACCAGATCGGGCTGGATATCGACATCTGGATGCTGCCGACGTCGCGCATCAATCTCAGCCGCCAGACCCGTGAAACCATCTCGTCGGTCTCGCTCAGGCGGAACAAGGGCGCCTTTGTGAACGACAACTGGAGCCGGGCGCATCACAACATCATCCGCGAGGCCGCCCGCGACAAACGCGTCGCCCGCATTTTTGTCTTTCCCGGCGCCAAGGTGCAGATGTGCAAGGACGAAAAAGGCAACCGACGCTACCTGCGCAAGATCCGTCCCTGGTATGGGCATCACTACCACTTTCACGTCCGCCTGAATTGCCCGCACGGGGCTCAGGGCTGCACCGAACAGGCCGCGCCACCCAAGGGCGACGGATGTGCCGATGCCCAGAAGTGGGTGAACGACATCCTCAACCCGCCACCACCCAAACCGCGCGACCCCAATGCAGCGCCGCCCAAGAAACGGCGTGAATACGTCATGGCCGATCTGCCCAACCAATGCGCCTCGGTCTTGCGGTCGCAGTAGCGGTCGCGCTTTTTGCCGCTGCTCTTCATGCCCCGGCAGCGGATCAGCGCGCACGGTATCTGCACAGCTACTCCTGGCACCTGAACAAACCTTGGTTCGGCGGGTTCTCGGGGATCGAAGTCAGCCCCGACGGGCAAACCGCCAGGATCCTGGGTGATCGGTCGCATCTGGTGCATGTTCGTCTGGGGCGCGAGGATGGCAGGATCAGCACTGTCCGGCCCTTCAAGCTGACGCAGCTCAAATCCTCCTCGGGCGCGGTTCTCAAAGGCCGCATCGTCGATTCCGAAGGACTGGCCGCCGGACCGCGCGACAGTTTTTTTGTCTCCTTCGAAGGCGTCCACAGGGTGGCCCGCTACGATCACCCCGGCGACCGCGCCCATGTGCTGACCACCGCGCCGCTGTTTCGCGGGCTGGGACAGAACCGCTCGCTCGAAGCGCTGGCCCGCGATCGGCATGGGCGGCTTTATGCGCTGCCCGAAGGTCACGATGCAAACGGCCGGATCCCCGTCTTTGCCAATACCGGTCCGCGCTGGGATGTTGCCTTTTACCTGCCGGCACGCGGCGATTTTCTGCCCGTGGGTGCCGACTTCGGCCCCGACGGGAGGCTCTATGTGCTGGAACGTGACGTCGGGTTCATAGGGTTCCGCAGCCGCTTGCGCCGCTGGACGATGACTGCCGGTGAGCCGACAAAGGAAGAAACCCTGTTCCAGACCGCCACCAGCACTCATGACAACCTCGAAGGCGTCTCTGTCTGGCGCGACGGCGACGGCCAGTTGCGGGCCACAATGATATCCGACGACAACTTTTTGCCACTGCAGCGCACCGAACTGGTCGAGTATATTTTGCCCAATTGACTTGCACGGCGCCGCAAAGGCCGCTATGCGCCGCCTGCCTGCCATCCGGTGGGACAAGTCGCCGCAACCTTGACAAAACGGGCATCAGATATGAACCGCACACACCTTCCCGGCATTCTTGCCATGGCCACCATCGTCGTGGCCTCGAATATTCTCGTCCAATTCCTGTTCGGCCAGTGGCTGACATGGGGGGCGTTCACCTATCCTTTCGCCTTTCTGGTCACCGACCTGATGAACCGTGTCTATGGCGCCGCTCCGGCGCGCAAGGTCGTGTTCGTCGGATTCATCGTCGGGGTGATCTGTTCGCTGATCGGCACCCAGATCATGGGCGAATTCGGCCCTCTGGTTACCCTGCGCATCGCGCTTGGATCCGGGCTGGCCTTTCTGACGGCCCAGTTGCTCGACGTGGCCATTTTCTCGGCCCTGCGCGACGGGAAATGGTGGCGTGCGCCGCTGGCCTCGACGCTGGTGGGCTCAACGGTGGACACCGCGCTCTTCTTCACCATCGCCTTTTCCGCCAGCCTGGTCTGGATCGAACCGGCAAATGACGTGTCCTGGGCTGGCGAAGTGCTGCCGGTTCTGGGCTTCGGTCCCATGGCCCCTCTCTGGGTGTCGCTCGCGGTGGCCGACTGGATGGTGAAACTGTCGCTGGCGCTGATCGCACTGATTCCTTTCCGCCTGATTATTGGTCGCATTGAACGGGAAAAATCGCTGGCGTGACGATTTCGCTTTGCGATTTGTAAATCCCGTGCCAACTTTTCCCTAGGTTTCAAAAATGGAAAAGGAGGTGATCCAGTGTCGAGAAAGGTATTGGAGCGAGGTGTCGGAACAGTACGGAAGGCAACGCTTTAGGGCAGTCCCTGAAGGGTACCTTTGCGTATTGACCTAGTAACGGTCTGACCGACCCGCATCTCCGAAAACTTTCGAAAGGGCCATCCGGCAATCCGGGTGGCCCTTTTTGATGACTGATACAGGCGCTAAGGTCGCGTCATGCTACGGATCAACGACGACATCGAGATTCAGGACTGGGAACTGACCGAAAGCTTCATGCGGGCCTCGGGCCCCGGCGGCCAGAACGTCAACAAGGTCTCGAGCGCAGTCGAACTGCGGTTCGAGGCGGCCCGGTCGCCGTCACTGGCGCCAGCGGTCAAGACCCGGTTGAAACGTCTGGCCGGCCGGCGCTGGACCCAGACCGGGGCCATCGTCCTGCAATGCGACGAAACCCGGTCGCAGACCCGCAACCGCGAGATCGCCCGCGACCGCCTGGCCGACCTGATCCGCAAAGCGCTGATCGCCCCCAAGCGCCGCATCCCGACCAAACCGACCAAGGGATCGGTACGCCGCAGACTCGAAGCCAAAAAATCCCGCAGCGCGGTGAAATCCCTGCGCGGGCGGGTTCTGGACGAGTAACTTGTGAACCATCCCCGCGCGCTGATAGGCTCCTGCCAAAGGTGCCGCATCAGGGGGAGTTCACATGAGGCTGGCTGGAAAAACCGCAATCGTCACCGGGGGCGCGTCAGGCTTTGGCGCAGGTATCGTCCGAAAGTTCCTGGCCGAGGGCGCAAGGGTGATGATCGCGGACATCAACGGCGATGCCGCCGCGCAAATGGCCGATGACATGGATGATGCCGCCATCGCCCAAACCGTCGATGTGTCCAACGGGGACTCGGTACAGGCGATGGTCGATGCGGCGATGGCCACTTACGGCCACCTCGATATTCTGGTGAACAACGCAGGTGTCTGCCACCAGCCCGGCCCGCTAGAGGACGTCGCCGAGGATGAATTCGACCGCACCCTAATCGTGAATGCCAAGTCGGTCTACCTCACCGCCCGCGCGCTTGTTCCTCATATGAAATCACGCAAGGCCGGCACAATCCTGAACGTCGCCTCCACCGCCGGTGTCTCGCCCCGCCCGAACCTGAACTGGTACAATGCCTCCAAAGGTTGGATGATCACGGCGACCAAGACGATGGCCATTGAACTGGCCCCTGCAGGCATCCGCGTCAACGCGATCAACCCGGTTGCGGGGGAAACCCCGCTGCTAAAGACCTTTATGGGCGAAGATACACCGGAAATGCGTGCCAAATTCCTGTCGACCATCCCACTCGGCCGCTTCTCCCAACCCGAGGACATGGGCAACGCCGCCTGTTTCCTGTGTTCGGACGAGGCCAGCATGATCACCGGCATCGCGATGGAGGTCGACGGCGGCCGCTGTATTTAGCTTGGCGTCATTTTGATTCCAAATATCCAAAACGCGCCTGGCAAGGACGCACAACAAGGGATTGCGTGCTTTGCACGCGCCTATTTCCAAGGGCCCACAAATGATACCCGGACCTCGAAACCTGATCACCGATGTACCCGGCCTGCTGGTCGGCAATGCACAGAACGAGACGTTGAAATCCGGCAGCACGGTGCTGCTGGGGGAACAGGCGATGACCGGGTCCTACTGTGTCATGGGCGGTGCGCCAGGGACCCGCGAAACCGATCTGCTGGAGCCAGACAAATCCGTGGCGCAGGTCGACGCGATCGTTTTGTCGGG
>JBFHMM010000008.1:0-37381 GCA_041594355.1 Paracoccaceae bacterium | reverse complement strand
TTTTGTCGTCGAAAAGGCGTTTATCGACTGAACCTCAGGGCGTCAGCCATCGTTCGGCCAGAACTCCCACGTCGCCCTGGCCGAAGGTGACCGAGGTCGGCGTGACAAAGGCGGGCGTACCGCGAATGCCCAGATCCATCGCGATGGTCCGGTTGCGGTCGATGCGGGCTGTGACTTCGGCACTGCCGGTTTCCGCTTCGAGCGCCTCGGCGTCCCAGCCCTCTTGCCCTGCGATCCGCGCAAGGACCAAGGTATTGAAGGGTCCGCGATGCTGCCACAGCCGTTCGTGCGCGCGGCTGTAGGCATCGGGGCCGTAAAGGGCACGCACGGCGAGGGCAAAGCGTGCGGCCCGTTCCGAGGCCGGTGAGAGGATCGGCAATTGCCGCAGCTCGACGCGCAGGTCGGGATGCTGGCGGACCGCCTCGGCGACCTCCGAGTGCATCGCCTTGCAGGGGCCGCATTTGTAATCGAAAAATTCCACCACCCGAATCGGGGCATCGGGCGCGCCGAGGCCCAGCGCGGGCGGGTCGGAAAACAGGTCGGGATAGGCGGCGATCCTGGCTGCGGTCTCGGCGCGGGCCTCGCGTTCGGAAAGTATTTCCAGTGCTTCGAGAATGATTTCCGGGTTGTTCAGGATATAGGCGCGCACGCGGGCGTCGAAATCGTCGGCGCCCACCGGCGCCGCGATCGCGAGGACAAATGTTGCGGCGATCCACGTGGTTTTCATTCTGGCCTCATGCAGTGATTCGCGGCCAGCCTGCGCGGGCGCGCGCGCGCCCGCAAGCCAGGGGTGGGGCAAGTAGACAGGCGGATCGGACGTTGCGCCGGTTTTCGCCGGTTTTCGCCGCAGAATTTTGCAAAGGTGCCGGGTTATTGACCGGCGCGCGGTGTCACCCTACGGCGTCCCAGGTCACGCGCCCGTCGCAGAGGGTCAGCGCGGCGCGGGCCCTGTCGATGTCGTCAACCGGGGTGGCCTCGAGATCGCGGTCCATCATCACGATGTCGGCGAGGAAACCCGGCGCAAGGCGGCCCAGCCGGTGATCTTCGAACCCGGCGTAGGCTCCGCCGGCGGTATAGCCGTGCAGCGCCTCGATCAGGGTGGAGGCGTGCGACGGGTGGTCGGGGTGCCAGGGTTTGCGGGTGATCGCTGCCTTGACTCCGCGCATCGGGTCGATGTCAGAGACCGGCCAATCCGAGGCAAAGGCGATGGGCACGCCCGCCTCGCGCAGGTAACCGAGCGGAAAGGCCCAGGGCCAGCGCGCCTGCCCGACCCGGCGGGTCCAGGGGTCCAGCGGAAAATCCATCGCGCCGGGCGGGTGCGGCGGCTGCATCGAGGCGACAACGCCCAGCGATTTCAGGCGCGGCAGGTCGTCGGGGTGCAGCAGTTCGATATGTTCGATCCGGTGACGCGAATCGCGGGGACCGTTGGCCTGTTGCGCAGCCTCGTAGCCGTCGAGCACCCGGCGCACCGCGCCGTCGCCGACGGCGTGGACGGAAATCTGGAGCCCGCGCCGGTCGGCGTCGATGGCGGCCGCGTTGAATCGTTCGGCTGAGTGCAGCGGATCGCCGCGCCAGCCGGGGCGGTCGGCGTAATCCTCGACCAGCACGGCAGTAGAGCTGTCGATCACCCCGTCCATGAACATCTTGACCCGGTTGGCGCGCAGAAAGTCGCTGTTGAACTCCTTTGCCAGGGCGGAGGCCTCTTTTAGTGTGCCCAGCGGTTTGGACGGGGTCAGGTGAAAGGGCACCGCGATGCGGCAGATCAGGTTGCCACCGTTCTCGATCTCGCGCAGCAGGTCGAGCTGGTAGCGATTGCCATCCATGTTGTGCAGGCTGGTGAAGCCATAGGAGGCGCACAGGCGCAGGCCGTCCTTGAGCACGGCGATGTCATCGGCCCGTTGCGCCGGTGTCGGTGGGGTTTCGGGTTCGACACCGATCAGCCCGAGGTTTTCGCGCCCGCCGGAGGAACGCAACCGCATCACCGGGTCATAGGCCTCAAACTCGCGCAGTTCACCTGAGGCGGTGCCGTCGGGGGCCATGACGATCTCGTTGCCCGGCGAAAGTGGTTTGCCGCGCAGCAGACCGGCACGGTCAAGCGCGATAGTATTGGCCCAGGCGGTATGGTGGTCGCCAGCGATCAGGATCAGCGGCCGGTCGGGCATTACCTCATCCAGCAACTGGCGGGTCGTGGTCACGCCTTCGCCAAAGAGATTGTAATCTGTGGCCTTGCAGATCAGCAAGGCTTCATCAGGATTGGCGGCTGCATAGGGGGTGAGAGCGGCCGCCAGCGCCGCCTGCCCCTGCACCCCGTCCAGTTGCAGCAGCAGCCGCCCGAAGGCCCCCGCGAAGAGGTGCAGGTGGGCCTCGGTCATGCCGGGCATCACGGTGGCGCCACCAGCGTCGATCACCCGCGCGCCCGGCGCCGCCAGCGCGCGGATATCATCGTCATCGCCGACGGCCAGGATGCGGTTGCCGGCCACGGCCACGGCGCGGGCGGTGGGGGCCGCGGCATCCATGGTTACCACGCTGGCGTTCAGAATCACGAGATTGGCGGTTGTCATTGCGCGGCAGCCTTTGGGTTCAGCGGGGAGGTTTCGCCGAATTCGTCATCGAACAACATCGCGACGATGCCCGAGACGTCGGCCATGATGTCGCGTTTGTGTCGGTCGAGCGACATCTGGTCGTCCTTGATGTAGTTGAAATAGAGCGCGGTCCAATGATTGTAGAACAACCGGGCGAGCAGAGCGTTGTCCGGGGTCTGGCCACTGCGCAATACGATGGCGTAGTCGGACAGATAGGTCTCGATCAGTTTGCACAGTTCGGTATCGGAGTAGGAAAACAGCTGTTCGAACTCGGAATTGGGACGGCGGATGTTGGCGGCTTCTGCATAGCGCCAGACCCGCTTGCCAGCGATCCGCATGGTGTTTTCGGTACACTCATACAGCAGTCCGCCGATCGCCTCAGCAAAGGGGATGCCGGTCTTGCGCGGCGATTGCAGGTGCTGCGTCCGTTCCCGTTCGGTACCTTCAAAGATCAGCGCGCTGAGAATATTTTCCTTTGATCCGAAATAGTTGAACACGGTGGGCGGGGAAACGCCGCAATCCTCCGCGATTTCGGCAATGGTGGTGGCGTCAAAGCCATTGCGGGCAAACAACTGCCCCGCCGCCTTCAGGATCTCCTGTCGCCGCCGCGCTTTCTTGCGGTCGCGCAGACCTGTGGCCGCAGGATTGCTCATGACAGCTTTGATCGGGTCGGTTGCCAACGGATCGGGCTTTCAACAGTAATTTTTTATTCTCATAAAGTTTTTTATTGACTAAAATTATGTTGTCAATAGCACTTGGGGCAGAGGTGATTTTCCCGACCAAAGAGACCCGGACACAGATGATCCAGATCGAAAACGCGAAAAAGACCTTTGGACAGGGCGACAGCGCCTTTACCGCATTGCGGGACGTGAGCCTGGAAATTGCCGCCAACGAGTTCTTTACGCTGCTGGGTCCGTCGGGCTGCGGCAAAACCACCCTGCTGCGCCTGATCGCGGGGTTCGAGCCGCCGACCGAGGGGGCGATCCTGCTGAGCGGGCGCGATATCTCGCGGCTGCCGCCGAACCAGCGTCCGGTCAACACGGTGTTCCAGAACTACGCGCTGTTTCCGCATATGACCGTCGGGCAGAACATCGCCTTTGGGCTGGAGATGCTGGGCAACCCCAAGGCGGAGATCGCCAAAACGGTGAACGAGATGCTGCGGCTGGTTCGGATGGAGGAACTGAAGGACCGCCGCACGTCGGAGATTTCCGGCGGCCAGCAACAGCGCGTGGCACTGGCCCGCGCGCTGGCGCCGCATCCGCAGGTTCTGTTGCTGGACGAGCCGCTGAGCGCGCTGGACCTGAAGCTGCGCAAGGAAATGCAGATAGAACTGAAACGGCTGCAAAATGAGACCGGGATCACCTTTGTCTTTGTCACCCATGATCAGGAAGAGGCGCTGACAATGTCGGACCGGGTGGCGGTGATGAACGCGGGACGGATCCTGCAGGTGGGGTCGCCGCGTGACATCTACGAGCGTCCGTCTGAACGGTTTGTGGCCAATTTCATCGGCGAATCCAACTTTCTGGACGCCGCGCGCATCGGCGGCGACGTCACGCTGGCAGCCGGAGGCAGCTTTGCCGCTGCGGTGCCCGAGGGGGTGCCCGAGGGCAAGGTCAGCGTATTGATCCGGCCCGAGCACATCGGGGTCCGGGGCGGCCAGCCGGAGGCGGGCGAACTGCCGGCGAGAGTCGAAACCGTGGTGTATTCGGGCGACACGACCACGCTGCACCTGCGGCTGGCTACCGGAGAGGTGCTGAAGGCGCGGATCGCGAACGCGCCGGACATCGACGCCGCCGTTCCGGCCGAAGGCCAGGACGCCGCGGTTTCGATCGCGCCGGGCGCGGTAACGGTGTTGAGGGACTGAGAGGATGAGCGAGGCGACGACACATCGGCCCACCTATCGGCCCGGAGAACTGGAAGCGGAGGCCAATGCCGCCGACAACCGCAACCGCTGGCTGCTGTCGCTGCCCGCGCTGGTGATCATCGTCTGCGCGGCCGCCGGGCCGTTGCTGGTGATGGTGGTCTATTCCTTTCTCACGCCGGGTGATTACGGCAACGTCAAATGGGAATTCTCGCTGGAAGGCTGGATCGGAACGCTGGTGCAGCGTGACATATTCGATGACACGCTGATGTGGGCCGATGCGCACCTGTCGATTTTCTGGCGGTCTTTGTCTCTGTCGCTGATCACCACTTTTCTCACGCTGATCTTTGGGGTGCCGACGGCGTGGTTCATCGCCACCCAGCCGCCCTCGCGCAAGCAGTTCTGGCTGTTTCTGGTCACGGTGCCGTTCTGGACCAACCTGCTGGTGCGGACCATCGCGATTCAGGAGCTAATCCGGTCGGAGGGGGTGATCAACCTGGTGCTGTTGAAAATCGGCGTCATCACAGAGCCGATCCAGATGATGTTCACCGATTTCGCCATCGGGTTCGGGATGACCTATGTCTACCTGCCGCTAATGGTGCTGCCGGTCTATGCCGCAGTGGACAAGCTGGATTTCCGGCTGGTCGAGGCGGCGCATGATCTGTACGCAGGCCGCTGGACGGCGTTTCGCCGGGTGATCCTGCCGCTGATCAAACCCGGCATCATCGCCGGGTCGATCCTGGTCTTTGTGCCCTCTTTGGGGGCCTATGTGACCCCCCGCGTGCTAGGCGGCGGCAAGAACCTGATGTTCGGCAACCTGATTGAGCTGCAGTTCGGCGCCGGCCGCAACTGGCCGCTGGGCGCGGCGCTGTCGCTGATGCTGATGGCGGCGGTCATGGTTTCGTTGATCTTTTATGTGCGAGTGACATCGAGGGAGCAGGCCGATGGCTGATGCACGTAAAGGATATTCGGTCCGCACTCTGCCCGGTTTTGCGATCGTGGCGGTCTTCACGCTGGTGGCGCTTTATGCGCCGATCGCGATCCTGGTGGTGTTTTCCTTTAACGAAGGCACGTCGCTGGCAATCTGGGAAGGGTTCAGCCTGCGGTGGTACCGTCAGGCGGTCGCCAACGAGGCGGTGCAGGATGCGGCGCTGCGCTCGCTGTTTCTGGCGCTGTCGGCCTCTTTCGTGGCCACCACCGCGGCAACGATGGCGGCGCTGGCCACCACCCGCACCCGCCGGTTTCCCGGGCGCACGATCATCTATGCGCTGATCAACCAGCCGCTGATGGTGCCCGAAATCGTGACGGCGGTGGCGCTGCTGATCGTCTTTGCCTGGATCAAGGTCTGGACCGGGCACACCAGCATGATCTACCTGATCGTCGCCCATACCGCGTTCTGCATCCCCTTTGCCTATCTACCGATCCGCGCCCGGCTGGAAACCATGGACATGTCTCTGGAGATCGCGGCGCGCGATCTCTATGCCTCGCGCTGGCTGACCTTTCGGCGGGTCACGCTGCCGTTGATGTGGCCGGGGATCGTGGCGGGGCTGATGCTGGCTTTTGTCGTTTCGCTGGATGACGTCGTGATTACCGAATTCGTGAAATCTGCCGGTCAGGAGACCCTGCCCACCTATATGCTGGGCCAGTTGCGGCGGGTGGTGACACCCGAGGTCAACGCGATTTCGACCGCCATCCTGCTGGCCGGCGCGATCCTTGTTTCGTTGTTTTTCAGACTGACCAACCGGCAAAGTTGAGGAAAACCAATACCGGTCACCAGAACCGGGTTCCACCAGAACTGACCAACCAGGAGAGACTAAGATGAACAAACACCTGATCGCAACGACTTCTGCGCTGCTGCTCGCCTCTGGCGCGGCATCGGCGCAGGGGCTGAACATCTACAACTGGGGCAACTACACCAACCCCAAGCTGATCGAGAAATTTGAGGCCGAGACCGGCATCAAGGTGACGATCACCGATTTCGACAGCAACGATACCGCGCTGGCCAAGGTCAAGGCGGGCGGCCACGGGTTCGACATCGTGGTGCCGACGCATACCTATGTGCCGATCTGGATCTCTGAGGGGCTGCTGTTGCAGTCGCGCCCGGACCAGATGGAGAATTTCAAGAACATGGACCCCAAGTGGGTGGACGTGCAGTGGGATCCGGGCCGGACCTATACCGTGCCGTGGCAGTGGGGCACCACCGGCGTTGTTGTGAACACCAAGTATTACGATGGCGATATCAACACCTCGGCGATGTTCCTTGATCCACCCGAGGAATTGCGCGGCAAGATCAACGTGGTCCCCGAGATGGGCGATGTGATGGCGCTGGCAATCATGTACTATGGTGGCGAGCCTTGCACCGGTGACAAGGAAGTCCTGAAAAAGGTGCGCGATGGCCTGGCCGCGGCCAAGCCTTACTGGCTGGGCATGGATTACGGCAACCTTGAGAAATTCGCCAAGGAAGACCTCTGGGCCGGGGTGAACTGGAACGGATCGACCTTCCGGATGCGCCTTCAGAACGAGAACATCGCCTATGGCTATCCCAAGGAGGGCTATCCGATCTGGATGGACTCGGTCGCGGTGTTGGCCGATGCCAAAAACGTAGAGGAGGCCAAGGCATTCCAGAACTTTATTATGGTGCCGGAAAACGCCGCGCTGATTTCAGAATTCGCGCGCTATGCCAATGGCATCACCGGGTCGGAGGCATTCATGCCGGCCGATATGACCACGGCGCCGGAAATCGTCATTCCTGAAGAGCTGAAAGCCGTCGGCACGTTCAACCAGACCTGCCCGCCCGACGTTCAGGCGCTGTATACGCGCATCTGGACCGACCTACAGAAGTAACGGCCCGATCCTGAGAGAGCCCCTGGGAAAAGGGGCTCTTGCCGGGATGCTCTTGGGCGCAACGGGGAGTGACATGACATCCATTCGCAATTCAGACCCGCGGGCGCCTGTCCGGCGGGGCAAGGATCCTCTTGGCCAGAACCTGCCGCCCTATGACTGGGACCGGGCGCCTTGGAACCGCTGGAGTTTCCAGAACATCGACGCCTGTGTCAGAACCGACACCATTGCGCGCGGCGCGCAGGTTCTGGACTGGACGGAGGCGCCCCAGAACCTGACCGCCCTGCGTTTTGCAGGCCACGACGAGGCGGTGATGACGCTGGGCGATCTGCTGGGCGGCTATGTCGACGGCTTCCTGGTGGCCTATCGTGGCTGCATCCTGCATGAAAGCTATCACAATGGCATGACCCGGCAGACCCGGCACCTGCTGATGTCGGTGTCGAAATCGCTAACCTCGACCGCCGCCGGTGTGCTGATCGGAAGGGGGGCGATGGACCCGGACGCGCCCGTCACCAATTACCTGCCGGAGTTGGCCGGGACAGGCTGGGCCGGCGCGACACCGCAGCAGGTGCTGGACATGACGACCGGTGTGCGGTTCGTCGAGGATTATGACGACCCCGACTGCGATATCGCGCGGCTGGAATATGCCTCTGGCTGGAAACCGGAGCCGACGGGAGCCACGCCCGGCAGTTGCCCCGGCACGACGTTGGGGTTCATCCGCACGCTGACCGAACGCGAGGCGCCGCACGGGGCGCGGTTCAGCTATCGCTCGATCGAGACCGACGTGCTGGGCCTGATGATCGAACGGGTCAGCGGTATGCCCCTGGCCCGGACCCTGTCCGATCTGCTGTGGGCGCCGATGGGGGCGGAACAGGACGCCTATGTCAGCGTAGACCGCGACGGGACCGCGCTGGCCGACGGGGGCATCTGCGCCACCCTGCGCGATACCGCGCGGTTCGGTCAGACCATGCTGGACGGCGGGCGCGCCGGCGGCCGGCAGGTTATTCCGGCGGCCTGGGTCGAGGATGTGCGCCACGGCGATCATGGCCGGTTCGACGACCAGAGCCGCGAGTTCATGCCGAACGGGCGCTACCGCAACATGTTCTGGATCCGCGATGTGGGGCGTCCGGTTCACATCAGCCTCGGGATCTATGGGCAGTTTATTTATGCCGATCCCGAGCGCCAGTTGCTGATCACCTGCCTGTCCAGCTGGCCAGAGGCGCTGTCGGACAGCGGTCATTCGAACACCATGCGGGCAATCGATGCGATTGCCGCCGAACTCGGCTGAGGAGGAGCCCGACATGTCCGATCTGCTGTACCTGACCGCAACAGAGGCATTGAAACGCTTTGCCGAACGGGCGCTGTCGCCGGTTGAGCTGCTGGAGGCGCAGATTGCGCGGGCCGAAGCGACGGCGGAAACGGTAAATGCCTTTACCTACACCCATTTCGACGAGGCGCTGGAGGCCGCGCGCGCGTCGGAGGCGCGATGGGCCAAGGGGGAACCGGTTGGCTGTCTGGACGGTCTGCCGGTGGCGATCAAGGACGAAAGCTATATCGCGGGCAAGCCGACCTCAAGCGGGTCGCTGATCATGAAAGATTACGTGGCCGAGCATACGTCACCAATGAACCAGCCAATCCTGGCCGAGGGCGCGATCGTGCATGCGCGCACCGCCACGCCGGAGTTCTCCTGTGCCGGGGTCACCTGGACACGGATGTGGGGCGTCACCCGCAACCCCTGGAACACCGAATTCACGCCGGGCGGATCGTCGGGTGGATCGGCGGCATCGCTGGCCACGGGCACCGCGTCATTGGCGACCGGGTCGGACATCGGTGGGTCGATCCGCATTCCGGCTTCCTGCTGCGGGCTGGTCGGCTACAAGCCGCCCTATGGCCGCAACCCCGACGACATCCCGTTCAACCTCGATTTCTACTGTCATACCGGGCCCTTGGCGCGGTCGGTCAGGGACGCGATCCTGTTGCAGAATGTGATGAGCGGGCCGCATCCCTGGGACATCGCGTCATTGCGACCGAAACTGACTCTGCCCAGCGACTACTCTGACGTAAGGGGCTGGAAAATCGCGCTGTCGATGGATTTGGGCAGTTTTACGGTGTCAGAGGACGTGCGGCGCAACACGCTGGTCGCCGCAGACATATTCCGGGCGATGGGCGCCACGGTCGAAGAGGTCGCGATCGGCTGGGGGCCGGAAGTGCCGGAAGCCTGCATGACCTATTTGACCCATCTGTTCGGCGGCGCGCTGTCGGACGAGTTGGAGCAGCACTGCGACCTGATGACCAGCTATTGCCGCCAGTTCGCCGAAAACTCGCTCAGCTCCACCGCCCGCGATTTCGTGCATTCGCTGCAGGTGGCGGGTGAGAGCTATATGAAGCTGGGGCCGCTGCTGGAACGCTTCGACTGCCTGATCTGCCCCACCAACGCCCTGCCCGCGGTGCCCGCCGATTTCGACCCCTCGGTGGATACGGTCACCATCGAAGGCGTTGAGGTGCGCCCCGATCTGGGCTGGGTGATGACAACCCCGTTCAACATGATGAGCCGCTGCCCGGTGGTGTCGGTTCCCTCCGGCTTTGCCGCGAACGGGGTGCCGACGGGGCTGCAGATCGTGGCGCCGAGTTACCGCGACGAGATCGCGTTCCAGGCGGCGCTGGCATTCGAAACCGCCAGCGGCGGCTGGTATGGGGGTGCCTCGGCACGGCCGGCAATCTAAAGCGTCCGGCCTTTTACCTGAATCAGATCGTGACACGAATATCCTGAGAACGCCGAAGGCGTGGCGGGGTGTTCGTGTCTCAGCTTTTAGGCCGGGCGCTTTAGGCCTGGATCGGAACAACCTGTTGAGGTTCCACGGGCTAGAGCGGGACCACATCGACCTTTTGGTGACTGTCCTGTTCGCCCGACGTGCGCAAGGTACCCCGAACGGGGGAGACGTCTGAATAGTCGCGACCGCAGGCCACGGTGATATGGTCCTGGTTCACGGTGCAGGCATTGGTCGGATCGTATTCGACCCAGCCGTTTTCGGCACCGCACCAGGCCGAGACCCAGGCGTGCATCGCGTCCGCGCCTTCGAGGCGGGGCTGGCCCGGCGGCGGCACCGTGCGAAGGAAGCCCGAGACGTAGCCCGCCGGAACGCCCAGTCCCCTCAGCCCGGCGATCATCACATGCGAGAAGTCCTGGCAGACGCCATGGCGGTTGGCAAAGGCCTCGGACGGGGTGGTGTCGACATCGGTCGCCTCCGCGTCAAACCGCATCTGAGCGTGCAGCGCCCGGCCCAGCGTCTCGACGGTCTGCAGCGCGGTCGCCCCCGGCGGAACGACCGAGCGGGCAAAATCCGCGATCGCGGGATCGGGGGCGATCCGGGGTGACGGCCCCGTATAATGATGCGGCGCGCCCGGCCCTAACGACCGGTAGGCGGCAAGTTCTGCGGCAAGACCGGCCAGATCCGGAGACAGATCCAGAATGGCCGGTTGCAACAACCGCTCGACCCGGGCCCGCAGGGTCAGGTCGATGCGGTCGATGGGGGCGTGAAAGACCAGCACGGTCGATGCGTTGCCAAAGAAATCCACGGTCTCGTAGCGTTCGCTTGGCGCCGGATCGACGCTCAGCAGGCGCGAGGAGACGATCTGGCGGCCCGGCAGGTCCGACGGCAGCAGCCGCACCAGCGTGCGAGCGTGATCGGACGGGGCGCCGTAGTGGTTGCCGATCGACAGGCGGATTTCGTAACGCATCGCGCCGCGCGCTCCTCAGATTAGGTAGGCCGCCGCGAGGCGACCGGAGATATCGGACAATGCGCGGCGCAGATCGAGCAGGCGGTCCGCCGTGATATCGACGGGATCGGCCACGACCAGCCCGGCCTCGAGCGGGAGCAGCGCGCGCAGGACCGCCGACACCCGGCCTTCTACCTCGGCCGAGGGCAGGTCCTGGGCGATCCGGCGCATGGCGGTGAGTTGGAACAGCACCGCGCGCGGGTTGTTGGCGTCGAGCACCATCAGGTCGGTCACGGTATCGCGTGTAGGATCAATGCGATAGCGGCGCTGGTGGGTGATGTTGCTGTCACCGTATTCCAGCGCCACATCCGGCAGGCCCGGCGCGATGTTGTCGCCGGCAAAGGCCAGCAGCACGGCCGCCGCGCCGTCCGCCCGTTCGATGGCCCGGCCAAAGGTCAAGAACCGCCAGCCCGAGGTGCGGTGCATGTTTTCATGAACCAGCCCGTTGAACCCGGTGATCTTGCGCAGCAGCACACCCAGCGCGCGCGCGCAATCGTCCCCAGGCTGCAGGGTGCCGGACAGGGCCTGCAGGCTGCTGGTCAGATCCGCCAGTGCCGCCCAGCCATCGACGGAAAAGCGGTCGCGCACCTTGCCGGCGCAGATCCGGGCCGCGCCGAGCGCGGGTTCCAGCGCCGCCTGCAGCGGCAGGTTGACGTCGATTGACAGCCCCCCCAACAGATCGGCAATGCGCGTCAACCGGGTGTCGGCGGCATTGCCGGCCTCGGCCAGACGCTGATGATAGGCGCGCAACAGCCGGATCGCGCCTTCGGTGCGCTCAACGTAGCGGCCGAGCCAGTAAAGGTTGTCGGCGGCGCGGCTGGGCAGCGCACCGATGTCTTCACGCCGGAAATTTCCGGGATCGAACAGGGTTTCATCAGGCACCGGATGGTCGCGCATGACCCAGACGTCGGCGACCGACCCGCCCTGCTGCATCGGCAGCGCAGTGGCGTCGTCGGACCGCCCGATCCGCGCATAGCCGCCGGGCAGGAAGGTCCAGCCTTGTGGCGTGCGGGCCGCCATCACGCGCACGGTCATCGGACGCGGCAGCAACCGCCCCTCGCTCCAGGCCGGGGTGGTGGAGAGGGTGACGGCCTCCTGCCCGACAAGGCCGGCGGCGTTGGCGTCGATCCAGGCGTCGAGAGGCTGATCCTGGCCACCACGGAAGGCCCCGGCTAGGGCGGCGTCAGCGTCGATGTCGAAGGGGAGCGCCCGGCTCAGCGCCTGTCCGATCAGCATCCGGTCGGCGTGATCCTTGACGTAGTCGCGTTCTGACGGCTGTCCGCACCACCAGGTGGCGATATTGGGCAGCTTCAGCGGTTCACCCAGCAACACCTCGGCGATCTTGGGCAGGAAGGCCATGAAGGCGCGGGTTTCGACGATCCCCGAGCCCAGCGCGTTGACCATGTTCACGTTCGACTGGCGGATCGCATCGACGAGGCCGGGCGTGCCGATCTGCGAGTTCTGGTTCAACTCCAGCGGGTCGGCATAGGCGGCGTCCAGCCGCCGCCAGAGCACGCCCACGGGCTGCGGACCAGAGACGGTGCGGACCTGAACCGCGCCGTTCTGCACGATCAGGTCATCGCCTTCGAGCAGCACGAGGCCGAGGTAGCGAGCGATATAGGTATGTTCGAAATAGGTGTCGTTGCCCGGTCCCGGCGTCAGGATCGCGGTGCGGCGACCGTCGGCGCCGGGCAGCGCATCCATCGCATTGCGGAAGGCGCGAAAGAACCCGGCAAGACGGCGGATGTTGGCACGCGGGAAGGGTTCTGGAAAGATCCGCGCGGTGGCCATGCGGTTTTCCAGCGCAAACCCGGCACCCGAGGGTGCCTGCGTGCGGTCACCCAGCACCAACCACGAGCCATCGGGGCTGCGCCCGATTTCGAACGCCAGAAAGTGCAGGAAATGCCCGGAAGCCGGGGTGATCCCGACCAGCGGGCGGTGCCATTCCGGGTTCTGCGCCACCAGGTCGGGCGGCAGGTGGCCGTCGCAGACCAGGTTGGCCGCGCCGTAGAGGTCGGCCACGACGCGTTCCAGCAGGTCGGCCCGCTGGGAGAGACCGGCGCAGATCTCGGACCATTCGTCCTCGTGCAGGATCACCGGGATATGGCTGAGCGGCCAGTCGCGTTCCTGCTGCGGATCGGCGCTGTACTGGCGGTAGAATACGCCGGCATCGCGCAGGTACTGGTCGCCTCGGGTGAAATGCGCGGCGATGTCTTCGGGCGACAGCCGGGCCAGCTGGTTCATGAACGGCACCCAGACCGGGCGGATGGCCCCGTCCGGCTCGAACAATTCATCCGCGACGCCGGGCTGCACCGTATAGTCGGCAAGCAGCGATGCCCTGGCTTGTGGGTGCAGACGCGCCGGGCCGGTCATACAAGTCCGGGCGGGCGGCGCAGGTCGAGCGTGGTCGGGAACTCCGGGTGCGGGTTTTCCGGGACCGGCGTGTAGGCGCCCGGCGAATGACCGTGCGGCTCGAACCGGGCGAGGCGGCGGGCCTCGGCCTCGTTGCCGTTAACAGGGAAGGTTTCGTAGTTGCGCCCGCCGGGATGTGCGACGTGATAGACGCAGCCGCCGGTGGGCCGCCCGGTCCAGGCGTCATAGATATCAAAGGTCAGCGGCGCGTTGACCGG
Organism: Paracoccaceae bacterium; assembly: GCA_041594355.1. Classification (GTDB taxonomy): domain Bacteria; phylum Pseudomonadota; class Alphaproteobacteria; order Rhodobacterales; family Rhodobacteraceae; genus JAIUZI01. The sequence goes on along the minus strand of JBFHMM010000008.1, from coordinate 23,690 downwards.
CAGAACCGGATGCAACGCCTCGGCCGGCTGCCACGCCTTGAAGCGCACCGCGCCAACGCTGGTCCCGGCGGTATCGGTGGCCACCAGCGGCACCGGGCGGCGGTTGCACATCACCTTGTAGCGATCCTTGAACGTGGTTGTCATTTTCACCTGCAGCCGTTCCACCGAGCTGTCGGTATAGCGGACGGTTCCGCCGATCGCGCCGGCTTCGCCCAGAACATGCCACGGCTCAAGCGCCTGCCGCAACTCAAGTTGCACACCCTCGGCCTCGGTTTGGCCGCAGAAGGGGAAGCGGAACTCGGCCTGCGCCTCGTACCAGACCGGATCGATGTCAAAGCCGTGGTCGGACAGGTCGCGCAGCAGGGTCAGGAAATCCTGCCACAGGAAATGCGGCAGCATGTAGCGGTCATGCAGCACGGTGCCCCAGCGCACCGGTTTGCCCTGCACGGGGTCGGCCCAGGCCCGCGCGATGATGGCCCGCAAGAGCAGTTGCTGGGCGAGGTTCATGCGCGGGTGCGGCGGCATCTCGAAGCCACGGAATTCGACGAGGCCCAGTCGGCCGGTGGGGCCATCGGGCGAATAGAGCTTGTCGATGCAAATCTCGGCGCGGTGGGTGTTGCCGGTGACATCCGTCAGCATGTTGCGCAGTAGCCGGTCCACCAGCCAGGGTGGCGGCGGCGCGTCCCCCTGCCCCGGCGCGGAAATCTGCGACAGCGCGATTTCCAGCTCGTAGAGCGTGTCGTGGCGCGCCTCGTCGATGCGTGGCGCCTGGCTAGTCGGGCCGATGAAGAGACCCGAGAACAGGTAGCTGAGCGAGGGGTGCCGCTGCCACAGCAGGATCAGCGATTTCAGCAGGTCGGGACGGCGCAGGAAGGGGCTGTCGTTGGTGGTGGCACCGCCGACGACGACATGGTTGCCGCCGCCGGTGCCGGTGTGGCGACCGTCGATCATGAACTTGTCGGCGCCCATCCGGCAATTGCGCGCCTCTTCATAGATCGCCTCGGTGGTGGCGACGCAATCGTCCCAGCTGTGGGCGGGGTGGATGTTGACCTCGATCACGCCGGGATCGGGGGCGACTCGGATCACGTTCAGCCGGGGATCATGCGGCGGCGCGTAGCCTTCGATATGCACCGGCAGCCCCATATCCTTGGCCGTTGCTTCGGCGGCGGCGAGTAAATCGAGGTACTGCTCGACATCCTCGACCGGGGGCATGAAGACACAGAGACGCCCACCGCGGGGTTCCACGGAAATGGCCGTACGCACGGCGCCCCCAATCGTCAGCTCCTGTTCAATGACGTCCTGGCGGGCGCTTTCAGCGGCGGGGGCAGAGACCGGCTGGCTGTGCTCGGGGCTGGTTTCCGGCAGATCCGCGCCGGCCTCGACATGGTAGTCGGGCAGCGGATCGCGCGGCACGGTGGGATCGGTCACATAGGTATAGGGGAATTGCGAAGGCGGCACGTAAGGCAGGGTGCCAAGCGGCAGGCGGTAGCCCAGCGCGCTGTCGCCCGGCACCAGAAAAACCTTGCCGCGCCGCAGTTTCCACTTTTCCGAGCGCCAGCGGTGACCGGCGGCCTTCGACTGCCAGCGCTGGATCGGCAGCACATGGCCGGCCGGTTCGGTCAGCCCACGGGCAAAGACGCGGGCGATGCGGGCGCGTTCCTCGGGGTCTTTCAGCTTGGAATTCTCGGGGGTAACGTTTTCAGGCAGGTTGCCTTCCTTGACGATCCACTCGGCCGGATCTTCGTAGGCAGGGGCGACGAATTCGCTTTCGACCCCCAGCTTTTGCGCCATCGTCTGAAGGAATTGCAGCGATTGTTCCGTAGTGGCGCCGGTGTCCTGATCCTCGCGGGCGACAAGGGTCTCGTCGGCCCAGACCGGTTTGCCATCGGCGCGCCAGTAGAGCGAGAAGGTCCAGCGCGGCAGGGTTTCGCCGGGGTACCATTTGCCCTGTCCGTAGTGCAGGAAGCCGCCGGGCGCAAAGCGTTTCTGCAGCTTGCGGATCAAGGCATCAGCCAGCCCGCGTTTGGTCGGCCCCACCGCATCGGTGTTCCATTCACCGCTTTCGAAATCGTCGATGGATACGAAGGTCGGCTCGCCGCCCATGGTCAACCGCACGTCCCCCTCGGCCAGCGCCGCGTCGACCTTGCGTCCGGTGGCGTTCAGCCTGTCCCATGCCTCGTCCGAGAACGGCTTGGTAATGCGCGGATGTTCGGAAACCCGGTCAACCTTCATGTCAAAGCTGAAGTCGGTCTCGGCGTAGGACGCAGCGCCCGAGATCGGGGCGGCATTGCGAAAGTGCGGCGTGGCAGCCAGCGGGATGTGGCTTTCGCCGGTCAACAGACCGCTTGTGGGGTCCAGGCCGATCCAGCCGGCGCCGGGGATATAGACTTCGACCCAGGCATGAAGATCGGTGAAATCGTGGTCGGTGCCGGACGGGCCGTCCAGCGCCTTGAGATCCGGTTTTAGCTGGATCAGGTAACCGGAGACGAACCGCGCGGCAAAGCCCAGGTGACGGAGTACCTGCACCAGCAGCCAGCTGGAATCGCGGCACGATCCGGACCCACGTTCCAGCGTTTCCTCGGGCGTCTGCACGCCGGGTTCCATCCGGATGGTATAGCTTATCTCTTGCGAGACCCGCGCATTAAGCCCGACGAGGAAGTCCACGGTACGGTTTTGGTCGAAACTGATGGAGCCGATGAACTGTGCCAGCCGGGGGCCTTCGGCCTCGGGTGTGCGGTAGATCACCAGATCGTCCTTGAGATCGGCGGGATAGTCGAAGGGCCAATGCTCGGCGCTGTCTTCGACGAAGAAGTCGAAGGGATTGTAGACCGTCATGTCAGCGACCAGGTCGACCTCGATCTTGAACTCGCGCACCGGTTCGGGGAACACAAAACGCGCCATCCAGTTGCCATAGGGGTCCTGCTGGTGGTTCACGAAATGACCGCCGGGCAAAACCTTGAGGCTGTGCGAAATCACCCGTGTCCGGCTGTGCGGTGCCGGCCGCAGTCGCACGATCTGCGGCGAAAGGGTGACCGGACGGTCATAGCGGTAGTGGGTCAGGTGGTAGAGGCTGGCGTAAATCGACATCTGGTTCCAGGACTTGGGGTGCGGATCATCCGTGATATGACAGGTTTCCATTGGCCTGCACAGCGCCGCCGTTCTTGGCCGGCGGCAAAGTGGTCACCTTGCAGGCAGATGGTGTTTTTTTTGGCGCTTTTCCCGCCGACAGGCCGCTTGATCAGAAAAAGAAGTCGCGGTTTTCGGCCATGATGTCGGGCAGCCGTTCGATGGTGCCAGACAGGTGCGGTCGCATCTCGTCGGTGGCGGCATTCGGGGTGCCGGCCTCGATTGCCGCCATCACCGCATAGTGACCTTTCGAGGACCGAGTGCAGCTTGTGTCCGTGTGGCAGGTCGAGGTTGCGCAGGCGGGCCACCTGGCTGGAGCAGTCGGCGACGTGACCGTGCAGCGCTTCCTGCATCTTGTGCAGTCCCTTGGCCGTGGTCAGCGCCGATTTGTCGGCCAGACCGGCCAGCATATGCGCGACCTCGCATTCCAGCGCTGTGCGCAGGAATGCGAGGTCGCAGGCGCGCCGGGTTGATCCGGGTCTCCTCGGTCGTCGCCGCCGGAGCCGCCAGCGCCAGCCCCGCGGCAAGAATGGTTGCCCGCGCCAGCCTGTAATCGAAATTTCCCATGCCCCCCTCCCTAAGCGTTCATTTTGGTCACCTGACGGGCAACTGAAATTTCAATTAACTTTAAATCCCAGTTGCACCATCAATGAGAAGTCAACACGTATTTGCTTTGCAGACGGGGAAAGTCGGCAGACGCGCATCGGATGACGGGTGAAAGACGGGTACAGAAGCTATTTGCCGTGCTGGGGAGACTGCGGGCGGGCACGATGGATAGGCGGTCGACCCGCCCGTGCGGCATATTGTTTCTGATCGGCCAGGATCCCCGCCTGCATCCGTTGCTAAAAGGGTTCCGATATAACAACGGGCTGGCGTGGGACGCAGAACGGGAGCGCCTGTTCCTGTCGGATTCGCCCCCTGATGTCCGCACGGTTTGGACGGGGCCGCGATCGATGCGAACGGAAATATTTAGAGCGCCGGTGCAGCCCGCCGTTGCCACGCTGGACCGACGAAACGACACGCAAGAGGACCCCACGGAATGACCCGCAGAAAGACGCCCAAAACCCTGCGCAGCGCCCGTTGGTTCACCCGCGACGATCCGCTCGCATTCGGTCGACGGAGCGGTGCTGATGGGGGGCTGAGACAAGACCACGCCGGCATTGGTCATGGGCGTGCTCAGTGCCGGGGTGCCAACGATCTACCTGCAGGCAGGGACGATGCTGCGCCGCAACCTTGCCCACAATAGCTGTGTCAACACGCCGTCGGCCTGCGTGGCGCATCTGCTGGTCAACAAAGGTCGGGCGCTGGTGTTTGACAGCTACCCCGAGATGAAGGCAGCGACCGACGACCCGGATCTGGATGTCACGGCAAACGGCGTTCCGATGCTGCGCAATGTCGGGCTCAAGGGGGCCGGAGATGCGCAAATGGGGAATGGTCGATCCCGATCAAGCTGATCCGGCAGGGGGGCCGTGACATGCCGCGCCTGTCGGATGCACGAAAGCCGGGCACGTCCTATGGCGCTTGCATCCTGCTCGCCGCGCCCTAAGCCTATGTCGGCTGGCCACTGGCGCTGGTGCGCACGGGCGACCGCATCCGGGCCGATGTGCCCGCGCGACGGATCGAAGTGCTGGTCAGCGATGACGAACTGGCGCGCCGCCGTACCGAAGGGCAGCCGCAGCCACAGCAGCACGCGCGCGGTTATGGCGCGATCTTTGCCAAACATATCACGCAGGCCGATCAGGGCTGCGATTTCGACATTCTCGAAACCCGGCCCGGAACGGAGACGCCCGAGCCTGACATCTATTGATCCAACGGAGCCCCGATGCCCCCGGAAGACCGTGCCACCCTGATGGGTGTCACCTGCGCCACGCTGACCACCGCGCTGTTCAAGAGGGGGTTTCCCAACGTGTTCCTGCGCGACCTGCATCCCGTTGCCCGCAAAGGCCGCAATATGGTCGACCCTGCTTATACCTTGCGTTACATTTCCGCGCGTGAGGATCTGGACACACTGGATGCTTGTCTCGCGCCCGATCATCCGCAGCGGGTGGCCATGGAACACTGCCCCGAGGGCCGTCCTGGGAATGGACAGCCATAGCAACGCCGCCGATGCCGGTGAAATCCTGATCCGGAACATGATGAAACGCGGCGGCGCGGGCGTGGTGACCGATGGCGCGTTCCGCGACATCCCGGCCTGTCACATGCCGCCGTCGTCGCCGACCAACCCGATCAACAATCACGCAGTAAATCTGAACGTGCCGATCGGCTGTGGCGAGATCGCGGTGTTTCCCGGCGGCATCGTGACCGGTGACGACGAAGGCGTGGAGATCCCGCCCATCTGGCAGTCGAGGTCGCGCAGGAAGCCGCTGGGATGACGTTGTTCGAGACCTTCATGGCCGAGCGTGTCGACAACGGCGCCAGCACCTCCTGCCTGTATTCACCCACCGACCCGGCTGTGCGTCCGGCCTATGAGACGTGGAAGGCCCACTGCCGGTCCTGAGCCTAGCAAACTCGATCCCGACCGCATGGCGCAGTCCCGCGCGGTTCGATATTCTGTGCCGACCCACGTCGCCCCATCGGGGCGATTCGGTGTGGGCGAAGGGGCGGAATACGAGTGACAAGTCTTGATGTAAAGGACACCTCCGGGACAGCGGGGCGGCTGATTGCCTGCCCGGTTTGTGACGTATTGCATCGCGAAACGCCTGTCCCCGTCGGCCAGAAGGCCCGGTGCCGCAGATGCGGCACGGTTCTGTACGCACCACGCGACAGCGCTATGACGCAGATTGTCATGCTTGCGGTGACGGCGGCCATTCTGATGATGGCGGCGATCTTCTTTCCATTTCTGGAACTGGATGCCGGCGGGCTAAACAGCCGCAGCTCGGTGTTCGACGCGGTGCTGGCATTTGCCAGCGGTCCTTTGCTGCCGCTGTCGTTGGCGGTGGCGGCGTTGATCGTCGTGCTGCCCCTGGTCAGGCTCGCGGCTGTGACCTACGCCCTTGCGCCGATGGTCTTTGGCTTTGCCCCCGCCGCCCATGCAGAACCGGCGATGCGTCTGGCGGAACGCACACGCCCCTGGGCGATGGCCGAGATTTTCATCGTTGGCGTAGCGGTGGCTCTGGTCAAGGTCGCCGGCCTGGCCCATGTGACCCTGGGCCCGGCGTTCTGGGCCTTTCTCGCGCTGGTTCTGATCACGGTACTGAACGACAACCTCATGTGCAGGCTAACGATATGGAAAACGCTGGAAGACCGCAGGAATTCCTGACCGCACGCCGCGCGGGACTGGTGGGCTGCCGGCACTGCGGTGTCGCGCATCCCGCTGGCACAGTGCGTTGCAGCCGCTGCGGCAGTGCCCTGGCCAGCCGCGACACCCGCTCGCTTCAGCATGTCTGGGCCTGGCTGGTAGCGGGCATGATCGCCTTTGTCCCGGCCAATATCTATCCGATGCTGCTGACCACGACTTTTGGCAAAACCGCCGAGAACACCATTGTGGGCGGAGCGATAGACCTGCTGCTGCACGGCGAAATCGCCGTCGCCGGGATCGTGTTCTTTGCCAGCGTGGTGATCCCGATCGGCAAGTTTCTGGCAATCGGCTATCTTGCGCTGTCGGTGCGGAGGCCAACAGCGATCCGCGGCCACAGCCGCCAGCGTCTGTACGAGGTGGTGGAATTCATCGGCCGGTGGTCGATGATCGACGTCTTCGTTGTTGCTATTCTCACGGCTCTGGTACAGTTGAATTTCGTCGCCGCGATCAACCCGGGAATCGCTGCGATCTGCTTTGCGCTGTCTGTTGCATTCACGATGGTATCGGCGCTGAGCTTTGATCCGAAAACCCTATGGGATGCTTACGAGGCTGACACTGCATGACTGGCCCTGCCCCCGCTGATCTGGATGTGACACAGGCAAGGCCATCGTTCTGGCGCAACCTGTCCTTGGTCTGGCTGGTGCCGGTCATAGCGCTGGCGGTGTCACTGGGACTGGCATGGAATTCCTTTGCCCAGCGCGGTGTGCTGATCGAGATCACCTTTGCCAACGCTTCGGGCATTTTGCCGGGCGAAACCACGCTGCGGTTTCGCGACGTGACGATCGGGACCGTCGAGGACGTCGGCTTTACCCCAGATCTGGCTAGTGTGGTGGTCAAGGCAAGGGTGAACAAGGAAGTCGCGCCGTTTCTGGATGCCGACGCCCAGTTCTGGGTTGTCAGCCCAAAGGTCAGCGCCCGCGGCATCACCGGCCTGTCGACGGTGCTGTCGGGCGTCTATATCGAGGGTGCCTGGGACAAGGTGGCGGGCACTCCGCTGCGCAGTTTCATAGGTCGCGACGCGCCTCCGCTGGTACAGCCGGGCCGCGAAGGCAAGCGGATCACGCTGATTTCCGACAATGGGCGACTGCTGTCCGAAGGGGCGCCGGTGTTCTTTCGCGGCGTCGAGGTTGGCCGGCTGGAGCGACCGAGGCTGACGGTATCGACAGACATGATCGTGGTCGATGCCTTTATCGAGGCGCCGCATGACCGGCGCATGAACACCGCGACACGGTTCTGGGACACCTCCGGGTTCGCGGTTAGCCTCAGCGGCGCGGGGTTAAGCGTCGATTTTGACAGCCTGTCGTCGCTGGTCGCCGGGGGCGTCGAATTCGATTCCATCTATGAAGGCGGCACCCCGGTCAGCCCTGGCTATGTTTATACGGTCTACCCGGACGAGAGCGATGCCCGAAAAAGCCTGTTCCTGCGCAGCACCGCCGCTTCGGTCGATATTGCCGCCGAGTTCGGCGAATCCGTCAGCGGGCTGGAGCCCGGTGCCGATGTGCGGCTCGGCGGGCTGAAGGTGGGTGAAGTGGTCGCCATTGCCGCGCAGGTACAAGAGACGGAGTTCGGTCCCGAGTTGCGGCCTATGGCGCGGCTGGCGATTGAACCGGACCGGCTGGGACTGCCGCGCGGAGCGGGCCGAGAGGCGACACTGGATTTTCTCGAAACAGCAGTGGCGGCCGGGCTGCGGGCGCAATTGGCCACGACAAGCCTGTTTAGCCGGGCGCTGGTGGTCGATCTGGTCAACCTGGCGGATGCCACCCCGGCCACCTTCCAGCGCGATGCCGAACCGCTGCCAATCCTGCCCAGCGCGGTGTCAAACCTGCCCGATTTCACAGCCACCGCCGAGGGCGTGTTCGAGCGAATCAATGCGCTGCCGGTCGAAGAGTTGATCGAACAGGCGATCAATACGTTGGCCAGCGTCGAGGCGGTGGCGCGCAAGGATAGCATGCTGGCCTTGCCGGATACCGTTGTGGCGCTGCTGGAAGATGCACGTGCCGTGGTGAACGACGAAGCCACCCGCGCCCTGCCGGGTGAAATCCGCAACGCCGTGGGCGACCTGCGCGCAACGGTCAGGGAATTCGACGACAGCGAAGCCATCGCCAAGCTGGTGGGGGCGCTGGAACAGGTCGATTCGGTCGCCACCAATCTGGCACAGGCATCGCAGAACGTACCCACACTGGTCGAGGAACTGCAGGCGGTTGCTCAGAAGGCCAATGCGTTGAAGGCCGAAGACCTGGTCGCAGCCGCGACGCGGATGCTGGACAGTGCCGAGCAGGTGATTGGCACTGAGGCGGCCCGCGCGCTTCCCGCTTCGCTAAATGCGGCGCTGGATCAGGTGCGCGGCGCGCTGTCCGAATTGCGTGACGGCGGCGCGGTAGAGAACGCGAACGCCACCATGGCCTCGGCCCGTGACGCGGCCGATGCGCTGGCCGAAGCCGCCGCGGGCCTGCCGGACCTGTCTGCCCGGCTGGGCCGATTGGCCGCACAGGCGGAAACCCTGCTGGCCGCCTATGGCACGCGGTCCGATTTCAACAAGGAAACCCTGTCTGCCCTGCGCGAGGTCCGCGACGCGGCGCGCGCGGTCAGCCAGCTTGCCCGCGCGCTGGAGCGCGATCCGGGCCTGTTACTAAGGGGGCGCTGATATGATCCGGCACACCGTTTTACTATCTGTAGTCCTGAGCTTGTCGGCCTGTGCGGACAATTCCGCACGATTTCTGATCGACCCGCCGGAGGCGGCAAAACCGGTCAGGGCCCGGGTATCGACGGTCGAGTTGCGCAGCGTATCGCTGCCCGGCTACGCCTCGGCGCTGGAAATCGCGCAGCAGGACCCGGGCGGGGCTCTTCGAAACGTGCCGAACTCGGTCTGGGCCGACGAGCCGGTGCGCGGCATCACCATGGCGCTGGCCCGCAGTCTGGATGCCGCCAGCAGTGCCACGGTCGCCACCGAACCCTGGCCGCTGGAGGAGCCGGCGCAAGCAGAGATCGATGTGCGCGTCGACCAGATGCTGGCACGTGCCGAAGGGGTTTTCGCGTTTTCGGGGCAATACGCCATCGCCTCGCCTGATGGGGCGGTGCGGGAACGGATATTGCGGTTCAACATCGCCCAGCCGATGACCGGCGAAGATCCGGCCGCGATTGCCTCGGCCAGCGGTGCGGCCATTGCCGCGCTGGCAGCCGAAATCGCACGCACGCTGGCGCGCTGACCGTTAAAGCGCGCGGCCTTAAACTTGAGACACGAACACCCTGCCACGCCTTCGGCGTTCTCGGGATATTCGTGTGACGATATGAGTCAGGTGAAGGCCGGGCGCTATAGCGGCCAAGGATTCCGGACGGGTCCAGCCCCTGTTCGCGCGCAGTCGAGCGCGATGTCATAGCCGGCGTCCGCATGGCGCATGCCCCCCGTTGCCGGATCATTCCACAACACCTTGACAACCCTGCGGTCGGCATCGGCGCTGCCATCGCAACAGATCACCATGCCGGAATGCAGCGAAAACCCCATGCCGACACCGCCGCCGTGGTGCCGTGACAGCCAAGTCGCGCCGCTGGTCACGTTCAGCATGCGTTCAGAAGCGGCCAGTCGCTGACGCTTTTTGAGCCGTCCTTCATTGCCTCGCTCTCGCGATTGGGTGAGGCGACCGACCCGCTATCGGGATGGTCGCGCCCGATCACCAGCGGTGCCGAAAGCTCGCCGTTGCGCAGCATCTCGTTGAAGGCGAGGCCCAGCTTGTGCCGCACCCCGAGGCCAACCCGACAGATCCGCGCCGGCACCCGCTGAAAGGCGATACGCTCGCGCGCCATGTCGAGCCAGTTGTGCAGATGCGGGTCGTCGACCAGTTCCTTGACCTTTGCGTCGGTATCGAAGATGTCCTCGGGGTTGCCCGAGAGCGCACACCAGCGGAACGGCCCCCCCGGCAGAACAACGGACGGATGTAGGCGGAAACAAAGCACGGATAGGCAAAGGCGCTTTCCAGCCCCTCGTCCTGCGCGACCTGACGGATGTTGTTGCCGTCGTCGAGCATCGGCACCCCAGCGTTTCAGAAATTCACCATCGCCGCGACCCGCCCCCTCATCGAGGCGCGCGCGGCCTTTTCCACCGACTTGGGGTCAGTTTCCTGTTTCGCGCGCCATTCCGCGATGCTCCATCCATGGCCGCGCGACGCATTGGGCAGAGATCCCGAACGCGCGCTGCTGCGTGCCACGCTGCATCGGCCGTCGCATCGCGGCCCTTTGTTCGGCCCCGCCTACGACCGCGACCACCGAGTTGCGCTGAACAACACAGAGCGCCGAGAGCAATATTTTGCCTGCCTGAATGCCGATATCGCCAGGCAGTTCGAATCTGTTCAGCACAACTGGATCAACAAACCCAAGCTTGTGAGCGATAGTCGAACTGCGACTCCTATTGACTTCGGGGGTCGGGGGATTCTGCAAAGTTGAGCCCCAGCAGGCGCCTCGCTTCCCAGCGGGTAAGCTCGCCCGACAGGCCGGTCAGAAGATAGGTGGCGATCCGGCGCCGGACGCCCCGGAAGCGGGTCGCCCCGAGCCGGTTCATGGTGACAACGCCTTCGACCTGTTCCGCGGTGCTGCCGGTCGGGTAGATTTCTACACGTTCTGTCATTTTGCCCATGCGCGCCGCCATATGCACGGTTGAGCCCACCGGGTCGTATTCCGTCAAGAGGTTCGTATCCACCGACCGGACCAGCACCAGCCCGGTGTTCAACCCGATATGGATACGCAGGGTCTCGGTTTCGGCCTGTTGCATGTCCCGCGCCGCGGGCTGCAGCAGGCGTTTTGCCGCCTCGGACGAGAGACCTTCAATCAGGCCGGTGGGATTGGTGACATCGGCAAACAGAAAGGTCACGTTTCTTCAGTTCATCATGCCGGACGACCTGCTTTTTTGCAGCAGATGCACGGCCCCATCCACATAAGACTGTGTCTGCATCCGTGCCGAGCCCGCCTCTGGCAGGCGCGTGCCACAACCGACGCAATAGTGCGTACCGCCCACGGCGGCAGCGCCGCAACCAGGGCAAGCAAGTGAAAGCTGAGGGCCACAATGACCGCATACTGCCGTTTCCGCCCGGGTCACTGCGCCGCAATTCGCGCAATGCATGCAGCAGAGTTCCAATCAATGTGAACGAGCACCTTTGGCTACTCTATCATCAACCGGTTTTTTCGGCCATGCAGACAAGTTTCCCGCGCATGGCTTTCGTTGTCGCTTTGGCGTTGGTTCACAATAACTGTCCCAGAAGATCGCGAAAGATCGCCTGCAATGCGCGCCGCGACCGTGGCCTGTCACCAAATTGATCCTGCATCAAGTACCGGAACACGCCGTCCACCAGAGCGTATTGGATCGCCACCTGCGCCGGCGGGATCTTGCGCCCGGCCTGGTCGAACGCGGCTCCGACCGTGTCGATGAGCATTACCTCGATCTCAGAAACGACGGGGCGAAAGGTGTCATCGAACATGGCCTGATTTCGGATGTCATACCACAAGCGGTGGGTCATCTCATCCTCGATGATCGAGTTCACCAGCACCTCGGAGAATGCCTCGATCACCTCGTCCCGGCCCCGGGCAGCCTTGAGCGCCCTGATGACCGTGCGGACGAATTCCTGCTTGTAGACCATCACGCAGTAAATGATCAGGTCGCTGCGGTCCTCAAAGTAGTAATGCAGCATTCCCAGCGACATATCGCTTTTTTCGGCGATGTCGCGCAGGCTGGTGTGGGCATACCCCAGCTCCTTGAGCGCGTCCAGCGCGCTGGCCGCGATCTGGCGCTTCTTTTCATCCCGCTTTGCAGATTTGCGTGCCGCTCGGGCTTGCAGTTTGGCCGGAAAATCATTCATCGCTTTCACTTTGCAAAATCTGTGGCCGCATGCGCGCACCGCCAGTTTTTTCCGGTCACCCCATCAAGGCGTTCAAAAAGATGCGCGGCAGCTTGAGCCAGCCGGGGCTGTGTTGAAACGCGGTCAGTAGTTTTCCCAGTTTGTCCTGCTTGCGGTTGGTGATGAACCAGGGTGGGCGCGGCAGCAAAGTGAGTTGCAGCGACAGGAGGCCACGCGGGAAAGGCCGCCACGGCGCCTGCACAACGGTGCGTTCAGTGTTTTCCAGCATGAAGGTATTATGAACCGTACCGATACCCGATCCGACATCGTCGAGCGTGTGACCCGGAAACGCGCCCCATGGGCAGGCCGTCAGCAGGAAGCCCAGCCCCGACCAGCCGTTGATCGCAATTGTTCCGTAATGTAACTCCGCCAGGATCTCTTCGAACCGTTTTGTACCAATCTGCCGGATCGTTTTAGGGTGGATCAGGACGTTGGCCCCAAGGGTTCCGTGCAACTGGGAATTGGCCCAGTCGACCGCATTTACGAGATAAGCCTCGGCGTCCTTGGCCTCTATCTCGTGGGTGGAAAGTGCCGGCGCAAAAACTTCGTTCTCGCGGAAATAGTCGCCGTCGCCGACATCGTTGATCACGCAGGCCGGTGCCGAGCCGCGATCAATCTCGGTGACAGAGCCGGCGTGGTCCCGAAAGCGGCTCAGACGGTCCTGCGCGCCGGGATAATATGCCAATCGTTTGGAGCCGCGCAAAACGCGGGTCACCTCGGCCATGAAATCCGCGCCCTTGTCCCAGCCTGCCGGCATGATCAGCACCTGGCAGGCGACGCAGTTGAAGCCGGAGTTGTGCAGCTTCTGCGTGGCGACATTTTGCGCCTGAAAGCTCAGGTCCGCCCGTGACCACGGCCCCGGCACAACGATGGTCGGACAGACGGCCCCCAGTTCCGACGTGATGCGGCGCGTGTTCTTTGGCGTGCCGCTGGCCTTGTTCGCGGCCGCTTCGGCGCCCGACCCCCAGACGATAAGGTCATGGGTCGCGCCCGAGCCGGTGATGTGCATTTCCTCGATCACCGGGTGATTGGTCAGCCATGCGCCCGCAGCGCCATCGCCCTTGACGATGCGCACGAAACCCCGGTCGATCAGCGGTTTCATCGCGATTTTCAAGTAATCGGTCAGATAGTCGTTGACCGGGTTCATCTTGAGGATCGCGACCTGGTTTTCCAAAAACAGTTTTTGAAACACATCCAGCGGCGCGATGGCGGCAACGTTGCCCGCGCCCAGAACCAGCGCCACCTTGCCGCGCCGTTGTTTTGCCGGCGTGTCATAGGCCAATGCCACGTGGTCCTTGAGGTTGTCCCGGTTCACGCCTTTCTGCATCCAGACCTCGGCGCGCACGCCCGACAGCAGCAGCCGATCCCAAAGCGAATGCGGAACCACCTGAACCGCAGTCTGGCCGGTGACCAGATGGCGTGTATGCAGGTGATCGACAAATGACTTGCCCTGCATCTGGCTGAGCGTATGCATCAACCCGTTGCAGGCCGACATCAGTGCATAAGGCCCCGAAATCCACTCCTCCCCCACCAGCGGAGAGCCATCCGGGATCTGTTTCTTGCGGGCCGCCGTTTCGGCCCAGCCCTGTGCAACCTGCAGAACACCGTCCTTGACCTGCTCCAGAAGGGCGATGCGTTCGTCGACGTCGGTTTGCGCCCAGCGGTCTTTGGCAGCATCCAGCGTGTTCAGGGCCTCTTCGTACTCACTGACCCAGATCGGCTGCGCCTCTGTCTCTCTGACGGCGGTGTTCATGTCGTCGCCTCCTGTTCAACCAATACGTTTCCGAATTGTTCACGCAGCTTGTTCTTCAGCATCTTGCCGGTGCCGTTCAGCGGGATCGCATCGGTGAACACCACCATGTCGGGGACCTGCCACTTGGCGACCTTGCCTTCGTAGAGGGCCAGAACATCCGCCGCGCTGGGGTCGGCCCCCTCGGCCTTGACCGCGACGATGATCGGGCGCTCGTCCCATTTCGGGTGTTTCGCACCGATCGCCGCAGCCATGGCCACGCCCGGATGCTCCACGGCGATGCCTTCGAGATCCACCGAGGAGATCCATTCGCCGCCCGATTTGATGATGTCCTTGGTCCGGTCGCGGATCACCATGTAGCCATCCGCGTCGATGGTCGACACATCGCCGGTGTCGAACCAGCCGTCGTCGGTCAGGGCGGTCTGGTCTTTGCCAAAATAGGTATCGACCACCCAATGGCCGCGAACCTGCAGGGCGCCTTCGGCTTTGCCGTCGTGCGGCAGTTCATTACCCGCGTCGTCGACGATGCGAAGGTCGATGCCAAAGGTCGGGCGCCCCTGCCCCAGCCGCAGGGCCGCCATGACATCGGCTTCGAGATCCAGGTGTTTGCCCTTGATCTGGTTGGCGGTGCCCAGCGGGCTGGTTTCGGTCATGCCCCAGGCGTGAATGGTCTCGCAGCCGAAATCATCGCGGAAGGTCGCGATCATGGATGGGGCCGCAGCCGATCCACCGATCACGTTGCGCTTGAGCGTTTCCATTTTCGACCCCGACTTGGCGGCGGCGGCCAGCAACATCTGCCAGATCGTCGGCACGCCCAGCGCCAGCGTCACCTTTTCGCTGTCGATCAGCCCCAGCAGGCTGTCGCCATCAAGACCCGGTCCCGGCATCACCAGCTTGGATCCGATCATCGCGGCCGCATAGGGAATACCCCAGGCGTTGGCGTGGAACATCGGCACCACCGGCAGGATGGTGTCGGAGGCTGACAGGTTCAGCGCATCGGGCAAGGCGATGGAGAAGGTGTGAATCATCGTCGAGCGGTGATAATACAGCACGCCCTTGGGGTTACCCGTGGTGCCGGAGGTGTAGCATAGTGAACAGGGCTTATTCTCGTCCAGCTCGGGCCAGTCGGCAGGCTTTTCGCCGACCAGATCGTCAAAGAAGATCACCCCCGGCACGGCGGCGGCAACCTCGTCGTCATGGGCCCCCATGTAGATGAAGTGCTCGACCGTCGCGAGATGCGCCCGGGTGCCGACGATCAGGGGCATGAACGTCTTGTCAAAGAACAGGGCCTTGTCGGCGGCATCGTTGACGATAAAGATCAGCTGTTCGGGGAACAGGCGGGGGTTCAGCGTGTGACAGACCATGCCGGCGCCCGAGATGGCGAACCAGGTCTTGAGATGACGGTGGTTGTTCCATGCAATCGTGCCGATACGGTCCCCCGGCTGCAGACCCAGCTTTTGCAGACCAGCGAGCAGGCGCCGCGATTCGTCCTCGACGGCGGCCCAATCGGTGCGGGTGATCTCGCCGCTGGTTTCGCGCGAAACTATTTCGGTATCGCCGTGGAATTTGGCCGCGTGGCGGATCAGGTCGCTGATCACCAGCGGTTTGTTCATCATGGAGCCGAGCATGGCATCCTCCCCTTTTTCTCTGATTGCGCGCGGAGCGGTCTGAACCCGCACCGCGCGGGAAACCTTGTATTACTCAGCCGCGACGGCTGATTGACTGTGGTCCGCCTTGATCATGTCCGCGCATTTTTCGCCGATCATGATGGTGGGTGCATTGGTGTTGCCCGATACCAGTAGCGGCATGACCGAGGCATCGGCCACCCGCAGCCCCTCCAAACCGCGCACCCTCAGGTCCGGGGTGACGACCGCCATGTCATCGACACCCATCTTGCAGGTACCGACCGGGTGATAGACGGTATCGGCGCGGTTGCGGATATGCTGCTCCCACTCGGCATCGGTGGTATTGTCGTTTACCCCGAACAGCTCTTTGTGCTTGTATTTCCGCATCGTCGGCGCCTCCATCACGGCACGGGTCATCTTGGCGCCCTTGATCAGCGTCTGAAGGTCCCGCTCGTCGCTGAGGAACCTGGGATCGATACCCGGCGGCGCCATCGGATCGGCGCTGTGCAAGAACACTTCGCCGCGCGAATGGGGCCGCAGCACGCAGACATGGCAGGAATAGCCATGCCCCATATGAAGTTTGCGCGCATGGTCGTCGACGACAGAGATCACAAAGTGGGTCTGCACGTCGGGCCGATCAAGGCTTGGGTCGGTCTTGAAGAAACTGCCAGCCTCGGCCATCGTCGAGGCGATCATCGAATTGCCGTCCTTGCGCCACTTCAGGATCTCGCCCATCAGCGCAACGCCTGCCCGCAGTCCCAGGCCGAGGTTGTCGCGGTCCTTGGTCTTGTAGGCCAGAATGAAGTCCAGGTGATCCTGCAGGTTCTGCCCGACGCCGGGCAGTTCATGCACCATCTCGATGCCGTGCGGCTGGATGTCCTGCGGTCGGCCGACCCCGGACAGCATCAGAAGTTGCGGCGACTGGAACGCGCCGCCCGACAGGATGACCTCGCGACTGGCGCGCACTTCCCTGTCCTGCTTGCCCTGGCGGTAGGCGACGCCGACCGCCCGCTTGCCCTCGAACAGGATGCGCGTGGCATGGGCGCCGGTAATCACCGTCAGGTTTGGGCGTTTGTCGAGAACCGGAAACAGGTAGCCGGCGGCTGCGGAACAGCGCTCACCGTTCTTGTCCGGCGAATGGAAGATCGTGCTCTGGTACAGACCTGCGCCCTCGTTGTCGCCGGTGTTGAAATCCTCGGTCCGGCGCATCTGCATTTGTGTGCTGGCCTCGACGAAGGCCTCGGAAATCGGGCGGGGCCGCTTTTGGTCCGAAACCTGCAAAGGGCCGCTGTTGCCGTGGAAGTCATCGCCGCCACGCACGTTGTTCTCGGCCTTTTTGAAGTAGGGCAGCACGCTGTCCCAATCCCAGCCGTCGCAGCCCAGATCGGCCCAGCTGTCGTAGTCCGCCTTTTGCCCGCGTACATAGAGCATCGCGTTGATCGCCGAGGATCCGCCCAGGCATTTGCCGCGCGGCTGATAACCATTGCGCCCGTTCAGACCCGGTTGCGGGACCGTTTCAAAGGCCCAGTTGTTGATCTTGGGGCGTCCGGGCATCATTGCCACCACTCCGGCGGGCGCGCGCACCAGGATGCCATTGCCGCCACCGCCGGCCTCAAGGAGGCAGACGGTCAGCTTCGGATCTTCCGACAGGCGAGACGCGATGGTCGCCCCGGCCGATCCTCCTCCGACGATCACGAAATCATAAGGCATTCTGTTTTCCTCCAAATCGGCTCCGGCGGCCTGGATGGTGCACCCAATCCTGCCGGCGTTCCCGTCTCCCTCGGGCCCGTTGCTCCTCTACCGATCCTGCGACAGGTGTTCGCCGCTATTGGTCTTTGCGCCGCGACACCCATCCGGCCATGAATCGGCCTCCGACACGTACAAGACGAAAAATTTGGACAAAAGTCCAGAAAAATTGATCAATCATGCCGCGCCCCGATCAAACCGCAAACAACCGGCCTCAGCAAAGACCGAATTCAACTTGTTTCTTGATTGATTTCGAGACGCGCGGCTGACTCCGCCTTCGGACACGAACAACGGGAATCCGGACCATACCGGAACGGGAGCCGTCCACGCGGCTGTATCTGTCAGAATGGATGCCGTGGCCCGCTCAGGGCGGAAAACCGTTCGTCAGGAAGGGGGCGGAGGGTCTCGCCGCGCCCGTTTGCGGGCCTTGTAGACCCCCCAAAGCAGGCTGCAGAAATAGACCACTGTAATCAGGATCATTGCAGCCCAGGGGTAAGTCATCAGCCCGACAGCGGTCAGCACAGCCCCCAGAAGCAATAGATGCGTGTGTTTGCGCGAAACATACACGCTTTTGAATGAGAACGTCGGAATCCGGCTGATCATCAACAGCCCGACCGCGAAGATATAACCTGCCACGACAAGCGGATGTAGGGACGGCATTTCCGGGAACAGGAAGGACACGAACATCGGCAGCATGACCAGGAACGCCCCCGCCGGGGCGGGCACGCCGACGAAGAACTGTTTTTCCTTGTCCGCCGGAACCAGGCGGCTGTTGACGTTGAACCGCGCGAGCCGCAGTACGCAACAGACGGCATAGGACAGCACGGCCATCCAGCCGATACTGTCGTAGTCGGGAAAGGCCCATGCGTTCAGGATCAGAACCGGAGCCACGCCGAAATTGGCGAAATCGGCGAGCGAATCGAGTTCGGCGCCAAAGGGGGTCGGGCAGTTCAAAGACCGGGCCAGACGCCCGTCCAAGCCGTCCAGCACGCCCGCGATAAGGATCAGTTGCACCGCGGTTTGAAATTCACCCTGATATCCGAAACGGATCGCCGTCAGCCCGGCGCAAATCGCGAGGATGGTCAGCAGATTCGGCAACAGCTGGATTACGCGAACGCCCGTGGGTTTGGTATCCTGAGGCAAAACCGACATCGGTCAGTCCACCTGGGCCACGCGCGGCGGCTCACCGGACAACAGATCGGCCAAGACGGTTTCACCGGCAATCATGGTCTGCCCCAGGTCGACCATCGGCGAAACGCCCTCTGGCAGGTAGACATCAAGGCGCGAGCCGAAACGGATCAGGCCAAAGCGTTCGCCGGTGCGCAGCCGATCGCCGGTTGAGGAGAAGCACACGATCCGGCGCGCCACCAGCCCGGCGATCTGGACCACTGCGATCTGCCGCCCGTCCTGCATACGGATACACAGGCTGTTGCGTTCGTTGTCCTTGCTGGCCTTGTCCAGCGAGGCGTTCAGAAACTTGCCCGGCCGGTAGGCGATCTCGGTTATCTCGCCGCCGATGGGCGCCCGGTTCACGTGGCAATTGAAAACGCTCATGAACACGCTGACCCGGGTCAGCGGCGTATCCGCCATGCCCAGCTCAGGCGGCGGAACGGCCTTTTCGATCAACGACACGACGCCATCAGCCGGGCTGACGATCAGTCCATCGCGCATCGGTGTCGCGCGCTTGGGATCGCGGAAAAAATAATAGCACCAGATCGTCAAGCCGACCCCGATCCACCCCAGCGGGTCCGCGATCAGGAACAGCACCACCGTGATGGCCGCAAAGATCGCGACAAACCGACGTCCCTCGGGGTGCATCGGTTTCAGAAACGTGTCACGCAGCCTCATGATAGCTCTCCTGCAACCACGCGGTCATTTCTGGACGAAGTTTCGATCCAAGAACCATGAAAAGGAAACACAGGCCGTTCACTCCTATCGTCAGGGCATCCGCGCGAGTATCGGTGCCTTGGCTGATCCGGCACTTCCTGACCAGCCAAGCCCGGTCTGTTAGGGCTTCTATCGCGGCGTTCATGGCTTTTAACGCCAGATAGGGGGCAAAGACTACTAGAAAAGCGACGACCTGTCCGCGCGGAAGGACGCGGCCGCTCAACGATCCGGAACCCGGACGTCAATATAGTCCGGCCTGCCGCTCTGGCCACAGGCACCGGTGATTTCACCAACCCGCAGGACCTGGGCGTCAGGGTCTTACATTACGAACAGGATCTTTGACGGCTCTCCCGCCGGCAAAGCCCGCGAACCGATCGCCGCGCCCGAAAGTTTCGAGCTGCGCGAGAGGCAGCGATTTATTAAATCAATCTTATTTATTAATTGACAGAAGCGAGGAAATCAGCGACGGTCACCGACCAACGGAAACCCGCAGCAATCGAAACCGTGATGGGACAGACGGACGACACAGCCCTCCTAAGAGCCGAGATGAGCAACGGGCCTCGCGGTTCGAACCAAAGCGGAATGCGCGCCCACAACGAGCGCGCGGTCCTGTCTTTGATCCGGCAGAATGGCGCAATGGCAAAGGCGGATATCGCACGCAGGACCGGGCTGTCTGCGCAGACCGTTTCAGTCATCATGCGCGGCCTCGAAGCGGACGGGATGCTGACGCGGGGGGCGCCGGTGCGCGGGAAGATCGGGCAACCCTCGGTTCCGATGAGCCTGGCGGCGGATGGTGCTTTCTTTCTGGGCCTGCAAGTCGGCCGCCGAAACCTGCAACTGGTTTTGACCGATTTCCTCGGCCATGTGCGTCAACAGCTGAAGGATAGACACCCCTACCCGACCCCCGACGGAACCGTGACCTTTGCCCTGAATGCAATCACCCGGATGCAAGGCGAACTGTCGGCCGAGCACCGCTCGCGTATTGCGGGGATGGGCATTGCGCTGCCGTTTCAGCTGTGGAACTGGGCAGAGGCGCTAGGTGTTGAAGACGCGGACATCGCCGCCTGGAAAGAGCGCGACATCGCGGCAGAAATCGGCGCTGCCGTCGATTTCCCGGTATTTATGTGCAACGATGCCTCGGCGGCCTGTGCAGCGGAGCTTGTGTTTGGCGATCAGGACAAACCGGGTGATTTTCTCTATGTCTTCGTCGGTTACTTCGTGGGTGGCGGGCTGGTTATGGACAACGCCCTGTACACCGGGCCCGGCGGAAACGCGGCGGCGCTGGGATCAATGCGTGTTCCCAACCCCGATGGCCGGCCGCGCCAGTTGGTGGATGTCGCGTCCCTCGCCACTCTGGACCGCGCAATGTCCACCGCCGGACATGGCCGGTTGACCTGGGACAGCCCGGAGAATTGGGTCCTCCCCCCTCCGATACTGGAGCGATGGCTGAACGAGGCCTCCATGGGGCTGGCCCACGCCATCATGTTGTCAGTCTGCCTGATTGACGTGGAGCAGGTGCTGATCGACGGCTGGATGCCAGCCCAATTGCGGGCCGACCTGGTAAGGCGCGTCAAACACCACCTGTCTGGCGATGCTCTGGCGGGTGTCGCGCCCCCGCAGGTCCGAGAGGGATCGGCCGGACCAGACGCGCGCGCGCTCGGCGCTGCCAGCCTGCCGCTCTGCGAACGCTTTCTCATCAACCACAACTCAATTCAAAAAGGCCCGCCCCGATGATCCTGTGCTGCGGAGAAGCCCTCGTCGATATGATCCCGACCCCGACCGACAGCGGTCGCGACGGATTCGTCCCCCATTCCGGCGGCGCAGTG
Organism: Paracoccaceae bacterium; assembly: GCA_041594355.1. Classification (GTDB taxonomy): domain Bacteria; phylum Pseudomonadota; class Alphaproteobacteria; order Rhodobacterales; family Rhodobacteraceae; genus JAIUZI01. The sequence continues at coordinate 2,550 of JBFHMM010000008.1, read as the reverse complement.
TTCAACACCGCGATAGCGCTTGGTCGGCTCGGCGTGCAGACGGGCATGCTGACCGGCTTGTCGACGGATATGTTCGGCCAACAGCTGACCGATGCGCTGCAGGCGAGCCACGTCGACACGTCACATGTTGTCACGTCGGACCGCCCGACCACACTGGCGTTTGTAAGGCTGCAGAATGGTCATGCGACCTACAATTTCTTTGACGAGAACTCTGCAGGGCGCATGTTGGCGGCGGCCGATTTGCCCGCGCTGTCGGGCGAGATCTCCTCGCTCTATTTCGGCGGCATCAGCCTGGCCAGCGAACCCTGCGCAACAACCTATGCGGCCCTTTTGCGGAAAGAAGGCACGGACCGCGCGGTGATGCTGGACCCGAACATACGTCCTCAGTTCATCCGGGACATCGACCGGTACCGCGCGCGACTGAACCAGATGTTGGCACTGACGGACATTGTCAAGGTGTCGGACGAGGATCTGAACTGGATCCTGCCCGCGCCGCTCGCGCTGAGCGAAAAAGTCAAGATGGTGCTGGACAGAGGGCCGAGTATCGTCGTCCTGACCCGCGGCGGCGACGGTGCGACCGGTTATCTGGCCGACGGAACCGCAGTTACGGTGCCGGCCACCCGTGTGAATATCGTCGATACCGTCGGCGCGGGCGACACCTTTAACGCTGGCGTGCTGGCCAAGCTCTCCGATCTCGGAGCCTTGCGCAAATCGCATCTGAAACACCTGCCCGCCGATTTCCTGGAGCAAGCCCTGGCGCATGGAGCACGTGTCGCCGCGGTCACTGTTTCACGGGCCGGGGCGAATCCTCCGTGGGCCGACGAACTCTGAGGGTATCCCGACGATCCGTATCAGAAACGAGCGTATTGAGTATCTCCCGCCGTCAAGACGGTGGATGGCAGGGAATTTTCTTGACGTTTCACTCTTAGCCTCAGTATCTTTTCATTACTTTACGCGCGTCATGAAAATAGAAAAATTGGGGAAAAATGGTCCAGCCGAAAATTCGCAATATGGAAGAATTCGCAGCTGTCAGCGGCATATCCAGGCCGACCGTCTCGAAGTATTTCAACGACCCAGACAGCGTTCGGCCCTCGACCCGGCAAAAGATCGAAACCGCGCTGGAACAGCATAACTACCGCCCGAACGTGTTCGCGATGAACCAGAACCGGCGCAAGACCAAGAACATCGGCGTTGTCGTTCCGAACCTTGCGGACCCGTTTTTCTCGGAGATCGGGCGCCGGGTTGAACTGGCCTGTATCGATGCCGGTTACAGCCCGATTTTGCTAAGCTCGCACGGTATTCCCGAAATGGAGAGCGACAACCTCGAGTCGCTTCGGTCCCTGAAGCCCGCCGGGGTGTTGCTGGCCCCCTTCGGCCGCCTGTCGAACAAGGAAGCGGTGCAGGCTTTTGACCGCGACTTTCCACTGGTTCTGTTCGATGCCAACATGAGCGACACTGGGCAGGCATACTTTGGCACCGACAACTTTCAAAGCATTGATCTGATGGTTGAATATCTGTGCCGCAGCGGCGAACCGCCCTGTTTCTTCGAGATGAAGTCCCCCTCCAATCCCAATGCCAACAAGCGTCACCAGGCCTATGTCGAGAGTATGGAGCGGCATAGGCAGACGCCGCATATCTTTCAAGCCGAGGGAGAGGGATGGAACTTTGAAGAAATCGGCAAGATCGAAGGCGGGCGCCTGCTGGAATCGAACGCCTTCAAGACCAAGACCGTCCTGTGCAGCAACGACCGGCTGGCCATTGGCATGCTGTCGGCGGCCTATGCCCTGGATCTGCGCGTCGGCCACGGACAGGGGTGCCATCTGCGCATCGCGGGTCATGACGACCACCCGTTTTCACGTTTTACCTGCCCCGCCCTGACGACAATCGCACAAGATTACGAGGCCATCGCGAATCGCGCGGTCAGAACTCTGTTTGAAATGCTGCAGGACGATGAACGCCCACCCAACCGTGTGGAAATGCTGTTCGAAGGACGTCTTGTCATGCGAGACTCGGCATAACCATATACAAAACAAACACAAAACCACTTTTTTGACGCGCGTAAATTTTTAATTGACTTCGCGTTGTGGTGACGGCTAGGCTGATTGCCATCATCCAACGAGGAGGAACATTGAGGATGTCATTCAAAACATCATTGCACGCAGCGACCGCCGTGACGCTTGTCCTGGCCGGGGGCGCGTTTGCCGAGACGCTGACCATTGCCACCGTGAACAACGGCGACATGATCCGCATGCAGGGCCTGACCGATGACTTCACCGCCAAAACCGGCCACGAGGTGGAGTGGGTGACCCTCGAAGAGAACGTGTTGCGCCAGCGCGTGACCACGGACATCGCCGCCAAGGGCGGTTCTTTCGACATAATGACGATCGGCATGTACGAGACGCCGATCTGGGCCAAGAACGGCTGGCTGGTATCGCTGGACGATCTGCCGGCAGAATATGACGCCGACGACATCCTGCCCGCTATGCGCGGCGGCCTGTCCCATGACGGCACCATGTACGCGGCACCGTTCTACGGCGAAAGCTCGATGAT